>CALINM010000150.1 GCA_938045315.1 uncultured bacterium | reverse complement strand
TATATTTATTTTTTAGATCACTTACAATTTTGTCAAATAGAGCCCTCTGATTCTCTTTTAGATACATTTCTTTGACTTCTTCTTTTACTTCTTCAAAATTTGGTAGAGTACCTTTTTCCCTCTTTACAAATTTTATTATATGATAACCGTAATCAGTTTTAACGATGGGACTTATTTGTCCTTCTTTTGTCAATTTATCCAGGGCTGCTTCAAATTCAGGCACTAATGTCCCCTTTTCAAGAAACCCTAAATCACCACCATTCTTACCTGAGGAATCTATTGAATGCTCTTGTGCTAATTTTTCAAACTGATTTGGATCTTTTTTTAGCTTCTCCAGAATCTCATCCGCTAATTTTTTATCTTTAACAAGTATATGCTTCGCATGTACCTTCTCGGGTGATACAAATTCTTTTTCATGTTTTTTATAAAACTCTTTTAAAGCTTTGTCATCTACTTTCTCGTCAAATTTAATCGCCTCCCTTAAATAAGACTCTATAATAAGTCTCTTTTTTATTTTCTCTAAATCCTGTAATACCTTCTCATTTTTATCAAATCCCTTTGATTTGGCTTCATGAAATATAATTTCTCTTGTTATAAGGCTATCTATAAACTGCTTTTTTCCTTCCTTTGTATTAACCAAGGCTTTTAATTGGTCTGGCAACATATCGAACTCTTCTTTTATCTCTTTATCGGTAATTCCACTATCACCGATCTTAATTAAAATGACCCCTTCCTTTAAGGATTTGTTCTCCACAGCTTCCTTAGATGTAGCCTTATTACTACACCCAAATACCAGGCTAAAAAATACTAAAATAAATAAAATTTGCTTTGTTTTTTTCATATTAGCTCCTTTTAGTTTTATCTTTTAATTTTAACATTTTCTAAAAAGACTTGTAAAACCTTTTTAATATTATCAATATTTTTATCTTTAAAATTACGAAGAGAAAAATAAAATTTATTGGGCACCACAAACCTACTTTCACTGATTTTTTTTAAAATTTCATTTATTATTTCTTTTGGTGGTATACAATCAAAATCAAATGTCACAACTATCTTATCTTCATGATAATAACATTCGATACAACCAATCTCAGAACACTTTATTTCCAATTCCTTATAATAAATAAAGTTTTCAAGTTCATAGGGTAACTTCCCAAACCTATCTTCTAATTCTTCTTTTATATAATTTAGTTCATCAAGTAAATTTGAATTTAGAATTTTTTTATAAAATTCCATTCTTTCTCTAGAAGACTGCATATACCACTCGGGTATGTATGCTGGATAAGGTAATTTAACTTCTGTTGTTAACTTCTTTTTTTCTTCAACTAACTCCCCTCTTTCAAACTTTACTTCTCTAACTGCTTCTTCTAACAACTGAGTATAAAGTTCAAGCCCTACCTCGTTAATGTGTCCAGACTGTTTTTTGCCTAATAAATCTCCTGCTCCCCTTATTTCTAAATCATGAACTGCTAACCTAAACCCTGAACCTAATTCTTCCATCTCTTGAAGAAACTTTAGTCTTTTCAAAGCATCTTTTGTAATACTTTCAAAGGAGGGTATTAAAAAATATGCATAGGCTTTTCTATTAGATCTACCAACTCTACCTCTTAACTGGTATAAATCTGCCAGACCAAACTTATCAGCTCTGTTTACAATGATTGTATTTACATTAGGTAGATCAAGACCTGACTCAACAATAGCAGTTGAAAGGAGTAAGTCAGCTTTCCCCGCAGCAAATAATTCCATTACTTTCTTTAAATCTTTTTCCTCCATCTGCCCATGACCTATCATAATTCTAACATCCGGTAAAATCCTTTCTAAATATCTTTTCATTGCTCCAATTCCGCGCACCCAATTATGAATAAAAAAAATCTGACCTCCTCTTTGTATCTCCCTTTCTACAGCATCACGTATTATGGATTCAGAAAAATTTGTAACAAAAGTTTTTATAGATTGCCTTCCCTTGGGAGGCGAAACTATTATACTTATATCTTTTAGCCCCGATACAGACATGTACAATGTTCTAGGTATCGGTGTTGCTGTAAGAGTCAGAATATCAACAGTTGCTTTCATGGATTTTATTTTTTCCTTATGGGTTACACCAAATTTATGTTCTTCGTCAATAATAAGAAGTCCTAGGTCTTTAAAGATTACATCTTTTCCTAACAATCTATGCGTGCCAATGATAACATCAACTTCACCATTTTTTATTTTTTCTAATACTTTTTTCTGCTCACTTTTATCTACAAACCTACTCATTAAACCAACCCTAAACCCAAAGGGACTAAATCTTCTTTTAAAAACGTTGTAGTGTTGTTCAGCAAGAATCGTGGTAGGAGCAATTATGCAAACCTGTTTTTTTGAATGTGCCGCAACAAATGCAGCTCTTAAGGCTACTTCAGTTTTACCAAAGCCCACATCACCACAGATTAGTCTGTCCATCGGTTTTTCATCTTGCATATCCTTTAGTGTTTCTTCAATTGCCTTTAACTGATCTTCTGTTTCCTCAAACTCAAAAGATGCCTCAAACTCTTCAATAGCTAAGGGATCTATTTTAAAAGAAAATCCCTTTTGAGCTTTTCTTAAAGCCTCAACCTTAATAATTTCTTCAGCCCAATTTTTTAGATCTTCCTTTATCTTTTTCTTTGTTTTCTGCCATCTTTTATCGCCTAATTTATCAATCCTTGCCACATAATCTTCAGAAGCAATATACTTTTGAATCAGTCCAATCTTTTCTACTGGAATAAAAAGTTTATCATTATCCGCATACTCAATTTCAATGTACTCACCTACTTTCCCTAGAACTTCAACTTGCTTTAGTCCTTTATAAATCCCTATTCCATAATCAACATGAACAATTAAATCTCCAACATTCAACTCATAGAGATCTGAAATTATTGAGGATAACCCTTTTTTCTCTTTTTTAATCTTTTTTTCCCTTTCAATCTTACCAAAGATTTCTTCTTCGGTTATAATCCAGATATTATCAGAAAAGCATTTAAATCCTCGTTTTACAAAACCAGAAATTATATAGATTTTTCCTTTGGTTGCTCTTTCAAGAAACTCATCAAAACTTTGTAAGATCTCAGGTGTAGATAAATAATAATTTGTCAATATATCTGCAATTTTTTTTGCCTGCTTTTCATGAGCAGTTGTTATTAAAATTTTGAAATAATCTTTTTCAGATTTAATGTAATTTAAAAAGTTCTCGATAGGATGAAATTTAACTGATTTGTTCTCATCTTCGATTATTACTTTATTAACCAGTTGAAAATTGTCTTCAAAATCTAAATAATAATCTTTATCTTCAGAAATACTACCAATAACTAAC
>CALINM010000149.1 GCA_938045315.1 uncultured bacterium | reverse complement strand
ATAATAAAAAAATTTAGTTTTTCATTAAAAACGCGTTTTCTAACGCGTTGTATGGAAAATAAAAACACTTGACAAATTTTTTAAAAAATGCTTATATAGTTATACTTGTGATAAATTTCACACATAAAGGAGAGAACATGGGCAATACAATAAATGCAATAATAAAAAAATACAATGGTGATGAAACAAGATTAATGGATATTTTGCTTGATGTGCAGACAGAACTTGGGTTTATAAATGATTGGACTGTGGAGCAAATATCAAAATCCCTAGATATTCCGCAGGTAGAAATATTACAGACATTAAGTTTTTATCATTTTTTTCATAGAGAACCACGTGGAAAATACACAATATATTTAAATGATAGTGTTGTTTCTAATTTTTATGGTAAAGAGGAAATCAAAAAGGTTTTTGAAGAAGAACTTGGTATTAAAACAGGTCAGGTAACTCCTGACGGGTTAATAGGGTTATTTGAAACAGCATGTATTGGTATGAGTGATCAAGAACCAGCTGCTTTAATAAATGAACACCCATTTCCTTCACTCACACCAGATAAAGTAAAAAATATTGTTAAATTAATGAAGGAAAAAAAATCAATAGAAGATATAAAAGGAAATAAATATGGTGAAGGAAATAATTCTCACTATTTAATGCGGTCTTTGGTTAATAATAATATTAGGGAAAAAGGTGCTGTTATATTTTCAGATTATACCCCAGGGGAAGCTGTTAAAAAAATTGTTAAAGAATTAAGTTCTACTGATGTTATAGAAGAATTAAAAAAATCATATTTACGTGGCAGAGGCGGTGCCGGATTTCCAACCGGGTTGAAATGGGAAATAGCAAGAAAGGCAAAAGGTGACATTAAATATATTTTCTGTAATGCCGATGAAGGTGAACCAGGGACATTTAAGGACAGAGTAATTCTTACTGAATTACCCAAGTTAGTTTTTGAAGGTATGATTATAGCTGGATATGCTGTTGGTGCAAAATATGGCATACTTTATCTGAGAAATGAATATAGATATATGAAAAATTATTTAGAACATGTATTGCAAGAAATGAGAGAAGAAGGATTATTAGGTAGTTTTATAAATGGAAAAAAAGGATTTGATTTTGATATAAGAATACAATGTGGGGCAGGGGCTTATGTATGTGGTGAAGAATCAGCATTAATTGAATCTGCTGAGGGAAAACGGGGTGAACCCCGTGATAGGCCTCCATTCCCAGTAGAAAGTGGTTATTTAAATAAACCAACAGTAGTAAATAATGTAGAAACATTTTGTACTGCTGTTAAAATTATATTAAACGGAGCTGAGTGGTATAATAAAATGGGGACAAAAGAGTCCAAAGGCACAAAAGTTTTAAGTATTTCCGGTGATTGTGAAAGACCAGGTATTTATGAACTTGAATGGGGTTTTTCTGTGAATGATATATTAAAAAAAGCAGGAGCAAAAACTCAGGATGTTCTTGCGGTGCAGGTAGGCGGGCCATCGGGAAACTGTATTTCTGAAAAAGAATTTAACAGGATTTTAGCTTATGAAGATCTATCAACAGGTGGTTCATTAATTATAATCAGTAAAAAAAGGGATTTGATAAAAGATGTTGTTTTAAACTTTCAACATTTTTTTAAGGAAGAATCTTGTGGTTCATGTGTGCCTTGTCGCACATTAACAGTTATTTATGAAAAAATTATAAAAAAGATTGTTGATGGGAAAGGAACAAAAAGTGATATTGATAATTTATTAAGTTGGGCTGCTTTTATGAAAAACAACAGATGTGGTTTAGGCCAAACCGCAGCCAATCCTACGATAAGTACAATTAAAAATTTTAGACAACTCTATGAGGAAAAAGTCAAAGGTAATATTGAGTTGTTTAATCCTGATTTTGATGAAAACTCAGCTATAAAAGACTATATGGAAGTCGTAAATAAAAAATAAAGGAGAAAACAATGTCTATATTTGTAAAATTTACCATTGATGGACAAATATGTTTGGCAGAAGAGGGAAAGCAACTTATAGAAGCAGCAAAAGAAAATAATATTTATATTCCCACTTTATGTAATTTCTCTGGGATACCACCAAAAGGATCTTGCAGAATATGTACGGTTTTAATTAATGGAAAACCTGCAACTGCCTGCACAACAAAAGTTTCAGAAAACATGGATATAAAAACATCAACAGAAGAATTGGAAAATTTCAGAAAGGCGGTAATTGAATTATTATTTATAGAAGGTAATCATTTTTGTCCATCATGTGAAAAAAGTGGTAATTGCGAATTACAAGCACTTGCATATAGATATAAAATTATGGCTCCGCAATTTCCTTATTTGTTTCCTAAAAGATCCATTGAAGCATGGCATCCCAAATTAATAAAAGACCATAATCGTTGCATATTATGTAAAAGATGTATAAGAGGTATAAAAAATGAACAGGGAAAATCAATTTTTGCTTATGGAAAACGTGGGGAAAATTTGGAAATAAATATTGATAAGGAAACATCAAAAAATATTTCTGATGAACTTGCTCAAAAATGTATGGATATATGTCCTGTAGGTGCAATACTTGTAAAAGAAAAGGGATTTACGGTTCCAATAGGTAAAAGAAAATACGATTATAATCCAATTGGCAGTGATATTGAAAAAAAATAGAAAAGGAGATAATGAATATGCCTAATAAGAAAAAAATTATTGCAACAACATCTTTGGCCGGATGTTTTGGTTGTCATATGTCATTTCTTGATATAGATGAAAGAATTTTAGATCTCATTGAACTTGTAGAATTTAATAAATCGCCAATAAACGATATAAAGAAATTTACCAAACATTGTGATATTGGAATTATTGAAGGAGGATGTTGTAATGACGAGAATGTACATGTTTTAAAAGAATTCAGAAAAAATTGTGATATTTTAATTTCACTTGGTGAATGTGCAATAATGGGTGGACTTCCTGCGCTTCGTAATGGGATTCCTTTAAGCGAATGTTTAGAAGAAGCATATTTAAATGGTCCCACAGTAAAAGATGCAAATCCAAGAAAAATAATACCTAATGATCCTGATATACCAAAAATACTGAATAAAGTTTATCCTTGTCATGAGATAGTAAAAATAGATTATTTTTTACCAGGGTGTCCGCCAAGGGCTGATTTAATATGGAATGCTTTATATGCGCTCGTAGTAGGAAACGAAATGTTAATACCATATGAGGTATTAAAATATGATTAACATAAGGAGAGTACAATAAAATGGCAAAAAAAATAGTAATTGAACCAGTAACACGTGTTGAAGGACATGGTAAAGTTACAATACAAATAGATGATAATAATAATATCATTCAATCAAGACTCCATATTGTTGAATTCAGGGGATTTGAAAGGTTTGTTCTTGGCAGACCATATTGGGAGGCGCCAGTTTTGGTTCAAAGATTATGTGGTATATGTCCTGTTTCCCATCATCTTGCGGCAGCAAAAGCAATGGATGTTATAGTAGGAGCAGGCACAGGAGAAGGATTGACACCAGTCGCAGAAAAAATGCGGCGTCTTATGCATTATGGTCAGATTTTTCAGTCTCATTCGCTACATTTTTTTCATTTGGCTTCACCAGATTTACTATTTGGTTATGATGCTCTTCCAGAAAAAAGAAATGTAATTAATATTGCGATTGAAAATAAAGATCTTGCGGTCCAAGCTGTATTGATGAGAAAATTCGGGCAGGAAGTTATAGCAAGAACAGCAGGTAAAAAGATACATGGTACTGGTGCAATACCTGGTGGAATAAATAAAAATTTAAGCATAAAAGAGAGAGATGAACTGTTAAAAGGTCCAAATCCATTTAATGCAGATATGATGATAACATGGGCAAAGGCAGCCATTGATTTTTTTAAAAGTTATTATAAAAAAAATAAGGATTTTATAGATAATTTTTCAAAATTTCCATCAAACCATTTATCATTAGTAAGAAAAGATGGAGCTCTTGATTTATATCATGGCGTTTTACGCGCTGTTGATGAAAATGGGAAAAAGATACTAAACGATGTAGATTATCAGGATTATCTTGAATATATAAGAGAAGAAGTCCGTTCGTGGAGTTATATGAAATTTCCATATTTAAAACAACTAGGACCTGATAAAGGATGGTATAGAGTAGGACCTTTAGCGCGATTAAATACCGTTGATTTTATACCAACACCACTTGCACAAAAAGAGTTTGAAGAATACAAAAGTATAACAGGTAAAATCAGTAATATTTGTTTACATACTCATTGGGCCAGGTTAATAGAAACGCTTCATGCCGCTGAAATGATACGGGATTTATTAAATGATCCTGATTTGCAAAGCGAAAATCTTATTACAAAAGGAACAAAGGCAAAAAGGGGAATAGGTTTAATTGAAGCCCCACGCGGGACATTATTCCATGATTATGAAATAAATGATAATGATCAGATAATAAAATGCAATTTGATAGTTTCAACAACAAATAATAACCAGCCAATGAATGAATCTGTTAATTTTATTGCCAAATCGCTGATTAATGGAAAATCTAATATTAGTGAATCTATGTTGAATGCCATAGAGGTTGGAATCAGAGCTTATGATCCATGTTTATCCTGCGCAACCCATGCATTTGGAGAAATGCCATTGGAGATTACTCTTATTGATTCAAAGGGTAATATAATTGACAAAAAAAGCAAATAAAATTCTTATTTATGGATATGGCAATCCAGGAAGACAGGACGATGGATTAGGAATACTTGCCGTAGACAATTTGAGTTGTTGGGTTAAAAAAAATAGATTTTATAATATTGATTTTGATTCAAATTATCAGTTAAATATTGAGGATTCGCTGGAAATTTCCAAATATAATGTGGTCATTTTTATTGATTCGGGTAAAAGTATAATAAAAAGTTATAATTTAATTAAAATATCGCCTTTAAAAAAAGATTTTTATACTTCTCATAAAATGAGTCCTGAAAGTATCTTATTTCTTTCAAAAGAATTATACGGAAAAGAGCCAGAAACATATTTACTGTTAATAAAAGGATATAAATGGGATATTAATAAAAAACCAACAAAAAAAGCTATAAAAAATTTATATATGGCATTAAAACA
>CALINM010000148.1 GCA_938045315.1 uncultured bacterium | reverse complement strand
CACAAAACTTGGGATAGAATCCCAAAATTTCTACCAGGATGGAGACATAGTGTATGAGTATTATCCCCTATGATGAGTTAAGGAAACAATCACCTAAATTTGCAAGAGAGATGGTAAGAAGGGTTTTATTAAGTAATGATGGCAATGTTTCCTGGGAAAAAATCTACTGGTTAATATGTCTATACCAAGTGCCAGATTGTATTTTCAATAATTTTATGTTATATTTTAATTGGTATGAAAAATGCTAATATATTTTTAGTTTATATTTTGCTAACATTTTTGTTATACCCCATTTCGATTTATTCTTATAATAGTTCTAAAGAAATCGATTTATCGCTAGAGCCAGTTTATATAACCAATTTTTCATATATGATTATTAACGATGGTGGAGAAGAAATTTACTTAGAAGGAAAAGGTCTAACAAAATCAGTTGATCAGCACATAATTAGAAATCTTCAGGGATATTATCAGAACAATAAAAATAAGAAGATAGATTTTAAAGCAGATTTACTCACAAATTACCAAAAGGAAAATAGGGTGGAATTACAAAATAACATATCAATTTCAGAAAATAGTAATATCCTTGAGACTAATAAGATAATTTTTAATCAAAAATCAAATACTATTTTTGCACCTGACAATATAAAAATGCATCTACACAGAAGCATAATAGAGGGAAGAGATTTAGTTTATGATTTAAGTAGTAAAAAAATAACATTAAAAAAAATAAGAGGTAAATTATGGCTATCAGAGCTAAAGTTTTAATTATTATGTTGATTTTTTTATTTTTTAAAAATGTTCATGCACAGGACAAAAATATTGTGGATATAAATGCAAATCTTATGGAATTTATGGAAGATAAAAGGATGATAATTTTCTCAGGTGATGTGGTTGCAAAAAAGGCTGATATTACACTATATTGCTCTAAGCTGGAAGTTTTTTATACAGAAAATGAAAAATCTAATAAAAAAGAAATAGATTATATGATTGCAAAAGGAGATGTTAAGATTGTTCAAAAAGATAAGATTGCCAGGGGTGATTTAGGTAAGTTTTTTAATAAAGAGGATATAATTATACTTGAAGGTAATCCAGTCACTGTTACTGAAAAAGGGGAGAATCAAGTAATTGGTAACAAAATTACTTTTTTTATCAAAGAAAATAAAAGCACAGTTGAAGGTAAAAGACCAAGAGTTATATTTAAAATGGGGGATTAATTGTTAAAGATTGAGAATATTGAAAAAAATTATGGCAAAAAACGAGTTATAGATAATATTACCTTATATGTAAATCCGGGTGAGATTGTAGGTTTATTAGGACCTAATGGAGCTGGGAAAACTACAACATTTTATATAATTGCTGGTATTATCAGCCCTGATAAGGGAAATGTTTTTATCGATGAAGAAGTAATCACAAAATTACCTATTCATTTAAGAGCAAAAAAGGGTATAGCCTATTTGGCACAGGAACAATCGATATTTAGGAGGCTATCTGTAGAAGATAATATTAAACTGGTCTTAGAAGAAAATAATTATGCAAGAGAGGAGATTGATGCTATTACAAACCAACTTTTAAAGGAATTTCAGATAGAAAGTTTGCGACATGAGAGAGCCTCTGTATTATCGGGTGGAGAAAAAAGACGGTTAGAAATAGCAAGGACTTTAAGTTTATCACCAAGATTTATATTATTGGACGAACCTTTTGCAGGAGTTGATCCTATCCTTGTTTCTGATATACAGAGTATGGTTATAAATCTTAAGGAAAAGGGTATTGGAGTAATAATCACTGATCATAATGTTAGAGAAGCTTTGAAAATATGTGATAGAGCTTATGTTATTAGCAATGGTAAAATTTTATCAGAAGGTACACCAGAAAAAATTTCAAAAGATGAGTTAGTCATAAAAAATTATTTAGGTGAAGGTTATATACTGTAATGTCTATCAATTTAAAACTGCAAACTAAATTAACTCAGCAGCTTGTTTTAACACCTCAACTTCAACTGTCTATAAAAGTTTTGCAATTAAATCATCTTGAACTCAAAGAATCTATTGAACTTGAGGTTCAAGAAAATCCTGTATTAGAGATTGATGAAAAAAACAATTACACGGAATTGTATGAAAATTCAGATGAACTTGAAGTATCAAAAATATTAGATACCTATTCTAAATTGCGTGAAGAATATGAAGCAAAATATAGATCATATCAACAAAAATCTTATGATGAGGAAGATGAAAATATATGGGAAAATTTTGCTTCAAAAAAACCAAATTTGTATGATCATTTACTCTGGCAACTAAATTTAAGTCATTTTACAAATGAAGAGCTGCGTATTGGTGAAGAAATAATTGGTAATATCGATCCCGATGGCTATCTAAGAGTATCTATAGATGAAATAGCTCAAAAGCTAAATATTAATCAAGATAGAGTTGAAAATGTGTTAAAAAAAATTCAATATTTTGATCCAGTTGGAGTGGGTTCAAGAAATATTTCTGAATGTTTACTGGTTCAAATAGAAGTTTTTGAAACAGATAAAAAGGATTTGTTGAAGAAAATTATCACCCATCATTTAGAAGACTTATCGAAAAAAAATTTTAAAAAAATTGCTCATGTTTTAAATACCACTGTTGAAGATATCGAATGTGCTTTCGAAATTATAAAATCCCTCAATCCAAAACCAGGACAAGGATTTGGATTCTCAGAATACGAAAATCAATACATTGAACCTGACGTCTTTGTATTCAAAGATGGTGACGAATATAAAGTTATTTTAAATAAAGAGGGCATCCCATCTCTAAAAATAAACAGGCAATATGAATTGATGTTAAAAAATAAAGAACTTGATGAAAATACAAAAAATTTTTTACAAGAAAAGATTAAAAATGCCCATTGGTTCGTCAAGAGTATCCATCAAAGGGGGAGTACAATTTTACGAGTAGCTAAAGCAATTGTTGAATATCAAAAAGATTTTTTTGATAGGGGCATTAACTACATGAGACCTCTAACTTTAAAAGATATCTCAAGTATGTTGGAATTGCATGAATCAACTATTAGCAGAGTAACGAGTAATAAATATATGCTTACGCCTAATGGATTGTTTGAGATGAAGTATTTTTTTAGTACTGGAATAAAAAAAATTGGTTCTGAAGACGTTGCATCTATAAGTGTTAAACAGGTAATTAAAGAACTGATTGAGAAAGAAGATCCAAAATATCCATTAAGTGATCAAGAAATTTCTGATATTTTAAAAGCCAAGGGATATAATATAGCACGAAGAACAGTTACAAAATATAGAGAAAGCCTTGGTATTCTTTCCTCTAATATGAGAAAAAAATATTAAGTGTGAATAGGGAAGGGGAGTAAATAAATTAACCCTTCCCCCGTAAAGATATTTTTACTTCTTCTTTGGAAATTTTATTGCTGCCTGAGCTGCTGCAAGTCTTGCTACTGGTACACGATATGGTGAACAACTTACGTAATCCATTCCCACTTTGTGGCAAAATTCTATGGATTTAGGATCTCCACCATGTTCACCACAAATGCCAATCTTTAAGTTTGGCCTCGTTTTTCTTCCCCTTTCTATTCCAATTATAATAAGCTCACCGATACCTTCCTGATCCAGAGTCTGAAAAGGATCTGATGGTAAAATTTTATTATCCAGATAATCTGGCAGAAAAGAACCTATATCATCCCTTGAAAAACCAAAGCCCATTTGTGTTAAATCATTTGTACCAAATGAAAAGAACTCAGCTGTCTCTGCAATTTTATTGGCTGTTAAAGCAGCTCTTGGTATCTCAATCATCGTACCAAAAAGATAATCGATCTTTTTTACTTTATATTTCTTGCATACTTCATTATATACTTTCTCTACAATTGATTTTTGTTGATCCAGCTCATTTTTTGTAACAACAACGGGAATCATTATTTCTGGTATCACTTTTTTACCCGATTTGTTTAATTCAACCGTTGCTTCAAAAATTGCCCTTATTTGCATTTCTGTGATTTCTGGATAGGTAATACCCAGTCTAACTCCTCTGTGTCCCATCATGGGATTTGTTTCATGAAGTTCTTCTGCTCTTTTATTGAACTCTTCAATAGAAATATTTAAACTCTCAGCCAGTTTTTTTCTCTCTTCAATGTTATTGGGAACGAATTCATGTAGTGGAGGATCGAGTAATCTAATTGTTACTGGAAGACCTTTCATAACAGATAAAGTATCTTTGATGTCTTTCTTAACATATGGGAATAACTCATCTAGTGCTTTTCTTCTTTCTGTTTCATTTGTAGCAACAATCATTTTTCTCAAAAAGAAAAGAGGTTTTTCTGAATTTTTTCCATAAAACATATGTTCTGTTCTAAATAGACCAATACCTTCTGCGCCAAAATCTAATGCAGTCTTTGCATCCTCTGGTGTATCTGCATTTGTTCTGACTCTTAAGTAACGATATTTATCAACAAGTTTCATAAACGATTTAAATCTTGGGTTTTCAGTTGAGTCAACCATCTTAACTTTACCTTCATAAACATAGCCCTTAGTTCCATTTAAAGTAAGATAGTCACCTTCTTTAAATATTCTGTCACCAACTTTTAATTGTTTTTTTGTGATGTCAATTTTTAAAGCACCACAACCTACAATACAACATTTACCCCATCCTCTTGCAACCAAAGCAGCATGGCTTGTCATTCCACCCCTTGCTGTTAAAATACCAACAGCAGCTCTCATACCTTCCACATCTTCTGGATTAGTTTCTTCTCTAACTAGTATCACATGTTTGCCCTTTTTTGTTTCCTCAACAGCATCTTTCGCAGTAAATACAATTGCTCCACATGCACCTCCCGGTCCCGCTGGAAGCCCTTTAGCTAAGGGGGTCAAATTCTTCTCAGCAGATGGATCAACTATTGGGTGAAGTAATTCATCTAACTGGGTTGGCGATACACGAAGTATAGCTTCTTTTTCTGTTATCAGTTTTTCTTTAAGCATATCCATTGCCATATTTAGCGCCGCAGTTCCAGTTCTTTTACCTACTCGACATTGTAGCATCCAGAGTTTGCCCTCTTGTATAGTAAATTCAATATCCTGCATATCTTTATAATGTTTTTCTAAAATTTTCCTTATTTTAAGAAGTTCCTTATAAACCTCTGGCATTGCTTTCTCTAAAGAAGGCAAATGCATGTTGTGTTCATTTTTTGTCGCTTCATTAAGTGGGTTAGGGGTTCTAATTCCAGCAACCACATCTTCACCCTGTGCATTTGGTAACCATTCACCATAAAAAACATTTTCACCAGTAGCTGGATTTCTTGTAAATGCAACACCAGTTGCTGATGTGTCACCCATGTTACCAAATACCATAGCCTGAACATTAACGGCAGTCCCCCAATCATCAGGAATCCCTTCAATTCTCCTGTATGAAACGGCTCTTTTCCCATTCCAGGATGCAAAAACAGCACCTATCCCACCCCATAATTGTTCATAAGCGTCATCGGGAAATGGTTTTTTTAGTACTTCTTTAACTTTTTTCTTAAATTTTTCACATAAATCTTTGAGATCTTCGGTGGTTATATCGGCATCACTTTTATAATTTTTTTTGTGTTTTAATTCTTCAAGCATTTTATCAAGTTGTATTCTTATTCCATATCCATCTTTAGGTTCTATACCAGCAGCCTTTTCCATAACTACATCTGAATACATCATTATTAATCTTCTATATGCATCATAAACAAATCTTGGATTTTTAGTTTTTTTAATAAGACCCGGTATTGTTTTGGAACACAAACCAATATTTAAGACCGTTTCCATCATACCAGGCATAGAGCTTCTTGCACCAGATCTAACAGATACTAAAAGGGGGTTTTCAGGATCTCCAAATTTCATTTTCATTATTTTTTCAACCTTAGCTAAAGCCTCTTTTACTTGTTTTTCTAGTTCTTTTGGATAAGAACGATTATGCTTGTAATAATAGGTGCATACTTCTGTAGTAATTGTAAAACCAGGAGGTACAGGAATCTTTAAATGACACATCTCTGCTAAATTAGCCCCCTTGCCTCCCAAGAGTTCTTTCATATCTGCTTTACCATCAGCTTTACCTTCTCCAAAAAAATAAACATATTTTTTGCTCATATTACCCCCGTTTATTGCTGAATTTTAGTAAAATCCATAAGTTTACTAAAAATCTTTCTTAAGGAAACTAAAAGAGCCAATCTATTATTTTTAATCTTTTCATCTTTGTCCATAACAAGTATGTTTTCAAAATATTCGTCAATAGCTGGCTTTAAATTTGCAAGAACAATGGGGATTTCATTGAATAGTTTTTCTGTAATTATCTGATTTATCTTATCATTAGCTTCAAGGTATTTTTCATATAACTTTTTTTCCGCCTCTTCCTTAAATAAGGATACGTCAAAATTACAATTTTCTATATTTTTTGTTATGTTGGCAACACGCTTAAAACCTAAAATTAAATCGTTAAATAGAGCCGATTGAGATTCTTTATGCATAACCTCGATAATTTTTTTAGCGTTACACAAGTCTACAGGATGAGTAGAAATAACACTATCTATTATATCTACCCTATATCCTAAAAGTTGCATTTGATAATAAAATCTGTTTTCAATAAAATCGATAAGATTATTTAATATTTCATCATAACTTTTTGTAAGTTTATCTTTAAGTTTTTCATATGCAAATTTTATTATCTGTGTATAATCAATATTAATCTCCATCTCAGTAATCAATCTAATTATACCTATGGCCATTCTTCTTAAACCGTATGGATCTGAAGCACCTTTAGGCATAATGCCTATTCCAAAAAAACCGGTTAAGCTATCAATTTTATCCGCCAAACTAAGAATTTTCCCCACAATATTTGACGGTATAGGATCTTCTGGAGATTGAGGTAGATAATGTTCATAGATTGCTTGAGCCACATCACTATCTTCCTTTTGAAGTTTTGCTAATTCACCGCCAATAATTCCTTGTAATGCAGGAAATTCATAAACCATACCTGTGACTAAATCAGCTTTGCATAAGAAAGCTGCCCTTTTAGTTTTTTCTTCTAAATTTTTATCTATCGAGGAGGTTAAAAAGTTGCATAATTCAATGAGCCGCTCAGTTTTTTCATAATAATTTCCTAACTTTTCTTGAAACATAACATTTTTTAAGCTTTCTACTCTTGATGATAAGGGTATTTTTTTATCTTTTTCAAAATAATATTCGGCATCTGAAAACCTTGCTCTTACAACTTTACTATTTCCCTCAATGATAGTTTTTGGATTTTCCACCTCTGTATTAGATACAATAATAAAATTAGGTAGTAACTCATTGTTATTATTAAAAATAGGAATATATTTTTGATGTTTTTTCATAGTGGTTATAAGAATTTCTTGAGGAAGATTTAAAAATTTGCTCTCGAAAGACCCCAATAAGGGTACTGGATATTCACAAAGATTTGCTATAGTTTCTATTAAATCCATATCTTCTTCAATAATACCGTTTATTTCATTTGCTATTTTTCGAGCCTCATTTAAAATGTAGTTTTTCCTTTCTTCAATATCGATTATAACAAAATTTTTTCTTAATTGATCTTTATATTCTTCAAATGAAGAAACATGAATTTTATTATAAGCCATGAAACGGTGACCTATTGTAAAATTTGAAGATTTTATTTCACCTATACTGAATGGAATAACTTCTCCACCGTACAGAGCCAATAACCAATGTATAGGCCTTACAAACTTAATATCTCCTGCTGCCCATCTCATACTCTTTGGAAAGGGTATGGTTAGAATTAGTTCAGGTAAATGTTTAGCTAATATTTCAAGTGTTGGTTCGCCTTTCTTAATTCTTCTAAATCCAATATACTCCTTTTTATCTTTTGTAATTATTTTCAATTCCTCTAAAGAGATATTTTGAGCAGCTGCAAATCCAGTTGCTGCTTTTGTATAATTACCTTTTTCATCTAAAGCTACCTTTTTCGGTGGACCAACTACTTCTTCTTCCATATCTTGTTGTCTGTAATCAACATCTTCTATATATAAAGTCATTCTACGAGGAGTACCAAAAGTTTCTGATTTACCATAACGTATTTTTAAATCTTCGAGCAATGAAGTAACTCTATCTCTCATAGAAAAAAGGGCAGGTTTCAAATATCCAGCAGGTATTTCTTCTGTTCCAATTTCAATAATTAGTTCTCTTTTCATATTTATTTTTCCTTTTTTAAAAGTGGGTATCCCATTTCTTCACGCTGTTTTAAATATAACTCAGCACATCCCTTTGCTAGAACCCTTATCCTTGATATTAAACTTGCTCTCTCTGCAACAGAGATAGCATTTCTTGCATCAAGAAGATTAAAGGTATGGGAGCATTTAAGGCAGTAATCATAAGCTGGTAAAACTAATTTTTTATCTATCAATCTTAAAGATTCATTTTCGTAAATTTCAAACATCTTAAATAACGAGTTTATATCTGCTGTTTCAAAATTATAATATGACCATTCGATTTCACCTTGCAAATGAACATCTCCATAGGTTACAGTGTCATTCCATTTCAAATTATATACATTGTCAACTCCTTGAAGGTACATGGCAATTCTTTCTAACCCATAAGTTATTTCTCCAGAGATGGGCTTTAAATCTATCCCACCTGCCTGTTGGAAATATGTGAATTGAGTTATTTCCATACCATCAAGCCATACTTCCCAACCTAAACCCCATGCTCCCAGCGTTGGTGATTCCCAGTCATCCTCAACAAATCTAATATCATGCTCTAAAGGATTTATTCCAATGTATTTAAGACTATCCAAATAAATATCCTGAATATCTCTTGGTGATGGTTTTAATATGACCTGAAATTGATAATAATGTTGCAATCTATTTGGATTTTCTCCATATCTACCATCTGTTGGTCTACGTGATGGTTCCACATAAGCCACATTCCATGGTTCAGGCCCTAAAACTCTCAGGAAAGTATGGGGATTTGATGTTCCTGCTCCTACTTCAATATCATAAGGCTGTCCAATTATGCAACCCCTTTGAGCCCAAAAACTTTGCAACTTTAAAATTAAATCTTGAAACGTCATATAACCCCCTCAAAAAGTGTTAGAAAAATACCATAAAAAAATAAGAAAAGTCAAGTATTTGCTTTTATTTTTGGTAATTTCTCCAAAGTTAAGTGAAAGTGTTCCCTAATATACTCAATTAGAAACATTTCAAGTTTATAAAATATTTTCTCATTATATTTAATTCTTTCGAAGTTTTTGTCTAAATTCAAACATGAAATCAAAAAACTTAATTCATCTTCTTGTAAATCAACTAGATCAGCAATATTATTGTCACAGTTTTTGCACATGAAAACTAATTGACCATTTTTTATAACTAATTTATCTATTATATGGGAGTTACAAAAATAACAGTTGCATAAAGAAAATAGACCCTCTTTTTTTAGGAAATAAATGAGAAAAAAGAAGTAATATTTTAGATCTAAGTTGCTACTCTCCATTTTCATTAAAATTTTTAGTAATGCTTTATAAATCATTTTATTATTTGAAGGTACTTTCACAATTAATTTCGTTATATTAAATAACATCGTTAAAGTTACGATATTACTTTTTATATTTGTAAAGATCCTCTTTACGGATACTTCTTTTAAATAAAATCCTTTTTTTGTACTTAAGATCTCAAATTCACCAAGATTATAGGGATCTAAATTACCGCCAAACCTTTTTTTACTTTTTTTTGCTCCATATGCAACTGCAGTTATAATCCCATTATTAGAAAGAAAAATATCTACTTTTTTATCATTCTCACGAAAGTCCTTTACATTTAAAATAATGCCTTCATCTTTTATGTTACCTAACATAACTTTCTAAAAAGTAAAATTTAATCATTTTTAAGAGATGTCTCTCTGGTATACCTATTATTTCAGAGGTTTTTTTTATATTTCCCGATGTCTCAATCAGTTTATGTTTGATAAACTCCCTTTCAAAGGTTCTTTTTGCCTCTTTCAAAAGATTATGGTGGAAGAGTTCATCTAAAATATTACTAAGCTTACCATTCATTAAGATATATTCGGGTAGATCTTTTTGCAATATCGTTTCTGTTTTTGAAGTAATGTACATTTGTTCAACAAAATTTTTTAATTCTTTAATATTTCCGGGCCAATTATACTTTTCTAATATCTCTAAACTTTGCCTTGAAAAATTCAGCCTTTTATTATAATTTTCTGAAAAATTATCAATGAAATGCAAAAGTAGTGGTCTTATATCTTCCTTTCGTTCTCTCAAAGGAGGGACATTTAAAATGATATTGCTAATATTATGCAATATTTTCATTGGTTCTTTTTTGGGATTTAAATGATAGTCAATACAGGATAAAATCAACCTGTAATCCTTAATGTGGTTAAGAATAATTTCCTGAGCTTCGATGGTTAAATTTTTGAAGTCTTTAACATATAGTGTACCATTTTTTGCTAGATAAACTTTCTCAAATAAAGTTGTTGTCTTTAAATGCCACTGGTTAAAACAATTTACTTCTACAAAATTCCCACCTCTATTTGAAGCATTATGGATTATTTTTGCTAAAAACTCTTTTCCTGTTCCTTCCTCACCAAGAAGAACTATCGTTAAATCTGTCCGCAATACACTATTTAGTTCGTCCATTAGTTTTTTCATTTTGGGTGATTCTGCGATTATTGTGCTATCTTTTTTAAGTTGTTCTTTTAGATATCTATTTTCGTAAAGTAACTTTTGATATTTAATAGCATTTTCAATTAATAATACTAATCTATCCAGTGAAATTGGTTTTTCAATGAAATCATAGGCACCTATTTTAGTGGTTTTAACAGCTGTTTCAATATTACCATGTCCAGACATCATAATTACAGGAATTTGAGGCAGTTCCTCTTTGATTTCTTTTAATGTTTCAACCCCATCTTTTCCGGGCATCCATATATCTAAAAGAACAACATCCGGTATAATTTCTCTAACCATTTTAATACCTGAAAGACCATCTTCTGCCGTAAATACTTTGTATCCTTCATCTTCAAGGACACCCCTTAAAGACTCTCTTATTGGTTTTTCATCATCAATAACTAATATCTTATACATTTTTCTCCCTTTCAATTGGCAAGTTAATAATAAATTCACTACCTTTAGGCAATACATCAACAACTTTAATTGTTCCTGCGTGTTCAGTGATAATATTATTTACAATATAAAGACCTAATCCTGTACCACCTTGTTTTCTTGAAAAGTATGGTTCAAAAAGTCTTTCTTTATATTCATCCTTTATACCTTTACCATTATCAGAAACTGATATTAAAACCCTCTTATCATTAGAATTAAAAGATGTTTTTATAATAATTTTCCCATCTGTTGAATCTTCAATAGCCTCTACAGCATTCTTCAAAATATTTATAAAAGCTCTTTTTAATTGTTCTCTATCACATTCTACCTCAGGTAAATTTTTATCGGGATAAAAACTAATATCTATATTCTTATGAGCTTCTTTAAAAAGTAGATA
>CALINM010000147.1 GCA_938045315.1 uncultured bacterium | reverse complement strand
AAAATTAAAAGTGTACTCTCCGAGATGTAGAGAAAGAACTTTCCTGGGAACATATTCTGGCTTTAGAAAGTGTCATCTTGCTATTCGCTCACCTCGTATAGAAAAGGAGGCAACCTCAATCTTATCAATATATTTTGCCGGAAGACTACTTTTCAAATATTCAAGCATTTTCTCCCATTCTTTTGGTGGTTCAGCTGTTGCGAATTTTCTTAAAACCCAATAATGCCATGGCATAAGTATCCTCCCTAGAAATTTATTATTTCTATGCTTCGTTTTCTCAGTTCCATTTTAGATAAGATAATTTCCTTTGTTTTGTTAGCCAACTTTTTCTTTACTTCTACGTCTTTTGGAATTGGCAAAATGATTTCATTCAATCTATTCCCAAGAGTTGAAATAGTTGCCTGAATAAATGTTTTTGCATCGACTTGTTTTTTTACAATATTTGTATTTAACAGATAAAAAAGAAGATAAGGGTCTATTTTTGTAGGCTCTAATACTCGTATTTTACGAATATGGCTTTGTATAACTATTTTAGTATCAAGTTCAGTTACCATTGCACTTCTTCCAATCAAGAAAGTTCCATCATTAACAAATAGGATATCTCCCGGTCTCACATCTTGTCTGCGTTTGTATTTATTGTAAACCTCCTCTGGAACACATTTCACTGGGTCAATTTTTATCTCCCAATTTACAATATCTGTTGTCCTTACAAATGGCACTTCACCGAGTCCGTAAAATCTGGAACCAATTTCGTTTCCTCTTTTAATAGAAATAATTTTCCTATCAATCAAAGTTTGAATACTAACTAATTCATAATCACCAGAGGATTCTAACTTTTTCAATTCCCTTTCTATGTCCGGGTTATAGTATTCTGGAATCACAATATAATTTTTCACATCTTTAAAAGGAAAAGAGAACCCCAAATGGCTATAATTTTTTAATATACTCTTATTGTTTCTAAATTCTTTGTATCTCTCAGTTATAATTGGAAAATCATCATCAATTATCGGCTTACCATCCTTATCTAAAATGTAATCTCCATCGTCATTCATTTTGTAGATCACTTTGCCATTTTTGTCGTGTCCACACTTTTCTGCTATTGCCATAAAAAAGTTGTAGTCGCTTTTGTTGTTTGCTATCTTTTCAAGAAATAAAACGCTGGTTTTTGTATGGGTACTTGGTTGGAATGTCTCATGGGGGCAACTTACAATTGCTAAAACCTTTGCATTCTTAAAAATATACTCAAAAATATATCTATCAGTAGGATTACCAAATACTCCCTCCGGCAATACAATCGCCATTCGTCCCCCCGGCTTTAGCAATTGCAGGCATCTTTCAATGAACAATATTTGAGGAACTTGCTTATCAAGAACCTTATCTGTTCTTTCCCACTTTCCAGTTTTCTTGTCTAACTTCCACTTAAAACCAAGTTCATATTGTTCAAGTAGAGATTTGCTGGTAACAGGTATTTTTGAACCGAAAGGAGGATTGGTTAAGACAATATCAAAAGTGCCAAGTTTTATCCTTTCTCGTTGGATTGGTGTCCATTCATCTGGACTAACTAAACTGTCAGCACAAAAAATTCCGTCTCTACCATCTCCAACGATAGCCATATATGCTTTACTAACTTTAGCTAAGTCAAACTCTTTATCAATACCATAAAAATTCTTCGAGGCAATTTCTGTTTTGAGACTTCCAATTTTTTCTTTTGGAAGATGTTTATATTTTTCTTCTACCTTCTTCCAAACATGCTCCAGAGCAACAATTAAAAAGCCACCAGAACCACAAGCGGGGTCAATGACTTTCTCGTCAGGTTGTGGGTCAAGGATTTCAACACATAAGCGAACAACATTTCTGGGAGTAAAAAATTGTCCTTTTTCTCCACGCAAGGCAGGTCCAATAAAAACCTCAAAAGCGTCTCCAACAGCATCTTTATCAGTTTTTAAAAGGCTGTAATTCTGTAATTGGCTAGCAACATAAGCAATTGATTTAGCGTCTAACAACAGCTTTTCATCTTCTTCAAATACATCACGATATTCATCTTTTACTTTTTCAAATAAACCCTTTACTCTCTCGGCAACCTTCTCATCCGATTCCTCTGCTCCAGCTTTGAATTTTAGATCTCTGTAATTATGCATTTCATCGTAGATTTTGCAGAATATCAGACGAATCATTTCACCGCCAAGTCTTTCTGCTCTCGGAAGATTGCTATTTGTATAAAGATGATAGTAGATCACCTTGAAGATTGACTTTAGATTTTGAGCTGGTATTAGCTCATCACCGGTTTTGTATTTTCCTATTTCTTCCCAGGATTGTCCTTTTTTAGGGATGTTTCTCCATTCAACAAGTTCAGGTGTATAAGACGGTGGCTTTCTTATTGCTCGGACATAGAATATCTCATTACCATTAAACCAGACTCCACCTTCAGCAGGGGTAGGGTTAATATAACTTTTGAGTTGTTTTAATCCATCTTTTTTATCTTTCCGTTTGGTCTCAACAATAAGGAAGATATTGTCAAAGGTCTTCCTGCTATCTTTAAAAACCACTATATCTGCTGGACCAATCTTGGTGCTACCTTTTTGTATATAAAATTCTGGAAAGGTCTGAATTTGCTCCTTTGAATAACCATACTCATTAAGAAGTCTTTGAGCAAAAACAATTTTTGCTTCAACTCTTTCAGGTGTGATTTTTACAAGTTTACCCGAAACAGGGTCTTTTACATACCCTTCTTTTGTTTCAAGTTCCTCTGTTGGTTTATATTCTTTTTCTGACTTATAATTATTTTTTTTTCATATGTATTCCTCAACTCCTAATGATTTAAGATAAGTATTTACTTTTTCTACTATTGTTTTGCGGCGTTGCTGTAAGAATAATTCATAATTCTCAATCTTATATAGATTTCTATCCAAAGGTATGAACTGTTTTTCAAGTTTTGCTGTGTCAATTTCAGCTAAATATGTTTCTGGCGGAGTGTTGGAAATTTTACGATTAGCCTTTTCGGTCAAAAAGGCAATATTAGAAACATCATCAATTAAGGAATACTCATAACCTTCCTTTTTTAACAAGGATCGGGGAATGATATGGTGTTCTTCGTAATCAGAGGTAGTAATTTTATGTCCCTTCCACCAATCTTCTGCACCTTCATTTCGAGCGACAACATAAAGCAGTAATTTAGAATTTTGGCTTTTGCC
>CALINM010000146.1 GCA_938045315.1 uncultured bacterium | reverse complement strand
AAAAAGTTTTAAAAGACACAAAAATTTCTAAATTTCTGGAATGGCTTTTAGGTGAAGAGGAAGTGACTATAAATACCTTTTTGAGGCCCTATGGTGTTTATGCAACGGAAGATAAGGTTTTTGTTGTTGAGCAGGGTCTTTTTTCTGTTGTTGTTATGGATATTAACAGGGGTAAAACGATTTTTCTACAAGTAACTCCAGCTGGAGATATTTTGTATTATCCTACTTCTATAAACGCTGATGAAGATGAAAATATTTATGTATGCGATCCAGAAAAGGAGAGGATAGTTGCTTATAATAAGGAAGGGAAACCATTTAAAATCTTTGGATTAGAGTATTCACCATGGAGACCCTGTGGATTGCTTATAATAAAAATAATGGCAAGTTTTACGTTGTAGATTCTATTAATCATATGATAAAGATTTTTGATAAAAATTTTAAGTTATTAAAAACTTTGGATAGTTTGGGTGAAAAAAAGGGAAAGTTTAATTATCTCACTCACATTTTTATTGACAGGGAGGGTAATTTTTATGTAACAGATAGTATGAATTTTAGGGTACAATTTTTTAGTGAAGATGGTAAATTTTTAGGTCAGGTTGGTAGGATGGGCAAGGGTGATGGGTATTTAGAGAGGCCTAAAGGGATTTGTGTAGATACATTTGGACATATTTATGTAGTGGATGGCCTTCAGGGAAGTGTACAGATTTTTGATAAGAATGATAGGTTTCTTATGGCCTTTGGGGTTGATGGTAATCTACCTGGACAGTTTAATCTTGCTTCAGGCATTTTTTGCGATAATAAAAATTATATTTATGTAGTGAATACACTAAATAGAAGGGTTCAAATATTAAAGTATGTAAGGGGTCTTAATTGAAAAAGGCTTTAATTATATTTTTATTAATATTTTTTATGCCCCTTTTCTTACTGGCAATAGACATAAATTCTCCAATAGTGAGAAGTCCTCACAATTTAGCCAGTGGGGTACCGAGTGTAAGGACAAATGTTAGAGTGAAAGAAGTAAGTGAGACAGAAATCTGTAAATTTTGTCATTTAGCCCATAGTGCATCAGTGGAACCTTCGTGGGGGCATCGTTTTTCTTCAGCCACTTTTAGGCAGTATAGTTCAGCAACTTTAAAAAGTCCAAGAAATCAACCAGATGGAGGTTCAAAGCAATGTCTTTCCTGTCATGATGGTACTGTTGCTGTAGGTGGTACTTTAAAAGGTAATATTGCTGTTACAGGTTTTCATGTTGATATGCAGGGAAGACTTATTACAACGAGTGTACTAAATTTAGGTACCGATTTAAAAACTCCTGGTGCAAACACCCACTTAAAACACCCTATATCTATTGCTGTTACAGATTCTCTTATTGCAGCTACTCAGGTAAATACCTGGAGATTAAGACCTTTGAGAACAGTTAACGGAAAATATGAAATTGATCAGTATGGTCCCTCTGGTAATGAAGTTTATTATCCCCTCAGGCCAACTACTTACGCTCACATGTTTACACTCTGGCCCGACACAGGGTGGGTTTTGTTATCATTGTCACGAACCACAACCACCTATTATAAGATAGGAAATTTTATGAAAACGGTGAAACCTTTAATTTTATTTACCCTATTATCTTTACTTAACAATGTTTTTGCATTAACAGGGGATGAAAAAAAATGATTGTCTTTTCTGGAGTGCCTACTCACTATCAAACAAAATACAACCCAAATGGATGCAAAACATGTCACGCATCCAGAGGATATGTGGGTGGCGATGAAGAAAAAAAGTGTTACCTCTGCCATAGTAAAAATAATAGAGTAATTGTGAATCAGAGAAAAATAAAAATAAAAACAGTGCAAGGAAAAGATGTTGAAGGAGATTTTAATAAACCATTCAGGCATCCTGTGGAAAAGCAGGGTGTTTATAAGGCATTACAAAAATACCCCATTGTAGACCCAACTCAAAGGTATTCTGAGTGTATAGATTGTCATCATCCCCATTACTCTATACCTGAAATGCCTTTTTTAGGTGCATCGGGTACAGGCATAGATGGTAAATATAAACAGTTTGCTGATGAGGAGTATGAAGTTTGTTTTAAATGCCATGGTTCAGGGAATAATAAACCAGGCTATCAAAGGGATAAACAAAGAGAGTTTGATCCAAAAAATCCCTCTTTTCATCCTGTAGTTGATATTGGTAAAAATAATTATCTACCTGGTTTAGAAAAAAATCTGAATTATGAATCAAAGATTAAATGCTCCGATTGTCATGGTTCCGGCGAGAGAAGATCAGATAGGGTTTCTGGTGTTCATGGTTCTGAGAATGATTACATACTTGTCTTACCCCATACAAAAAAAGAAGAGGTAATGATATCCAAATTTGATTTGTGCTATAAATGTCATAGGAAAGAAAGCATTTTAAGCAACCAGAGTTTTGCTTACCATAGAGAGCATATTGAAGGAGTGAAAAGTAGAAACTGGAGGGGGACAAGTTGCAGTACCTGTCATAATCCCCATGGTTCAATAAAGTATAAATTTTTAATTGATTTTAATACTGATTATGTGCAAAAAGATTCGGTTACTAATAAAATTGAGTTTACATCAGATGGGGTTTTTAAAGGAAGCTGTTATTTAAGATGTCATGGTATTGATCATAGCCCAAAAAATATGAAACAGGTAATTGATTTTGTGAAATTTTTTTTGATTTTAAAATA
>CALINM010000145.1 GCA_938045315.1 uncultured bacterium | reverse complement strand
AAAAGAGAAAGGTAACAAATCAAAATAGTAACAAAGTGTGACTTGACATTAGGAATAACATTTTTAAATAGCATTCTGGTTGTTATTTTTATGTTTTTACTAAATTTTTTAAAAAATTTCTTACATCTTTTGCATTCTTTTCTGGAGAAACGAGTGAAAAGGATTCACCATATAAAAGAGTGGGGGTTTCCACATCAGTAGCAAAGATATCAGTGTCTCTATATACACGAGGATAAATCCTTATGTGAGCTCTCATAAAATTATTACCTATAGGGGAAGCATAAAAGGCTAAATTAAACCCTGGAATTAACTTGCTTTCAAAAAATAACATCAGGTTGTAAATTAAGAACGAAATTTCATCGATATCTTTTTCTGTCACATCCTGATATGAGAAAGTTTTTTTTAAAATTATCATAAATTCACCCAGCATACCTCTGGACGCAAAGGGTGCAATGAGGGCACATCTATCAAGTAATTGAATAATTCTCTCATTTTTCTTTTTTTCGTAATTGAGATATGTAATGAAAAACTCTTTACCACTTTTTTCTTTAAATTCCTTAGATTTTTCTAAAACTCTCCTGTGATAATTAAGTGGTTCATCTGTAACATATACTTGCATATGGGGGTGAATTATGGACCCACCAGATGTGGGCATATAATTCCAGTGGAGATGGGCAAACCTGTACTTCTTTTTTTGAAATTTAGAAACCCTCTTTGCGTAATCAAAAATTAGGCATATACTGTCAAAAACTGTTTTCTTTTCCATCTTTCCCATAGGAACTACATGCTCTCTTGTTAATATGGAAACTGCAGCATTTTCAGCATAGGGAAGAATATTGGGGATTAAGATCACTTCATTTTTTTTTAAATAGCCCTCTTTACAAAAAGAGGGTACAAATTTTGCACCATAAAGTTCCAACATACCGGTACAGAAGGGACACCTCTTTTTGCTTTTTTCCCCTAAAGAATAAAAATCAACGGGTTTGGTGTACCAATTAATCTCATAAACTCTAACTCTATGTCCTGTAAGAGGATCATATCTTTTTTCCGCATATACATCTGTTAGCTCAAAATTATTTCTTGGACTTAAATAAGAAGTCTTATAGACTTCTTTTTTTAGTTCTATCAAATTTTTTCTCCTTTTTTTCGCACATACTCCATTAAACCACCTGCACGAAGTAGCTCCTCCATGAAAGGTGGTATTGGTTTAATTTGATAAGAAGTATTTTTTGTTAGATTTTTTATAATGC
The DNA here is from genome assembly GCA_938045315.1 of uncultured bacterium. Lineage (GTDB taxonomy): Bacteria > CALINM01 > CALINM01 > CALINM01 > CALINM01 > CALINM01. Next base: position 1,327 of record CALINM010000145.1, on the reverse strand, counting down.
CCTTTTCTGTATCAACTTCTAATTGATCACCAGTAGTTATGTCATCTACTTCATTACACTCAAGAATTAAAAGCCCCATATTAAAAGCATTTCTATAAAAAATCCTTGCAAAACTCTTAGCTATAACAGCTGAGACCCCTGCTGCTTTTATAGATATTGGCGCATGCTCTCTACTACTGCCACATCCAAAATTCTTACCAGCAACTATAAAATCACCCTTAGATACTTTTCTGGGAAAATCTGGATCCTCATCCTCCATACAATGTTTAGCAAGTTCATCTGGATCAGAAGTATTTAAGTATCTTGCGGGGATTATTAAGTCTGTATTTATATCATCACCATATTTCCAAGCATTACCTTTCAGTATCATTATTTACCTCCAGAATTTATATTTCTTTTATACCAAGCTCTTCCGGTGAACCAATCCTGCCTAAAACAGCTGATGCGGCAGCCACTGCGGGATTAGATAAATAAACCTCGCTTTCAGGATGTCCCATTCTGCCAACAAAGTTTCTATTTGTTGTTGCAATTGCTTTTTCACCCTTTGCAAGTATACCCATGTGACCACCTAAACAGGGACCACATGTTGGTGTGGATACAGCAGCACCTGCATCAATAAATATATCAACCAATCCCTCTTTAACACAATTTTTATATATTTCTTGAGTTGCTGGTATGACAATAAGCCTTACATAGGGTGCAACTTTTTTGCCTTTAAGAATCTTTGCTGCTATTCGCATATCTTCCATTCTTCCGTTTGTGCATGAACCGATCACAACCTGATCAATTTTCACATGCGTGGATTGTGAAACAGGTTTTGTATTCTCTGGTAGATGAGGAAAAGCAACCTGTGGTTCAATGTCTGCTAAATTTATCTCATAAATCTCAGAATATTTAGCATCTTTGTCACTTTCATAAATTTTCCACTCTCTTTTTGCTCTACTTTTAACATATTCGATGGTTTTCTCATCGGGTGCTATAATGCCACTTTTACCACCTGCTTCAATTGCCATGTTGGTAATTGAAAATCTGCTATCCATTGACAACTCAGAAATGCCCTCTCCTTCAAACTCCATGGCCTTGTAAAGAGCTCCATCTACACCAATTTTACCAATAATATAAAGAATTATATCCTTACCATAAACAAAGCTTTTTCTTTTTCCGTATATTATAAATTTTATGCTTTCAGGGACTTTAAACCAGGCTTCACCAGTTAAAAAACATGCTGCAACATCTGTACTACCTACACCCGTTGCAAAAGCACCCAAAGCACCGTATGTACAGGTATGGCTGTCGGCACCTATTACTAAATCTCCAGGTACTACAA
>CALINM010000144.1 GCA_938045315.1 uncultured bacterium | reverse complement strand
TTTTCAATTTTGTTAATTGTTTTATCTACTATAATTTTGTCACTTAACATCTCCACATGTGCAGAAATAATGCTTGCATATTCTTTTAATTTTTCTTTTTTTAGCATTTGATATTTTATTTGAAGTAATTCATTTTTCGTTCTTTCTATGGCATCATAAAAACGATTTTGTTCTGATTTAATGTGATCCTTGGATATTCTTCTTCTTGGAACTATAACTTTTTTATCAAAAAGTATATATGCTCTACCAATTACAATACCATCTGAAATACCAATACCTTTGATTTCAATATTCTTGGGGATTAAACTCATAAATAATTATTAAAACTTCCTTTAATAAAATTTACAATATCTTCAACGACACCAATACAATCATCACCATCAGCCGTAACTGTTATATTTTCACCCTTCGAAATTGCTAACATTAATATTTCAACTATGCTCTTTGCATTAGCTTTTTTTCCATTTTTTATAATAAAAACTTCTGAATTATATTTTTTAGTAATTTCCACAATTTTAGCCGCCACACGAGCGTGGATGCCATAAGAATGAGGTACTATAACATTTTTTGAATAATTATTCAATTTTCTACCTTTAAAATTAAAGGGGATATAAAGATTTTAGACTAAATTAAGGGAAAAAAGAAGAAAATAATTAATGACAAAACAATTAGATATCAAACGCTCTAAAAATGCTGTCTCTTCCTGCTTTGGCAGAAATTTCAGCTAACTCCGATAATTTAATTTTATCTCTTTTTGATACCGCAGTAAGTAACATGGGCAAATTCAAACCAAAAACAATTTCTACCCTATCCTTAACCAAAAAGGGAATAGATATGTTTGATGGTGTACCACCAAACATATCTGTTAATATTAATGTGCCCAATGTCTCATCAACATCATTTTTTATAACTTTTTTTAATTCATCTAATTGGGTATTTAAATCAACTTCCACTATCTCAATGTTTTCTTGTTTACCCATAATTAGCTCCAATGTTTCAAGATAAGCTCTACCCAAACCGTTATGTGTGGCAATAACTATCTTTATCATAACCGCTCCAATACTCAATGATAAATATCTCTATGGGTTATTACTATATCATTATATTTATCTTTAAAAAAGCTATATATTTCTTCAGCGAAAAAAACCGATCTATGTCTTCCTCCTGTACAACCAAATGCTATAGTTACTAAACTTTTATCCTGTAATATAAAGTTCTCGAACATAAAAGAAAGCAAATCTTTAATTTTTTCAAGAAAAATGCTTGTTTCTTTTAAATTTTTCAAAAAGTCGATAACATCTTTTTCTTTTCCATTCTTATCTTTTAGCAAGGGATTATAGTAGGGGTTTTCAATAAACCTAACATCAAAAATTATATCCACATCTTTAGGAATTCCAAATTTATAGCCAAAGCTCAAAATTTTTATACTTAATCGAGAACCACTTATCTTTCCAAAAGCTATTTCCTCAACTTTTTTGCTAAGCTGATGGGGAGATAAATCAGAAGTATCTATTATAAAATCAGCATTTCTTCTTATTTTTCTTAATAAGTACCTTTCTTCATCAATGCCTTTTTGAATATCATAAATGTCTATGGGATGTTTTCTTCGAGTTTCACTATATCTTCTTAATAATATATCATCTCTTGCATCGAGAAATACAATTTGTATATTTAAATCTTTATTAGCCTTTCTAATCCTTGCAATTTCTTCATCTATTTCTCCTAAAAAAACCTTTTCCCTAACGTCAATTACAACACAAACATTGTGGAAGCTATTCCTCTCTTTTAAAATCTTAACGAAGTCATTTAATAATGGCACAGGCAAGTTATCTACACAGTAAAACCCTAGATCTTCAAGCGCTTTTATAAATACTGTTTTGCCAGCACCAGATAATCCAGAGACAAATATTATTCTCATTATTTTATTTAGCCTTTGCTTCTATTAAACCAAAATTACCATCATGTCTTTTATAAATCACATTTACATGATCTGTTGCTGGATCAATGAATACCAAAAAATCTCTTCCCAGCAGATCCATCTGCATGACTGCTTCATCAATATCCATGGGCTTAATTTCATAATTTTTAATCTTGATTACCTTTTTTTCCTCTTTGTCCATAGATTGAGCTTCATAAATTCTCTCTTCCACAATCTTTGTTTTGTTATTATTTTTCTTATTCTTCTTGCTTTTTAGTTTTTCTATATATTTTTTTATTTTTCTCTCTAAAATATCTGAAACAAGATCTATAGCAGAATACAAGTTTGCATCTTTCTCTTCTACGTGGACAATATAACCATGAGCATTTAAAGTTACTTTTACAAAGTGGTTTAATTTTTCAACTGATAAGGTTACTTGTGCAGTTACCTCCCCATCAAAATACTTTTGAATTCTCCCTATTTTTGCTTCTACATAATTTCGAATTGCATCACTGGGTTCCAGATTGTTGTAATATACATTGATTTCCATATTTCCTCCTCAAATTTTTACTATTCAACAAAGTTTTTTAGTATTCTTGCCCTTATGGGGTGTCTTAATTTCCTCAATGCTTTACCCTCTATTTGTCTAATTCTTTCTCTTGTTACTTTAAATTCTTGCCCTACTTCCTCTAAAGTATGATCATACTTTTCACCAATACCAAACCTAAGTCTAATAACTTTCTCTTCTCTGGGAGTTAAAGTACTAAGAACATTAGCAACAACTTCTTGCAAATTTCTATGCACAACTGTATCTAAAGGAGATGGGGTTTTTTTATCTTCAATAAAATCGCCCAAATGACTATCCTCTTCTTCACCAATCGGTGTTTCTAAAGATATGGGTTCCTTTGCAATTTTTAATATTCTTCTGACTTTATCTACTGGTAGTTCAGTTCTTTCAGCTAACTCTTCAGCGGAAGGTTCTCTACCTAATTCCTGAACAAGTGCTCTTGACTCTCTAACTAATTTGTTTATCGTTTCGATCATATGAACAGGTATCCTGATAGTTCTTGCTTGATCAGCTATTGCCCTTGTAATTGCCTGCCTAATCCACCAAGTTGCATATGTACTAAATTTATACCCCCTTTTATATTCAAATTTATCAACAGCTTTCATAAGACCAATATTGCCCTCCTGAATCAAATCGAGAAATTGTAAACCACGGTTTGTGTATTTTTTAGCGATACTTACAACAAGCCTTAAATTTGCTTCAACTAACTGTTTCTTTGCTTTACTTTTTTCCTCATCTCCTTCTTTTAACATTGTCAAATAATTATTTAATGCCTCTGGGGTTGTACCCAATTTATTCTCGTTATTCTTTAATAGTTTTGACTTTTCTTTAAATAATTTCTGAACTATAGCCAAATCTTGTCTAGATAATTTTATTTTTTTTGTATTAATTTTCTCATTTTTTCTATATTCTTCAAATAATTTAAAAACTGTATCTCTATCGATATTGAATTTTTCTAACTCCCTATGCAAATCATCCAAAACACTCTGAAAATATTTGTAATTATCCTCTTCCATTTTTTTTCTATAATTCAAAACGAGCTTTTCGTTTATATTCATTTCTTTTATTGTTTCAATAATTTCCTGTTCGATATCTATAATCTTTTTATCCTTTTTAGTCTGCTTGGCTTTTTTTAATTCTGAGTATTTCTTTTCTAACTTTTCAAATTGTTCTTTTATTTTCATTAGTGTCGTTATTTTATCTTCATCATCCTCTGAAGATTTTGGTTTGTAGTCTTTTAAAGTGGCTGCACACGCAAAAAGCATAATTGAAATTAAGAATGACAATGCCATTGCTCCGGGTCTTCTGTTCATAACAATAACCTCCTCTCGTATAATGTTTTTTAATAGTGGTTAAGAATTTTTCTTGATGGCAATTAATATCCATTGAACATCGCATATTGTCTCTTTCATTGGTCACCCTCTCATGTATTGCCTAACGATGCGCATAACCTGCGCAGGCAATCAGCATTGCCCAAAACCTGACGCGGCTAATCCGCGTCAGGTTGATGCGGTTGTTGGGCAGAATGAAGTCTCTAGATTGCTGGTCTCAGTGCTTCTTGCGCTTTACGGGGTAACTGTACAAGAATGAAATAGGACTGGGGATAAAGATAATCTTCACCTGATTCATCGATTACTCTAAGGTATCCTTCTTTTTTCTGATTCCTCGTCTGGTATTACCTCGTAGATCTTCCGCTTTTCTAAATCCTCACAGTCCTTGTTCTCAATGCAGAGCGCAAACACCTTTTCCTTCTGTTTTTTTTCATGGTTTCAATCCAATATCCTTTTGATTTTCATTTCCTTCTACCAATACCGTGAGCTTCGTACCAATGGACCTCTGCTTTGCATATCCTTCCGCTCTGAAGGCGAACCTTCGCAACTCCTTTGAGTTTGCGCCACCGGCCAGGTCCATACTGTTTGCGAATGCGCAGGGGACAGCATTTTTGTT
>CALINM010000143.1 GCA_938045315.1 uncultured bacterium | reverse complement strand
AAATACCTTGGTTCAACAGAAGAGGAAAGGCAAAAAAATTTAGAAATTTTCAAAAAATGGGTAGGCAATTGGGTTTTGAAAAGATGGAATGAAATAAGTAAAGAAGAACTAAATGAAATAAAGGTTAAATATTAATACTTAAAAACATTATGAGATTAAAAGCCTGACATAAATTTTTTTAAGGATATAATAACAAGATGATTAAACTTATTCTATATGTAGCAAGATTTTAGCATTAAATTAATATAAAAAGTTGATATTATAAAGTTTAAAATAAAAGAAGATTTTTAATAGAGGGATCTTATGAAAAATAAAATAAAAGTTCTTTTAGTTGGTAATCCCAATGTGGGTAAAAGCGCTCTTTTTAATGCATTAACGGGAAAATATGTAACAGTTTCAAACTATCCCGGGACAACTGTAGAATACACTGAAGGTGAAATATCATATAAAGATTACACCATAAAAATCATTGATACCCCTGGGATGTATTCCATGCTTCCCATTTCTGAAGAAGAAAAGGTTGCCAGAGATTTGATTATTAAAGGGAACCCAGATTGGATAGTGAATGTTGTTGATGCTAAAAATTTAGATAGGATGCTACCTTTAACGTTTCAGTTAATTGATACTGGTATTCCAGTCATTCTTGTATTAAATATGATGGATGAAGCAAAGAGAATGGGTATTGAAATTGATAGTGTTAAATTATCAGAATTGCTTGGAATACCTGTAATTAAAGCAGTTTCTATAAAAAAAGAGGGAATTAAAGAAATTCTTAATCTATTAATAAGTGACAGAGGATTATATAGACAAAAAAGTATTAATTTCGATAATGAAATTGAAAGTGAAATTCAAAGGTTGAGTGATATTATAAATAATAATGATTTCAAAATATCGAAAAGATTAATAAGTATAATGCTTTTACAGAAAGATGTTGAATTTTTAACACTTTTCGAAAGTGAAGGGAAGAATGATATTATTAACTTTTCTGACATTAGTAGAAGAAAATTGGAGGAAATATTTAGAGTATCATTAGATTACATTTTTGCATTGAAAAGGCAATTAATTGCAGAAGAAATTACTCGTAAAGTATTAAAAAAAGTATCTATAGGTGAAGAAAGCAGGTTTATTAATTTTATAAGTGGAATTACTATTCACAAAGTATGGGGATATCCTATTTTGTTTTTCGTCCTTTATTTTGGTCTTTATAAATTTGTAGGTGAATTTGGGGCTGGTATACTTGTTGATTTTATTGAGACGAATATCTTTGAGGAAAATCTTCTACCTAAATTAATAGTCCTAATTGAAAAAACAATTAAAAATGAGTATTTAAAAGAATTGTTAATTAGAGACTATGGAATAATAACATTGGGAATAAAATATGCAATTGCTATAATTCTACCAATAGTTACAACATTTTTTCTATTTTTTTCAATTTTAGAAGATAGTGGATATCTTCCCAGGCTCGCTTTTTTGTTAGATAGAATTTTTAAAAAGATTGGGCTTACTGGAAAAGCGGTTATTCCTCTTGTATTAGGTTTTGGATGTGATACAATGGCAACTATGGTTACAAGAACTTTAAATACAAAAAAAGAGAGAATAATAGCAACAATATTACTTTCATTAGCAGTTCCCTGTTCAGCTCAATTAGGTGTGATGTTAGCTGTATTAAGTAACAATTCAGTCTTACTAAGTATTTGGATTTTTGTGTTAATAATAATTTTCTTTATAGTTGGATATTTTTCAAAGTTTTATATAAAAGGGGAAAAAACAATTTTCTTTGTTGAAATACCACCCATTAGAATACCTAAACTTTCTAATATAATAGTTAAAACCTATACCAGGTTAGTCTGGTATTTTAAAGAGGTAATGCCTCTTTTTATATATGCAAGTATATTTATATGGATTGGTAGAATAACTGGTGTATTTGATCTTTTTTTAACAATTATTGCATTTCCTCTTCAATATATAGGTCTTCCCTATGAATCTGCTAAGATATTCTTATTTGGTTTTTTCAGAAGAGATTATGGTGCTGCAGGGCTTTATGACTTGCATAAACAGGGTGTATTTAATAACAATCAGTTGCTAATTTTATCAGTTATGCTTACACTATTTCTTCCCTGTATTGCTCAATTCATAATGACAATTAAAGAAAGGGGACTAAAAATGGGGTTGTATATCGTTAGTTTTGTCATAGTTTTTTCTGTTTTAGTTGGTTATTTATTGCATTTAATAATAAATGTAATTTTAGGGATAACCTTATGATTAAATGTCCCTTGTGTGGATATGTTTTTGAAGAAAAAGAAAGTAGAGGTGGTTGTATGGCATGTGGTAAGCAAGGTTGTGATCTTGTTAAATGCCCAAACTGTAAATATGAATTTCCACCAGAAAAAGAATTAGTAGAAAAAACTAAAAGTTTTATCCAAAAGATTAAGGATTTTTTTGGAGGTAAAAAATGACAGAATTAAAAGAAAAACAGGAAGAAATTCTTGAACAATTATGGGTATCAAAAAATGAAAAGAATAAATTAAGTGTTACCTATGAAGTTCTTGGTGTACAAAAAAATTCTGAGGAGATTTCCTTGCTGGAAAAAGAAGGATTAATTGAGAAGGATGATGAAAAGGTATGGCTTACTGAAGATGGTAATAAAAGGGGAGAAAAAGTTGTAAGAAGACATAGATTGGCAGAAAAGCTTCTTGTGGATGTTATCGATGTAAGTGGTAAAGAAATACATGATACTGCCTGTAAGTTAGAACACTTCCTTAAAGAAGGAATAGAAGATAAGGTTTGTACCCTTTTAGGACATCCTAAAACTTGTCCTCATGGTAACAGAATTCCACCTGGATCTTGTTGTAATTTAGATGTAAAAGTTGGGGATAAATATGTCGTACCTCTAAGCAATCTTAAATTTGGACAAAAGGGAAAAATTGTTTTCATTAGCGGTATATCTGACAAGAATTTGCAAAGTCTTGCCTCTATGGGTATTTTGCCAGGTGCAAAAATAGTTGTTAAACAAACATTTCCCTCATACCTTTTTGGTATAGGAAACAGTGAATTTGCCGTTGATAAAACAGTAGCAGATGCAGTATATGTAAGGATTGAAAAAGATTAATTATGGTAAGTGAGTTTAAGCTTATTGAAAAAATTAAAAGGCAGTTTCCTCTGGAACAAAAAAATATCATTGGTATTGGTGATGATTGTGCAGTAGTAAAAGTGGGGAAGAAATATTTATTGTATTCCATAGATTCTATGGTTCAAGATGTGCACTTTGATATTAATTTAAATTCTAACTGGGACGATGTGGGATATAAAGCTATAGTTAGGGCGATAAGTGACATAGCTGCAATGGGTGGGACACCAGAATATGTATTGATCGCTCTTGCTTTAAGAAAAGATTTTACAGAAAAAATGTTCAAAAATTTATTAAAAGGTATAGGATTGGCAGTTAGAAAATATGGCATTAAGTTATTAGGTGGAGATATAACAAGCTCCGGTGTTATTTCCATTACTGTATCAGCAATTGGTAGTTGTGAAAGTAAGCCAGTTTTAAGGAGTGGTGCAAAAAGAGGAGATGATATTTATATTACTGGATTTACAGGGTTATCATCTATGGGGCTTTATATTCTAAAAGAAGGTATTAGATTAAGAGAATCTAAAATTTTTATTGATAGTTATAAGAGACCAACGCCGAAAATCGAAGTGGGGATAAATCTTATTAAATATGCTAATTCCATGATAGATATCAGTGATGGGCTTGTAGGTGATTTGAAACATATTCTTGAAGAGAGCAAGGTTGGAGCAATAATAGAAAAACATTTGATACCTGTTCATGATATTTTTTTCAAAATTTCACCAAACATTAGAGAAATTATGTATGAACATATTTTAAATGGTGGTGATGATTATGAGCTGTTATTTACTGCTCCCCCAAAATTTAGAGAGGAGATATACAATTTATCCATGAAACTAAATACAAAAATTACCAGAATAGGTGTTATAATCAATAAAGGCTTATATATTAGGGAAAATAGTAATTTATTAGCAATAAAATCAAAATCTTATGAACATTTTAAGTTAAATTCTATCTAATGTTGCTTTTCATGAAATCATTTGAACGAACTTTAATATTTTCAGGACAGCTTTCTTGAATGTGTTATAATAAATGTTTGCAAGTTCCTTGTTATTAGTATCTAAATATGTTTTTAGTATATATAATTTTGCTTCGCACGAAGAGACATTGTTTGCCTCGGCAAGTCTAAGAAAATTGATAGCACTGTTATAATCTTTTGAATGAGTTCTTATTATACCTTGTAATGGTGCAAATCGAGGGTCAAATTTTAAAATATAGTGTATAATTGTTTTTCCATTTTTTCAGCCTCATTCAACTTTTTATTCATGGCAAGCAACAAAGAATAGTTTAGAGCATTCTCAATGGTGGGGTTAATTTTATAAACTGCTGGAAGTAGTTTTTCGGAGTTAAGTAAATTATTTTTTGAATAATAAACGAAAGCTTTCTCAGTAAGAAAAGGGATATAAGGTTTAAGAAAGAAAATCTCTTCATTAGTTAAGTTTATGTCGTTCAAAAAAATATCTAATGATAAAAAGCTCCATCTTGCATCCCCTTTTTTTTCGAATTGAATAATGCAAAAGCTAATAATGAGCACAAAAAAACTATTTAGTGCATATACTTCTGCAATAAGTGATTGCTTGAAGAAAAGATAGGAAAAACCAATTAAAACACTAGAGATAAGAGATGCAACATAGTTATTTGTTATTGTATAGGTTGAAATAAAAGCTATCACAATTGAAATAGAAGATATAAATGCCGAGAAAATATTACATTTTTGAGCATAATCTGATAAGGGTAACAAATAATTAAAAGCTTTTGTTAAGAGTGAATACAGCGGGTAGCCTGGTGGATGGGCTATACCTAATGAATATGAAGCAATAGATAATTCCGGAGAATCACCAAATACAATGCTGTATGGTATATTCAGCAAATAGAGAGTAAAAAAGAACAAAAAATAAATATATATGTTTTTTTCATAAATTAATTATAGACTTTGTAAATCTGATAAATTCTTTTAAAGTTTCGGGACTGAAGAGGTACCAGAGGTAAAATAAGAGGACTATAAAAACAACTAACAAAAATAGCTTTATAGCGAGTTTAAGAAATTTAAAAGCAAGAAAGATTAAGAATAAAAGAATTAATATAAATGCAAAAGTTTGCATTATCAGCTCTTATTTGCTGAACAACCCCCGCACGCCTCTTTTGATCCGCATGTTGTTTCAGATGTTGAAAAGTTACTTTTTCTTACATAATCGGTTACATACCATCCAGAACCCCTTAGTACAAAACTACTTGATGAAATAATTCGTTTCACAGAGTTGCCACATTCGGGACATTCTTTAACAGGATCTTCTGTAATTTTTTGTTCCCTTTCGAATTGTGTACCGCAGGTAGTACATTCATACTCATAAGTTGGCATTAATCACACCTCCTGTTAATATTTCTGTTAATAATATAATCATCGTTAAAGAAAAAATAAATAGCTCAGAAAAAGTTTATAGACTTTTCTGCACTTTCCCAGATTTTATGCATGAAGTACATACCTTAATTCTTTTAACAGTGCCATTTCCAATTATAGCTTTAACTGTCTGTAAATTAGGATAAAAAACCCTTTTTGTTCTGTTATTAGCATGGCTAACGTTGTTTCCAATTAACTTACCTTTTCCACATATACTGCAAACCCTGGCCATATCATTCTCCTTAATAATTTAGTGAATTAACTTGTAAATTATATAAAAAAATCAAAAAAATGCAAAGAACTTTTATAATATACATGACAAATTATTGCAGTTCTAATATTGGTTAGATGGACATATATCGAAAAGGACACACTCGTTATGTTTTGGATTTCTTGCCTGACAAATTCTTCTTCCATGAAGAATTAATAAATTTGAAAGATCTCTCCATCTTTCTTTAGGTGTTATTTCCATTAGATCTTTTTCTATCTTTTCTGGATCATTATTTTTTGATAAAGCTAATCTTTGTGCCAGTCTTTTTACATGGGTATCTACTGCAATTCCTTCATTAATTCCATAAGCTTCTGAAAGTAAGATATTTGCCGTTTTTCTTGCAACACCCGGAAGTTTTACCAACTCCTCCATTTTATTAGGGACATTACCGTTATAATTTTTAACAATCATTTCAGCAGTTTTTTTTATATTCTTGGCTTTATTTTTATAAAAGTTAACAGATTTAATTTCGTGCATAATATCTTCAATACTTGCCTTTACAAAATCTTGTGGGGTTGACATCCTTTTAAATAGTGTTTCTGTGACCTTATTTACCCTGTCATCAGTAGTTTGAGCTGAAAGGATTGTTGCTACGAGTAGTTGAAAGGGGGTTTGAAATTTTAAAGCCGTCTTAGCTTCTGGATAGAGCTTTTCAAGTTTTTGAATAATTATTTTAATTTTTTCTCTGTTATCCATAAAAATCCTCAAAAATTAAATTGTGTGTATATTATACTATTTTTTATTATAATTAAAATCGTGAAAATAAAAGTAAGACCAGAAGATTTTTTTGTAGAAGAATT
>CALINM010000142.1 GCA_938045315.1 uncultured bacterium | reverse complement strand
ATAGAGATAAGTTGCTAAATGAAATATTAAGAAATCTATGTACAAGAACCAATGCCCACAGGGCATCAATAATGCTTTACGATAAAAATGAAAAAGTTTTAAAGGTTTCTATGGCATATGGCATAGATCCTGTATTATGGGACTTTATTAGAATTCCAATAGGTGAAGGTATCGCGGGGAAAGTAGTGGAAAATAAAGAGCCCATGCTTATTACAGGTAAACCTGATGATAAGATATTTAAGAAGATAAGAAAAAGAGAAGATATAAAATCTGCTATTTGTGTTCCCCTTATTAAAAATGATGAAGTTGTTGGTGTTATAAATCTTGCAAATTTAGAGAAAATTGATGGATTTACTAAAGAAGACCTTGAATTTGCTAAGGAGATGTCTAAAGTTGTGGCAGAAATAATATCTGCTTCAAAAAGTTTTTATGAATTTAAGGAGGATTCTATAAGATATGATACGATAAACTATATTTCTAATGTAATTTCTGAAAATATACCCTTATATGATAGGCTGATGAAAATAGTTAATCATTTGAAAGAAAAATTAAATGTTTATTCCATGATAGGTATTCATGGCGATGATGAGTCCTTTGAAACCTATGCAACTAATTTTTCCATGTGGGATCAACCTGAAATTTTTGGTGAAGATACAGTAGAAAAAATGGTTTTTCAAACAAAAAAGGATTTAACTTTTGTGGATTTAGAAAATAAAGGATTTAGAGGATATATTTCTATTCCTCTTATTTATAATGATAAGTGCATTGGTGTGATATCAATGATAAATTTTAGTGAACCTCTGCCTGAACGTGTTGATTTTTATAAAGAATTGGCAAAACAAATATCGAAATTACTGGTTATAAGTTACAAAAATGAATGCATGACAGAAGTAAATAGACGAAATGAAATAATAGATAGAGCAGTAAAAGGTATTTCGAATATCGATGAGCTATCTAAAGTAGGTAGTTTATTTCTTGAAATTCTTTATAATGAGTTCGAATCATTAATAGGAGTTTTGAGAATATATGATGAAGAGAGAAACTCCTACATTGTTAAAGATGTGAGGGGTATAGAAAATGTTCTAAAAAAGGAATTTTTCCAGTTAGATAAAGAAATCGCAAAAAAGGCTCTAAAAGAGAAGATGCCTTTTTTTGTTAGAAATACGAGAAAAGATAAAGAATATAACAATTTATACCCCTGGATACAAAATTTTTTAGTTTATCCCTTTGAACTTGATGGAAGACAGTTAATGGTTTATTCCTTTTATAATTGTGAAAATAAAAAATATTCAAAAAGTCCTAATGTTCATGACATAAATTTCATCAATAAATTATTTGAAAAGTCTTATGACAAAATTAAGGATATTTATAGGAATACTCAGGTTTTGAGTGAAATATACATAGATGCTCTTACTGGACTTCCAAATTTCCAGTATTTTGAAAAGCGAGTTTTTGAAGAGGTGATGAGGGCTAAGAGGAATCAGGAAAGATTAATAGTTCTTGTTGTAGAGTTTCAGCCCTATGAACTTTACCTAAAGGTATATGGTAAAAAGAAGGCAGATGAAGTGATAAGAAAGATAGGAACTAAAATGAGAGAAAGTATTCGCTCTTATGAAGTTGTGGCAAGGCTTAATTTGAATAAGTTTGGAATTATTCTTGTTGAAGCCGATGAGAAAGCCCTTGAGGTAATTTTTCGTTTGAAGAAAGTTTTTTCTATGGAAAGTTTTGATCCAAAGGGCCTGATTAAAGAGGGGATTTCAATAAAATATGGTTATGCAAGATTTCCAGAAGATGGTGAAGAGTATGATGAATTAATTGTTAAGGCAAATCATATAAGGGGGTAAATAATGGATGGGAAAATTGTTTCCATAAACATCAGTGAAAAAAAGTCTGTGAGAAAAAGACCTGTAGAAGAGATTGAGTTAATAGAAAATGTGGGGATTAAAGGAGATGCTCATGCTGAGGGCGGTATAAGACAGGTAAGTTTATTGGCCTTAGAAAGTATTAAAAAAATGATAGATTTAGGTTTAGATGTTAATCCAGGAGATTTTGCTGAAAATATAACTACAGAAGGAATTGATCTATTATCACTACCTGTGGGTATGAAATTGGCTGTAGGGGAAGTAATCCTTGAAGTATCTCAACATGGGAAAATATGTCATACCAAATGTAATATTTTTAAAACCGTGGGCGATTGTGTTATGCCTAAAGAAGGTATATTTTGCAAGGTTATTAAAGGTGGGAAGATTAAGAAAGGAGATGTTATAAAAATTTTGTAGTTATGAAAAGAAATTCTAGATTAAATTTTGAAGATATAATAGAAAATTTACCCTTAGGGGTTCTTTATTTAGATGGTGATATTATAACTTATCTGAATAGCACTTCTGAGAGTATTTTAGGTCTATCAAGAAATAAAATTTTAAATAAGTCTTTTTATGAACATCATTTCTCTTCATTAGTAAAAGATACCTTTAAAAAAATTAAAGATGAAGGTAAATCAATAAGGTTGTATGGAGAAGATTTTATAAATTATTTTGGCAGAAGATATATTCTTAACTTTCATTTTGTACCAATAATTTCAAATTTAGTTAACTACATAGTTCTGATGGAGGATTGCTCATTCTTAAAAGAGGTTGAAAAAAAAAGCAATGAATATTCAAATGTTCAAAAACTCTCAACACTTTTTGCCAGTATGGCACATGAGATAAAAAATCCTTTAGGAGTAATAAAAGGAACCATCCAGTTAATAGAAAAAGAAAAGATATTATTTGATAAAGAGGCTTTAAATATTATAATTTCAGAAGTTACAAGAATAGAGAAGGTTATTCAAGAACTTCTTAATTATTCAAATCCCCAAAGGGTTAATGAACAATATGTAGACATTCATCAAATTTTAGATAACACTATTTTAGCTCTATCTAATTTGTGGAGAGAAAAATCTGTTACAATTATAAAAGAATATGATACTACACTACCCAATTTTTTAGCCGATCCAGAAACTTTATATAGAGCTTTATTTAATGTCATTAAAAATGCTATTGAAGCCTGCCCTTTCAATGGTAAAGTTTCAGTCTCTACAAGGCTAAATGTTGATCTTAAATGTAAGGATGTAATAAAAGACATAAACTACATAATGATTGAAGTTATTGATAATGGCGAGGGGATTTGTGAAGAGGATTTAAAGAAAATATTTACACCATTTTTCTCTAAGAAAGCAGGCGGTACTGGATTAGGTATGGTATATGTTCAAAAAGTAATTCTGGATCATAATGGATTTTTAAATGTGTCTAGCGTACCAAAAGAGGGAACAAAAGTAAGTATATATTTGCCCATGAAGGGAGCGGTATAATGGAAGAAAAAATAAATATATTAGTAGTTGATGACGAAAAAAATATTTGCTGGATTTTAAAAAAATTATTTACTCACAAGGGATATAATGTAGATGAAGCTTATACAGGTAGAGAAGCTATTGAAAAAATAGAAAAAAATAAGTATAACCTTATTTTTCTTGATATTATAATGCCCGATGTTTTAGGTTTTGAAATACTCGAGAAAATTAAAGCTTTTCCAACAAGCCCACCAGTGATTATTATGACAGCTCAAAGTACTATGAAAAATGCTATAGAAGCCATGAAGAGAGGTGCCTTTGAATACATTACAAAACCTTTCGAGATAAACGAAATTGAGCTTATTACAACCAAAGCGCTGGAAAGCTATAAAAAAATTGTAACACAAATAGATAATAAGAGACAAAAAAAGAGTGAAAAATTTGAAGAAGAATTCACAATAGTTGGTAAATCACAGGCGATTAATAATGTCTTTAAAATTATTGGAAAAGTTGCAAATAGTGATGTAACTGTTCTAATACAAGGGGAAAGAGGTACAGGTAAGGAACTTGTAGCAAGGGCCATACATTATAGTAGCAATAGATCTAAAAACCCATTTATTCCTGTTAATTGTGCTGCAATACCAAAGGAATTACTGGAAAGTGAACTTTTTGGGTATGAGAAGGGGGCTTTCACTGGAGCTGTAGACAAAAAGATTGGTAAATTTGAGTTGGCCCATACAGGTACCCTATTTCTTGATGAAATAGGAGATATGTCTATTGAACTTCAAGCAAAAATATTAAGGGTGCTTGAGGAAAAAGAGATTGTGCCTGTGGGTGGAGGTAAACCTGTTAAAATTGATGTTAGAATAGTTGCTGCAACAAATCAAGATTTAATAGAACTCATTAGGAACAAAATGTTCAGGGCAGATCTTTATGATAGACTTAATCAAATACCAATTTTTTTGCCACCCCTAAGGGAAAGGCTTGAAGACATTCCATTACTTGTAAAGCATTTTATCGCAAAGTTTTCATCTGAAATTGGTGTTAAGAAAACAATAACGGAAGAGGCACTTAATTTTCTTAAATCCTACGATTGGCCTGGAAATGTAAGGGAATTGCAGAATACCATAAGGAGAGCATTCATAATATCACCTAATAATGTTCTTGATAAACATGATTTTCTTTTTATGATGAAGGTGATTCCAAAAGAAGAAATGATCCATGGGCTCTCATTAGAAGAAATAATCGATTGGAAGCTAAATGAATTTATGAAAATTATTAAATCTGGTCAAATGGAAAATGTATATGATTTTGTTATTTCTCAGGTTGAAAAGCCTTTAATTAAAAAAGTTCTTGAAATGACCAGGGGAAATCAAATAAAAGCTGCTAAAGTATTAGGATTAAATAGAAACACACTAAGAAAGAAGATAAAAGAACAAAATATTAATTGTAAGGAATTTAAGATAAAAAGGGTAAATTACAAAAAAAGGAGAAAAAATGAGTAATAATTTCTATACCATTGCCTATACCGATGAGGGTATTTCAATATTAGATCAAAGGCTTTTACCTGATAAAGAAGTTTATCATCTTTATAAAAACTATGAAGATGTTGCAAGGGCTATAAAGGATATGATTATTCGAGGTGCTCCAGCAATAGGCATTGCCGCTTCTTTTGGGATATCCCTTGCAATTGAGAAATGTGAGATTGATTGCCCTGAAAAAGTTGATGAATTTTTTTATAATGTACTTGATGTTTTTGCGAATACAAGACCTACGGCAGTTAATTTATTTTGGGCTATTGATAGAATGAAGAGAATCTATGAAGAAAATAAACATCTAAATTTAGAACATATTAAGATAATCCTTAAAAAAGAAGCATTAAAAATATACGAAGAAGATGTTGAAATATGTAAAAAAATAGGGGAAATGGGTGCATCTTTAATTAAGGATGGTTTTAAGATTCTTACCCATTGCAATGCAGGAGCACTTGCTACATCAAAATATGGTACAGCTTTATCAGTAATAAGACATGCCCATGGGAAAAAAAATAATATAAAAGTTTTTGCAGATGAAACAAGACCATATCTTCAAGGATCCAGGCTCACTGCATGGGAACTTCATAAAGATAATATTCCGGTAACGGTAATATGTGATAACATGGCAGGTTTTTTGATGTCAAAGGGGGAGATAGATTGTGTAATAGTTGGAGCTGATAGGATTGCTTCTAATGGCGATACAGCAAATAAAATAGGTACTTATAGCCTTGCTGTTTTGGCTAATTATCATAAAATACCCTTTTATGTTGCGGCACCTGTTTCAACAATAGATATGAAAATTTCGAGTGGAGCTCAAATACCAATAGAATTTAGAGCTGATGAGGAGATTACTCATTTTAGAGGGTATAGAAT
>CALINM010000141.1 GCA_938045315.1 uncultured bacterium | reverse complement strand
CAATAGGTGTTGGTGGAAGTCCATAATTAACGTAAGTATTGTATGGGTGTTTTGTATATAAATTCTTTTTTGTAAGATTACCATCAAAATTCTTTAAACCATAAATCACTGTTGGATCACATTGAAGTTTCATACCCTTTCTAATTCTATTATGAAAAACAGCAGAAATTAGAGGCATTTCTTCTTTTACTTTTGCTTCCTTTTCAATCATAGAAGCATATATTAGTATTTTGTGGATCTCTCTTTTAGACATCTTTTCTGGTATGCCAATCTCTCTATAGATAACATCCTCGGTTTTTTTTAGCATTTCCTTGATCACATCTTCTTCTTTTGTATTTGGCGTAAAGTAATAAGTGGAAGGGAAAAGATATCCTTCTAAGGATGGTATTTCATATCCCAAAGAACTAATAAATTTTTTATCCTTAACCAATTGAAGAAATCTTTTAGCTGAACCTAATTTTATGTTCTCTATTGCCGAAGCAATCTGGTAAATGTTATATCCCTCTGGTATTACCAGTTTATATTTTTCAACATCACCTTGAAGCAACCTATTCCAGAAATTTTCTAAAGATTCATTTTTTCTAGCTAAATAAAAACCAGGTATAATCCTTCTATCGCCTCCACGAAGTTTAACCATAATCTTAAATAAAAACTTGTATTTAATTATTCCTTCCCTTGACAAATTGTTTATTATCTGAAGACCAGTTTCACCCTTTTTGACTTCAAATAATTTATCTTCCTTTATCCCAAGTGGACTTGTGACATAATTATAATAGAAAAAAACAAAAATCAAAAAAAGGCTCACAATTAAGGAGCTTATTACTATCAATTTTTTTCGCATAATTTTATTTTCTTTGACTCCTCAGGTAATCCTGAAGAATTAATGTGGCTGCAATCTTATCAACATAATCTTTACGCTTCTTAGTCTTAAAACCTGTTAAGGTTAAGGTATCATGTGCAATTTTTGTAGTAAAACTTTCTTCTATGAATTCTATTTCAACATCAAGTTCTTTTAACTTTTCACCAAAGGCCATAGACTTCTTTCCGATTTCTGTTATTTCTCCTTTTTCATTTTCTGGAACACCTAATACAATTTTTTTAACATCATATTTTCTCAGAATTTCTCTTATTTTTTCAATGTCTTTTTTATTCCCCTCCCTATTAATTACGCATAGAGGTTGGGCTATTGTCTGAGTCTCATCCGTTATTGCAACACCCATCCTCTTTATCCCAAAATCAATCCCAATAATTCTTTTCTTCTTTTCCATATTGACTGTTAGCAGTATTTCTGATACTTTTTTAAATTATGATAGCAGATATTATAAAAAAACTAAAACCTTTACTAAATAATAGTCAGAAAAATATAGCAGAAAAAACTGCTATCGCAATCACAAGGCTTCAAACTAAACCATACTTTGAAAATGCTTTTAATAATTACGAAAACTTAAGTGAAGGGAGTAAAACAAAATTATTAATGGAAATAAACAATGTGCGTCCAAAGTCAGGCTTTGATTTTGTGAGCAAAGCACTTGATGACGAAACCCCCCGAGTTAAAGCAATAGCAATAAAATCTGCTATGGAACAAAACGATCCACGCTATATTCAAAAAGTTGCTAAATTAATAAATGACTTTGACCCAATAGTTAGAAAATTAGCATATGAGTTTTTGGGAAAATTCCCTTTACCGCAAATTTCTATAGTATTAAACAAAAAATTACTTATTGAAGATAATAAAGAAGCACTACAATCACTGATTATCTCTGTCGGCAACGTAGGTGATGTAAATTCTTATGGATATCTATTAGAGTTATTAGAGAAAACAGAAGATTTTAATCTAAAAGCAGAAATTATTGAAGCCATTGGTAAATTAAAAATTTAATCGGCTAAAGCATATTCTGCCACATCAATATCATGCCAGGAGGGATTCACAGTTCCTACTATACTTATGGGGATATTAGTTTCTTCATCAACAGGGTGTTGTGATAAATCAATCGTTTTAATCTTTTCAAGCTTATTGCCAAAAACATCATATACAACTTTTATGATTGGCTCATCAGGTGAAGATGGATTTGGCCTTGTCACAATGCCAGTTTCTCCAGTATTTAATTTAACCAGTGTCCCTTGGGGATAAATACCTAACATTTTTATAAAGGCTTTTAAGTAATTGGGTTCAAAATTTTTACCCGCCATCTTACTCATAAACTCCAGAGCTTCTCTGGGCTCATAACAACGTTGATAAACCCTATGGGTTGTCATGGCGTCATAACAATCACAGATAGATAGTATCATACTTGCCGGATGAAGTTTATAATCCTTAGCTATCTCAGGATAACCGGTCAAATCATATTTCATATGATGTTCGAGAGCAACTTTATAAATTACCTCTGACAATCCTTCCATTTGTTTTAATATTTCATAACCATTAACAGGATGCTTCTTCATCTCCTGCCATTCTTCCTCAGTAAGCTTATCGGGTTTTAAAACTACTCTGGGATCAATACTAATTTTACCAATATCATGCAACATTGCAGCAGTACCTAATTCTTTTAAAAGGTCGGGCCTCAAGTTTAAGGTTTCACCGAGAGCCAAAGAGAGTATTGCCACATTTACAGAATGATTAAAAAGATACTCATCATAACTTTTTATTAACGTAAGGGCCAACATAGTTTGCTTATTTTTAAGGACCTGGTCAAGCATCTTATTTACAACAAACTTTACATCATCAGCTTTAGGTATTTTACCAAGTCTTACTTCCTCAATAACCCTTGTTATAACAGCTTTAGCTTCATTATAAACCTCTATAGCTTCTTTTTTTGCTTCCTTTTCTATCCCTCCAAATATTATGTGGGGATAATTTAAAACTTCATCTCTTAAATCTTTTGTGATATTTGAAGCTAAAACTGTTATAAAATCAACCCACTCTTCTTGAGCCAAACCCTTTGATATTGTTAAACTTTCTTTCTTGAGTTTAACAAAAGCCTTTACAACTGTATCCCATAAAAACTCTTGTGGTATTGGGATGTTTTGAACCCATATAACCCCATCCAAATAAGCTATTAACACTTCATTACTTTCTTCTAAAAAACTCTGTATGAGTTTAAAAGACTTGTCTATAGGTTGGGAAACATAGGGATGCCCCCTGGGATATAAAGAAAAGTTTTTTAATGCTGCATTAATATTCTGTATTAAACTTTCACAATTTTTCAGTACCGGCATATCTAAAATCAAATTATATCTAATTTCTTGGCTTTATCTTCTGTATTGCTTCAAACGCCGCATCTCTTATATCTTCATCACTATCTTTTAGTAACTTCTCTAATGTCCTAATAGATTCATTATGCCTAATTTCTGATAACCCATCTATGGCAGATAATCTTAACGTTTTGTTTTCAGCTTTCTTGAAAAAACCTTTTTTTAAAGCATATCTTTGCAAAATAGGTATTACTGAGGAATCACCAATTCTACCAAGGGCTAAAAGAGCTTCCTTTTTTAAGGACAAACTCTCTTCATTTTCCAGAATTGATATAATCGACTTTAAAGAATTAAAATCTTTCATAATCCCTAAGGAAAAAATAATTAGCTTTTTTACATCTTCAGACTCATATTTTAACATTTCCCTTAAAATTTGAAAAGCCCTGGGGTCTTGGATTCTGGCAAGGGACTTTACTACTTCCTTTCTAATTCTTGAATCGCTGTGTTTGGAAACTTCTAAAAGATATGGAATTGCCTCCTTTTTACCAAAAATACCAAGGATAGTTACCATATTTCTTACGATATACCATCTTTCATCATTTAAATGATAAAGTACTCTATTAAAAGCCACATCCCCCAGGTAAGTAAGTTCATTTATTATAATTTTTCTTGTCTTTATATCATTTGCGTTGCTCAAAATGTTTAATAGCACTTCAACAGCTGGCTCTCCAATGAAACTAAAAATTTTTCTTATTCTATCTGTAACGAATTCATTATTATAATTCTGGATAAGCATTTCGGCAAACTGCGATAGCCTTTTTTCAGTTAATCTTTCATTCAAAAACTTTTTTACCTCTTTGGCAATACCAGGAAGGGTTGACTTATCTTCCATATGATTAAGAAGATTGTTTATTAAATCTGTTATATTTTTGAAATAAACTTCCCAATCTAAATTATTTAAAAAACTAGTTAGTTCCTTAAGGAGAGCTATATACTTTGCTGTATCACTTCTTTCTTTAGCATCTTCAAGATCTAAAATAAACTTTTTAAATGTCTCTTCTATACTAAT
>CALINM010000140.1 GCA_938045315.1 uncultured bacterium | reverse complement strand
TATTATTAAGATATGGCTTTAGTTAAATGTCCCTATTGTTATTATGAAAAAGAAGTGAATGATCAAATCATTCCACCAGGAAAAATAAAAGTTAAATGCCCTAAATGTGATAAAACTTTTGATTATGAGAAAGGTGATTTCCTTTTTAGTGAAATAATTTTAGAAGATAAGAAAGATAATATAACCTGTCAAGGGTTCAAATATGCTGGTTTCTGGGTAAGATTTATTGCATATATTATTGATAGTCTTTTATTGCTTGTAATATTCTCTGTACCAATAGTATTCTATAAGAATAGTTTTGTTACTGAAAATATTATTGAAAGAGTTGAAACTGGTGATGTGTCAGTTTTATTCAACATTTCTTTTTTTCTACTAACAATTTTGATCATTATTATTATTAGTATTGGATATTATATTATCTCATGGAGTAAATGGGGTAAAACTTTGGGGATGAAAATTCTTGGAATTAAGGTTATTAGTTATGAGGGTAGAAATATTTCTACAGGAAAGGCTTTTTTAAGATGGTTGATGGGCTATTTTTTACCGGGTATAATACCTTATTTGGGAGTTTTGTTTTATATCGCTCTTGGGATTATGATAGCCATTGATGATAAAAAACAAGGCTGGCATGATAAAATTGCCCGATCATTTGTAGTATATGAGTAATAAAATTTTTTATACGGAAAGCTGTTTTTGCTGCGGTACTAAAAACGTAAAAGGACTTTCTGTTTTAATAACAAAGGATGGAGATTGTTCTTTAATTAAATGTACTATTCCCTCTGAATATGAAAGTTATCCGGGCATTGTGCATGGCGGTATTGTATCTACTCTTTTAGATGAGGCACTATGGTATGCCTTTTATTTTAAAGGTTTGTTCACTTTTACCAGAAAACTTAATGTTACTTTTAAGAAAAGTGTGCCTATTGATTTTCCAATTTTAGTAAAAGGAGAGGTCATAAAAAAACTAAAAGGTAATTTATGGAGTGGAAAGGCTACCCTTTTCGATTATGAGCAAAAAGTTTATGCATTTGCTATCGGTGAGTTTTATGAGAGTAAAAATTTAGAAAATAAGCTCTCTATTTTCTTTGAGGAAACCTGATTCATCGAGAATTTCAACAAGTTTTTTTAATAAAAAGGCAGTCAAACCAAAAATTTTTTTATCTCCATAGGTGTAAATTAAATTATCTTTTTTAATATTGCCTTTTTCGTATACTTCACGTTTAGGCTCATTTAAAAAAAATGCAAGAGGGGTTAAGACAATTTCATCAATTTCTGACCTATTGTAATTGTAGGGGCAAAAAAAGGGAATAATACCTACATATGGTATAATGTGAAAGTCAGTAATACTTATTGCGTCATCGAGAGCTCCTATTACTGTAACTTCTTGTCTGGGTATGCCAACTTCTTCTTCTAACTCTCTTAATGCAGTATCCAATCTATTATTGTCTGATATGTCTACCCTTCCACCTGGAAATGAGATTTCACCTGGATGATTTGATAAATGTTTTGCTCGTTTTGTAAGAAGTATATAAATTCTACCGTTTTCAGTTAAGGGTATCAAAACCGATGCCAGTTTAAAGCCCTTTTCAGGTATAATATTACGCTTCCTTGAGCTTAAATATTCTTGTAAAATTCTGTATTCCATCTTCAATATTATATCAGAAAAACTATTTTTTATTTTATATTTCTTCTATTTTCTGCAGATGTATTTTTCATGTTCTTGAAAAGATTCTGATTTCTTTATTTTCAAAAAGTTTTTATATATTTCTACTACTTCGTTTATTATTCTCATATTCTTATAGGCCATACCCAATAAATAATAGATAGCTTCCACATTTTGATTGTCTTTAGAGAGTACTAATTTAAAATCGTCTATAACTTTAAGATATTCTTTTGAATGTTAGTATGCATAGCCTCTTTGAAGATAGATTTTGGTGAAGCCATTGTAAAAACTTAATGCAGTATTAAATCACTTATAGCTTAAGCATATTTTTTATTCTATTGTAATATAATTTGTGCCTCTGTGTAATAAAGTTTCCAATCTCTGGTTAAATTTTTATTGCTTTATTATACATGGTTAGCGCTTTATCATACTCAGCCCGGGCAGTATACAATATTCCTAACATTGAATAACTCTCTCCATCTTTGGGATCGCATTGTACTATCCCATATATACTTGAAAAGCTTCATCTATCATACCACTATGTAAATATAAACGTACTTTTATATGAAGTAGCTCTGTATTTTGTTGTTCTATATTAAGTGCCTTATTTATGCTTTGAATAGCATGATATAATTTACCCTTTTGAAAATATATTTCACTTGTGTTTTTGTAAGCTTCAATATTTTTTTATCAGTTTTTATAAAATATTCAAAATTCTCTAATGCTTTATCTAATTCTCCTGATTGTTTATATGCCACTGTCCGTACAAAGAAATATTCGCTCTTTTTATCTTTTTCTATAGCTCTATTTAAATGTTCTATTGATTCTCTGTATTTGCCCTGATCTATTAAATTTTTTGCTAATGCACAGATTTTTCCTGAATCTAATAAATAGCTAATAAGATTATAATTTTAAAAGCTATAGGAATTGTTAAAAAAGATAAAAGAATAAGTAAATTTATTCAAACAATTTCTCGTTAACACAGGAATTTTAGTGGTTGAAATCTCGTTTCTATGGTATTACTTATTTCAACCAGTCTCTTACTCAATATTATAGCAATTGATTTGTAAATCTTTGAAGCGATTTGAGAATTTTCTTCCATCAATCTATAAAGATCATCATATTTTATCTTGATTATCTCTGAGTCTTCAATTGCAGTTACAGTAGCGGTTCTTTTTTCTTTGTTCAGAAAGGTTATTTCACCTATGCATTCTCCCTGAGTTAAAATTGAGAGGACCATTGATCCTTTTTTAATCATAGCACTACTATTTATAATTATATACAATGCATCACTTTCATCGTTTTCTGAAAATAATTTTTCCCCTGTTTTTAATTGGATCTGATTTATTATTTGTATAATTTTATTAATTTCATCCTCTGTAAACTCTTTGAAAGTATAGATATTTTTAAAAAAATAAGATTGTACCATTAATATTCAGCCATATAACTATATTGATTAATCATACCATTGAATAATATAATTTAAAATATGAAATATCTAAAAATAATTTCTGGCGGGCAAACAGGGGTTGATAGAGCAGCGCTTGATACTGCTATAAAGTATGGACTTCCCTATGGTGGAGCGATCCCAAAGGGTAGAATTGCAGAAGATGGGATAATTGATGAAAAGTATGAGTTTTTACAAGAACTTGAATCCAGCAACTATGAAGTTAGAACTAAGAGAAATGTTGAGACTTCCGATGCCACATTAATTATAAACGAAGGTGTATTAGATGGTGGTACTGCCCAGACTTATAAATTTGCAATTATGCTCAATAAACCATGTTTAGTTGTTAATCTTGACAAAGAAAGTGATCCCGTCAATAAGATTCTAAATTGGCTTGGCAATATTAAACCTTCTATTTTGAATATTGCTGGACCGAGGGAGTCTAAGTGTAAAGGGATATATGAAAAAACATGTATTATTTTATCAGAATTATTTAAGAGTTTATCAAAAAGCTGATTATCTATTGTGTTATTGCTAATGCGAGATAAATTCTATCTAAAATCGAGGATCTTAACAACTTATCGTGAAGCATTTTTTCTAATTCTCTATCTTTTTTTTGTCTTAAAGCTATAGCGCTTATTCTTCTTATCTCTATAGCAGAGTCATCAAGCCCTTTTTTGAATATTTCGACATCTTCAATACCAAGTTTATAAGCAGAAAAATAGGCATGAATTCGCTCTGCTTGATTTTTTGATGATAAGTAAGTTTCCAGGATTTTAAAATCTTTTTTATCTCCCATTTCACCTAAGGCTCTAATAGCATTTTCTTTAAATTGTCTATCCCTATCCTTTAATGCAGCAACAATCTCATTGTATAGGTCTTTTTGTTTGTATTCTCCAATTAACAAATATAAAAATCCCATCAATTGTTCATCTTTTTGATTTTTTATGAAGTTGTAAGTATCTTTTATAGTGCCTTTTTCTATATATTCTACAGCAGCCAGTGAAGCTGTTGAGAGGGTTTTACCGGAGTGGTTCAAGAACTTTTTTAACGTTATTAAAGAGCTTTTATCTTTATATTTACCTATTGCATTTATCGTTTCAGTTATTATTGAGGGATCTTTTGCATTAGCGAGAAGTGAAGAAAGATGGTTCAAAAATTTTTCATCTCTAATTTCACCCAGTGCCCATATAGCATTCCAGACAACGGCAGTTTTCCCGTCAGCCGTCAACTTTATAAGATCTTTACTCCACTCTCTTATTGTATGCCTTCCAGCAAGCCAGCATCCGCCTACTCGAACAATCTCATCGCCATCTGATAGAGAGTTATAAGCAATTTTCTTCACATCTTCTGGGAGTTTTTTAAAATCAGCGAGTGTAAGTAGTACCATAAATTTATAGGGTGATATTTGAGCATTGAGGGGACTTAATCCTAATTCTTTTAGTAGATCTTTATTGATTTTATTTGAAAGGGAGTAATATTTTTCATATTCTTTAAAGGCTAAATCGATATTACCTGAGCGAGCATAAACTTTTATTTTTAGAACTCTATATATTTCCTTAGATGGATCTTCTTTTATTTTGTCGTCTAAAATATTTATCGCTTTTTCATAATCTCTGGCTTTTAAAAGATAATCGACCTTTTTTCGATATCCTTTTTCCCACAAGCATTAAATATAAAAATTATAATAAAAAAAAGAAATCTTTTCATATTATAAATTCTATGAAACTTACTCAATAAAAGGCAACAGTAAAAAGATTAAAGTAAACTATACAATCATATTCCCCACTGCTCTACCATAATCCTGACAAGCCCGATTGCCTTCAAAGGTACCAACCTGCCCTTCCTTTAAAAGAAGATATCCTAAATTTACCATATTCATTTTATAAACATGTTCCATTGTTTCGTATATAATCTTTGGAGCCTCTCCACTGTGAGTATGAGAGCCGAAAGCTCCCCCTATTTTCCCTTCTAAATTAGCATTTTTTGCTAAAAAGAGAAAAGTTTTCATATTTTCTGTGATGTCTTTATGATAAGTTGGGCAGCCAAATATATAGGCATCATATCCGTTTAAAGCATTTACATCTTTAATTTCATTTATTTTTTTTATTTCCCCTTCGTTACCTGTAAATCTTACTCCTTCAGCTATAAATTCAGCCATAGTTTTTGTTTTACCAGTTACACTAAAATATACAATTAAGACCTTACCCATAGTTAATACCTCCAAATAGAATTTTTTTAGTCTAATTTTAACATTTTTTTTAAAAAATTCAAATTTTAAATTGTAGATTTAAGTATATTTCATCTCCTCTCTAACATAATATTATTTTGTATAGAGTCTTTGTTTTGTTATAATGAAAATTAAATGATAGTAACAGATTTTCTTGTCATAGGGAGTGGTATTGCAGGTCTTTTTTTCGCTATTAAAGCCTCTAACTATGGAGATGTATGTGTAATAACTAAAAAGAAGAGAACTGATTCGAGTACCAACTTTGCTCAAGGTGGCATTGCAGCAGTATTTGATGAAGATGATTCTTTTGAAAATCATATAAGGGATACTATTATTGCTGGTGCTGGTCTTTGTCATGAAGATGTGGTAGAGATGGTGGTAAAATCCGCTCCCGATAGAATCAAAGATTTAATTAATATGGGAATGAGTTTTACTTTATCTGAGGAGAAAAAAAGGTTTGATCTAGGTAAAGAAGGTGGGCATTCACATAGAAGAATTCTCCATTCTGGAGATTTTACAGGCAGAGAGATAGAAAAAACTCTTGTGGATAGAATTAAGCAAATACCAAATATTCTACTTTTAGAGAATCATTTTGCTATAGATTTATTAATTGAGTCTAAACTAACAAAACAAGTCCCTAACAAAGATAGATGTTTTGGTGCTTATGTGCTTGATGAATCAACAGGTGAAGTAAAAACCTTTGTTGCTAAATTTGTAGTGCTTGCTACAGGTGGTGGTGGACAAGTGTACCTACATACAACAAATCCCACTATTGCTACAGGTGATGGTGTTGCAATGGCATACCGTGCAGGTGCAAAAATTGCAAATATGGAATTTTTTCAATTTCATCCAACTGCTCTGTATCAATCTAATGGTGTTCAATCTTTTTTGATCTCTGAAGCGGTAAGGGGGGAAGGTGGTGTATTGAGACTCCCTGATGGAAAAACTTTTATGGAGAAATATCATCCCTTAAAAGATTTAGCACCGAGGGACATAGTGGCAAGAGCTATTGATGTGGAGATGAAAAAATATGGTTTAAAACATGTTTATCTTGATATAACACACCTTAATGGAGATTTTATAATAAAACGATTCCCTCAAATTTTTGAACATTGCCTTTCCAATGGCATTGATATTAGAAAAGATTGGATACCTGTTGTTCCATCAGCTCATTATATGTGTGGTGGTGTTCTAACAGATAAGAATGGTGAATCTACACTTTCTAATCTTTATGCAATTGGAGAAGTTGCATGTACAGGCTTACATGGAGCAAATAGGCTGGCAAGCAATTCTCTTTTAGAAGCAGTTGTGTTTGCACATAATGCTTATGAAGATTGTGTTAAAAAGCTTCATGAAACAAAAACAGTAAAGATTGATCTTGTAGCACCATGGAAATACTATACTTACATTGATCCTGAAGAAATGATTATGATTAAGCATAATTGGGATGAAATTAAAAGACTTATGTGGAATTATGTTGGTATTGTTAGAACTGATAAAAGATTAGAAAGGGCAAAAAGGCGTATCGAGCTTTTAAAAGATGAGATAAGAGAATATTATATTCATTTTAAACCAAATACAGATTTATTGGAATTAAGAAACCTTACCAATATTGCGGATCTAATAATTACCTGTGCATCAATGAGAAAAGAATCACGAGGATTACATTATAATCTTGATTATCCAACTACCGATGATTCTATGTGGTTAAAGGACACAATTATTTTTAGAAAACCTGGTGGTTATTTATGATGTTATCTGAAATAGAAGTATTGAGAGAGGAAATTGATAAAATAGATAGTAAACTCCTTCAGCTTTTAAATGAGCGATCTAAAATAGCTTTGGCAATAGGAGAAATAAAGAAAAAATATAATTTACCTGTTTACGATCCAGAACGTGAGAAAAAAATAATTGAGAAATTAATAAAAGAAAATACCGGTCCCCTTGAAAACAATGCTATAATAAGATTATTCGAGCGTATAATTGATGAAGCAAGAAGATTAGAAAGAATAAGGGCTAAGGGAGACTAAATAAATGCTAGTTATAATGGAATCTACTGCTACTCAGGAGGACATTGAGCGGGTAAAAGATTATCTTATATCAAATAATTTTGATATTCATCAATCCACGGGTATGAAACATGTAATAATAGGAGTTATAGGTGATGTCGTTGGTTTTGATGTTACAGATCTTGAGAAAATGCCGGGTGTTCAGCAGGTTGTGAAAATAACTGAATACAAAAAAAGGGGGTGAAAAGTATGGTAGCAAGAGCAAAATATATGTTACGACCTGTAACCCATTGTAAAGAGGGGTGCTGACCCCTTTGGGGTCTTTAAACTTGATTTATTCCCGGGTTTGGGAGCGGCTATTTACCGCTCCCAAAGTTTTATTATTATGAATGTTTTAGAAATCTTAAATAAGCTTACATTAGAAAGGTCGGGGTTAGAAGTTTTTCTAACTAATATTATATCTGCAGAGATAAAGAACAGTAATTTATTTTTAAAATTCCCTTCAATTAAAGAGTTAAAAGATGGCGTGATAGAGGCTTTTCAGAACAAAAAAAGGTTTGAAAATTATTTTATTAACATTACCTTTGTTGAAAAATATGGAGAGCCTTTTTTACCATTTACAGTTTTAAATTCAAAGTACAAAAATTTTATTTTTTACATCATTTTAAATAATGGAGAGTTTAGCAGTTTTGTCATACGAAAGGATAAACTATTAAGCAATAAAATTAAAAGAGACTATTTAGAAAGTTTTCAAAATTTTTATTATAATGATATAGATAAAATTAAAACTACAATTGAAAAATGCTTTACATCAATGTACGATAGGTTAAAAAATAGCTGGAAGTATTTACACCCCCTCATTTATTATAATGATGATTCAAAAAATTTGAGACTCGATTGTATTGTAGCCAATGTCTTGTGTTCTTTACAAGAAGAATTCTTAGATATAAAAAGATTTATAGGACGTCCTTTTTTCACATTTTATGATTTGAAAAATTATATTGAAAAAAACATGGAGATTACAAATGAAAGTTAAAATTCTTGGTATTTCTGGGAGTCCGAGAAAAGGCAATACTGAAACAGCTATAAAAATAGCTTTAGAAGCTTCAAAAGAAGTTTATAAAAATATAGAAACGTCATTCATTAGCCTTGCGGATAAAAAAATTTATCCCTGTGAAGGGTGTTATCAATGCTATGGATTTAACAAAGGTGCAAGCTGGGAAAATGTGTGTTTTGTTCACAAAGACGATGTGGGAGAAATTTATAAAGAGATTGCAGATGCAGATGGAATCATCATTGGTACTCCCTCATATGCTTTTGATGTGTCTGCAAAACTTAAAGCACTTTTCGAAAGGGGAGCGCCATTCTGTCATTATGCTGGATCATCATTGAGCGGTGCAATAAGAAATAAAGTTGTAGGAGGGGTTGTAGTTGCCTTTGAAAGAAGGGGTGGACAGGAATCAGCGCTTTCTACTATCCATAAATGGGCTTTATCCATAGGAAGTAGCTTTGTAGTTGGTGCAAAACCTCATAAATCTGATCCACCTCCGCAGGCTTCTTTTTTAGGAGGGCTCGTGGATACGAGCGATTCTAAAATTCCTTTAGGTGAAATGGGTTTTCTTCCAGATTCATCAAGAACAAAACCACCCATTGGTGGAATATTAAATTTAAGGAGCCTTAGAAATTTAGGTAAAACAGTAGCTGAGAGTGCTCTCATAATCAAATTAGGTTTAGAGGGGTTAAAAAAAATGGGCATATCACAAGAACCATTGCCTATTGTTAATTTTCCAAAATCGAGTGTTAGGGAAGGTTCATATTTCGATAGGGTGGTGAGGGGATTAGAAAATCCACCGGAGTATCAGATTTTTCCATTAGAGAGAAAGTAGTTATTTTTTTAAAACTTGAGTAAAATTAAAATATGCTAAAAAAATCTTCTTAATTTTACTTATTTTTTTTATAA
Organism: uncultured bacterium; assembly: GCA_938045315.1. GTDB lineage: Bacteria > CALINM01 > CALINM01 > CALINM01 > CALINM01 > CALINM01. The sequence continues at coordinate 2,378 of CALINM010000140.1, read as the reverse complement.
AAGCTTCATATATTTTTCCATTTCAGCCAATACAACCTAAAATCGTTGTTAGTGGTGATGGAGTTAGTAACCTAAATAGCTCACATATCCTTGTCCTTAAGCCTGATGGTAAATTATGGTCATGGGGGAAGAACAATAACGGACAGGTTGGAGATGGAACAAATGTAGATAAAAATTTACCTGTTCTTATTGATGGGCAATCACGATGGAAAGATGTTTCTGCAGGGTGGAGTCACACTGTAGCTATAAAAAATGATGGTACATTGTGGGGCTGGGGGGATAATTCTTTTGGACAGTTAGGGTTAGGAAAAGATTATTACAGGGTAAATGTTCCTACACAAATTGGTAATGAAAGTGACTGGGTTGAAGTCTATGCAGGTGGATATTTTACCATTGCAAAAAAATTGATGGTTCTTTATGGGCTTTTGGTGATGGAGCATCAGGTCAATTGGGTAATGGTTTATTTACATCCAGTAGAGTTCCTGTTCAGGTAACTCTTCCCACTGGTGTTTCATTTAATAAAATCTCTGCTGGTTATGATCATGTATTAGCAATTTCAAATAATGGCGAACTTTATGCTTGGGGTGGAAATTTGTATGGCCAAATTGGGAATGGGGATGCTGGTTTTAATGATGTGGGCATGCCACAAAAGGTAGGTTTAGATAATGATTGGGTACTTGTGTCGGCGGGATGGCAGTTTTCATATGGGGTTAAAAATAATGGTAGGCTATATGTTTGGGGTCATAACACAGGAGCACTTGGTATGTATGCGGGTATTGCTTTTTCAACTCCCACATTAAACTCAAATCTTTAAGCCCTTGATTTAAGTTCTTTCAGGACCGTTATAAGTGCAGGATTATATAATGGTGTTGCTTTGAACGCCGGTAGACTCTGGATATGGGGGATAAATGATTTTGGACAGCTTGGTGATGGAAATGCACCAGAAGCCAGTTTATATCCCAAAAATATAGATACAGAAAATAATTGGGTTATAGTTGCTGTGGGTGGTAAAAATGTTATAGGGATAAAAACTTCATCTCCATCTTCATCAGATTATACTCTTTGGACATGGGGAGATAACAGGTCTGGGCAAATTGGAGATGGAACAAATGATACGTATAAACAGACACCTACACAAATTGGTTATTCCGATATTTATATTGAACCATCAATAAAAGATTTTGGCACAGTTTATCTTGGTTATTTTTCACAAGAGGAATCCTTTATCCTCTATAATACAGGTTTTAGAAGCTTGAATATTAATGAATTTATAAAGACAGGTGATATTCATGATTTCCCAATAAATACTAATTGTTTAGATAACGAAATAAATCAATTAGAACAAGGCAATATTCAAATAAAATTTAGCCCTTCACTTGCTGGCATAAGAACTGCTAATTTTAGCTTTAATTCTGATGCCTTACTAAGCGATCACTATATAAATGTTTCTGGTGTTGGGAAAGTTACTGTAAATATCTCTATAATGCCTAATATCGACTATGGTTTTGTTTTAGGAGAAGGCATCAATTGTCCATCTCGAGTTTGTTCTAATGAATTTACAACACAACAGATAACAATTACCGCATATAATTCTTCACCTGCCACATACTTTAGCCATTGGTCTGGAGTTATAAATTCATCACAGAACCCGATCACCTTAAACCTTGATTCAAACAAAAATATAGTTGCTAATTTTGATATTTATAGGTTTACTGTAAATGTAACTCTAGGAGAAGGAGGAAGCGTTTTACCAAATACGCCTCAAACAGTAAATTATGGTGAAAGATTAATTTTTAGAATAATACCAAATCAAGGTTACAAGATTTCAAACATATCAGGTTGTCAAGGCACTTTTAATAGTGGTTATTACACTACAGTACCAATAACAGCTGATTGTACTTTAGTTGTAGACTTTGAGAGGGAAATATATTTCGTTAGTATAGATAAAAATCCCTCATATGGGGGGGTAGTTTCATGTAGTCCTAATCCAGTGCAATACAATTTTAGTACTACTTGCGCGATAGTTTCTGGTACAGGTTATCATATTGAGAGTGTAGGTGGAACTTGTGGAGGTATGTTGAGTGGGAGCACGTATGTGACAAATCAAATAACCTCGGACTGTACAGTAGTAGTTAACTTTGGTATAAACACTCATACTCTTACAGTTACCAAAGCGGGTACAGGTGGTGGAGAGATAACAAGTAGTCCTTTAGGCATAAACTGTGGTAGTGACTGTAGTGAGGTTTATAATTATGGTACATTAGTAACCCTTACAGCAGTACCTGATCCAGACTCAGAATTAGAAAGCTGGGGTGGCGGCTGCAGTGGTAGTGGTTATAGGGCCACAATAACCATGAATAGCGATAAGACCTGCGCAG
>CALINM010000139.1 GCA_938045315.1 uncultured bacterium | reverse complement strand
TGCTCTTTCTGGTGTAAAAAAATGTTTACTTCCATCTATATGAGATCTAAATTCCACACCATCTTTTTTTATTTTTCTTAGAGAATTTAATGAAAAAACTTGGTATCCACCACTATCTGTTAGAACAGATTTTTCCCATTTTATAAAGTTGTGGATGCCATTGAAGCTTTTTATAATCTCAAGCCCCGGCCTCAAATATATATGGTAAGTATTTCCTAAAATTATCTCATAACCTAAATCTTCAATTTCCTTTGTCGAAACTGCCTTAACCGTACCCAGAGTACCAACGGGCATAAACACGGGAGTTGTAAATCCTCCGTGCTGGGTTTGAAACCTACCCATTCTTGCATTTGAGCTTTTATCTTTTTTTATTAGATCAAACATTTATCAATTCCTTTTCCATATAAGCATTGCATCCCCGTAGCTAAAAAATCTATATCCTTTTTCAATTGCTTCTTTATAAGCATTGAAAATAAGATCCCTTCCTGCAAGAGCACAAACAAGTAAAAGAGGTGTTGAAGAAGGAAGATGAAAGTTGGTTAGCATCTTCTTTACAACTTTAAACCTATAACCGGGATAAATATATATATCTGCAAAACCCTTTTTTGGTTCAACTCTTTCGTATTTAGACGCCCACTCTATTGCTCTTACAACTGTTGTCCCACAGAATAAAACATTTTTTTTATATTTTAAAGCTTTATTAATTGTATTTGCTGATTCTTCAGATATTTCACAATATTCTGCCATCATTCTGTGATCTTCTACATTTTCACTCTTTAAGGGTAGAAAAGTACCAGGTCCAACGTGAAGAGTTACATAGGCTAATTTAACTCCCCGATTAATCAAATTCTGTGTAACATTTTCATCAAAATGTAAAGATGCTGTTGGTGCAGCAACGGATCCTTTATATTTAGCAAAAATTGTTTGATATCTTTCCTCATCTTCAATGTTAGGGGTTCTTTTTATATATGGTGGTAATGGCATTTTACCATATCGTTCTATTAAAAATTCTACTTTTTCCTCCTCTTCATCCACAACAAATATATTCTCATTTTTCTGAATGATACTAATTTCAATATTATCTACTAAGATTGTCGCTCCTCTTCCTACCCTACCTCCCACAAGGGCATAATATTTTTTTTCTTCCTTAGCTTTAAAAAAAAGCAACTCCACTATCCCACCAGTTTTTTTCCGTCCATAAATCTTCGCTTTTAAAACACGCGTATTATTCAAGACTATAACATCATCCTCCCCAAAAAAATCCACAATATTAATAAATTTTCTATGAGCTATTTCCCCAGATTCATATAAAACTAATAACTTTGATTCACTCCTTTTTTTAATAGGAACTTGAGCAATTAATTCTTCTGGCAAATCAAAATAGAAATCTGAAACTTTCATTAAGCGAATAATTATAAAAGAAAAGACGTTTTTTTTCAATAAAATGAAACAACTATTGTTTTTTTTATCATATCATTATATACTTTTATGAAATGCTTACAAAAGGAGGTTAGTATTATGCCTCTTTTTTTAACAGATGATGAGATATCTTTTCAGAAAAAAATAAGAGACTTTTCAAAAAGTGTTGTACAACCAAGGGCAAAAAAAATTGATCAAACAGGAGAATTCCCCGCAGACATACTTGAAGAATTTAAAAAACAAGGTATTTTTAAAACTAATATATCAAAAGAATACGGTGGATTAGAATTAGGCTTTGTTTATCTCTGCATAATCATGGAAGAGATTTCCAAATTCTGCGCCTCTTCATCTTTAATCCTTCAGGTTCAGGAAACGGCATCACAGGTTATAAAAATCGCAGGCACCCCAGAACAAAAGAAGCGTTTCTTGCCAAAAATTGGTACTGGAGAAATAATGCTGGCTTTTGCCCTTACGGAACCAAAGTCAGGTTCCGATGCACAGAGTATAAGAAGCACAGCTAAAAAGGTTGATGGTGGTTACATATTAAATGGAACAAAATGCTTTGTCAGTAATGGTAATGTAGCTGATTATTTTGTAACTTTTGCAAAAGTTATGGAGGACGGACAGGGAAAAATCACCTGTTTTCTAGTTCCCAAAAATTCACAGGGGTTAAGAATGGGAATAGCAAGGGATAAAATGGGACTAAGAGGCTCTATCACTACTGAGTTTTTTATGAAAAATGTTTTTGTAGAAGAGGATTTAAAAATTGGCAAAGAGGGAATGGGATTTTTAATAGCCCTTTCCACCCTTGACAGAACAAGACCTATGATAGGAGCTCAAGCAGTGGGAATTGCAGGTGGTGCCTTTGATTATGCCCTGAAATACGCACAAAAAAGAATCCAATTTGGCAAACCCATCCTTCACCATGAAGGTGTAGGTTTTATGCTGGCCGACATGATCACAAAAATTGAAGCATCAAGGCTTCTTGTTTATAAAGCGGCAAGACTTATAGACAAAGAAACAAAAGAAGGAAAAATTAGATTTTCAAAAAAAGCTACAATGTATTCAGCGATGAGCAAAATGTTTGCCTCAGAGACAGCCAACGAAGTTACCAGCAACGCAGTTCAGATACTTGGTGGGTATGGCTATATGAAGGACTTCATCTTAGAAAGGTATATGAGAGATGCGAAAGTAACTCAGATTTATGAAGGGACGAATCAAATCCAGCGTTATGTAATAATGAATGTTATGAAGGATTTAAAAAATCATTTACTTGAAGAGTAAGCTACCATCTTATTAGAGCACTACCCCAGGTAAGCCCACCACCGAATGCTGTTAACACAACTATATCATCCCTTTTTATACTACCACTTTTCACCGCTTCATCAAGGGCTATTGCTACACTCGCAGAAGAAATGTTGCCATATTTTTCAATTGTTATATAAACTTTTTCAAAAGGGAAACCAAGCTTTTCCGCCATTGCCTGCAAAATTCTCTTATTTGCCTGATGGGGGATTATCCAATCTACATCTTTTATGCTATAGCCATTATAATCTAAAGCTTCCTTAACAGCCTCAGCAAATTTATTTACAGCAACCTTAAAAGATTTATTTGCTTCTATCATTTTTAAGTAATGAAGCTTCATATGAACTGATTCATGGGATATGGGGGTTGTTTTTGAACCACCACCTGGCATAAGAAGCGTTCCACCACTTTTTCCCTCTGTATGTATGTGGGTTGATCTCAATTCTGCTCCCATGTTAGATTCTGTGAGAACTGCAGCACCTGCTCCATCACCCCACAAGATGCAACTTTCTCTATCTTCCCAGTTTACAACACGGGACATTACCTCTCCAGCAACTACAAGTATATTCTTATAAGCCCCTGAAAAAATAAGTTTTTCAGCCACATGCAGGGCAAAAATAAAGCCAGTACAGGCAGCTGTAATATCAAAAGACACTGCATTATCACAACCCAATTTTGCTTCTAACCAGTTTGCGCCAGAAGGACAATGTGTATCGGGAGTTATTGTTGCAAGAATAATTAGATCAATTTTACCGGGTTTAATCCCTGCTGATTTTAATGCTCTTTCACAAGCAATTTTACAAAGATCTGATGTGGCTTCATTTTTATCAGCAATTCTACGCTCCCTTATCCCTGTTCTTGTATAAATCCACTCATCTGTAGTGTCTATTATCTTTTCTAAATCAAGGTTAGTTAGTTTTTTAACTGGTACATAAGAACCCGTTCCTACGATAGCTACCCTTTTCATAATAAATTATAAAACCAAATTGTTCAAAACAAGTCAACACGAAATTTTTTATTGACAAAACTTTTAAGTATATTTAACTCAATAAAAAATGAAACCATAGGGGAGCTGAAATGACGAAAAAACTTATAATTCTTTCTTGTCTCGTTTTTCACGATGAAAATTGTATCAAATGTCACAGCATCCATCAGGCAAAAGGTGCTAAGCTTGCCATAGTAGCTCCTACAAATGAAAAATATTTAACAGGAGAACCTGTAAAAGGTGTTGATGCCTTCTGTCTTGGTTGTCACAACAAAAATGTAGGCATAATGCCCATAGAGATGCATAAGACACATCCAGTAGGCGTTACACTTAAAAAGGCAAAAGTTCCAACAACAAATTTAAGTGCAGAAGGAATTTTTACATGTACAAGCTGTCATGATCCCCATCCTTCTAATCCAAATTATAAGTATCTTGTGATTGATACGAAGGGCGGTAAAGATTTAGGAAAATTCTGTAGCTACTGTCATCCAGCACAGGCACCAGCAGTAAGAGCTGAAGCTGCTCCTGCAACAGCACCTGCAAAGAAAAAATAAATAAAAAACCCGGATTCGTCCGGGTTTTTTATTTTTCAAATAACTTATCTAAAATCTTTTCAACTCTTTTTTTGTGTGACCCATCCCAGTATACTTTCCCACAATTTCTACACTTGCTAAAAACTAGAAATGTATTGTAAACAAAATCGGGGACTAAATCTTCCACTTCTTCTTTTGCAACCTGTTTTATTGGAGAGTTACATTCAGGGCATCTGCTGAAAATACAAACATCATTTTTTACAATATTTAATATATGAATCAAACCCTTTAGCTGATTAAACCAATTATTTTCTTTGATAAAAATATATTTAAGAGAATTTTTTTCCGCATTAAAAACTAACTTTGTATCCTTTGTTAAAACAATCCTATTTTGACTTAATGCAATTTTAAGAATGCTCTCATCATCAAATTTCCTATCATATATTACATCAAACCCTAAAATCCTTAACCATCTGGCAAGTTTACCTAACATTACATCAGCAATAAAACTATAGTCTTTAATTTTACACAGCATCAAATTTAGAATAAATCTGAAATTGCCTTAGCAAAAATCTTATAACCTTCCTCATTTGGATGATCTAACCCTGGAATAAGCAATGTAGATAATTCAACACCTTCTCTTAGCTTTTGTTGCCATATTCTATGTATATCCACAAATGCAACTTTTTCTTCTCTACTCACTTTTTGAAGCTTATCATAATACTTTCTCGCTGTAGAATCAGCTATTTCATCCTCGAGTACTTCTGATGATAGAACAATTATTTCACTATTGGTTCTGCTTTTAATGGTCTGTATTAACTCCCTTAAAAGCTTTTCAAAATCGTTAAGATTGACCCCATTCATTGCATCATTAATACCAAAATTAATACTCACAAGATCTGGATTATATGATAGAACATCAACTTCAAATCTACACATAGATTCCTCAAGAGTATCGCCAGCCCTCCCTTTATTTAGTAATTCTATTTCCGCTTGAGGATATTTGTTCTTTAACTCTTTAACTAATTTCTCTGGCCAGCCTTCTTTTACACCATAACCTTCAGTAATTGAATCTCCAAAGGCAACATAGACAATTTTTTCACCCTTTTTTAGCTTTTCCTTAACACGTTCCAACATAAGTTAGTAAAAGAACCTCCTTTTAATAAAATAATTTTAAAACGATGGTATTATATCAAACTTCACAATTAGAAAAAATATTAATTTATTAAGGTATTTTGTGAAAGGGCGTTCTATTTTTTTTATATTTTCTTCTTCCCATTTTTTTACATCTTCAATATTTTGCGTATCTAAAATATAGGGTGTTAACATAATAACAAGTTCAGACTTTTTCTTTTCCTGATTAATGTACTTGAAAAAATTTCCAATCAAAGGAATATCAACAAGAAAAGGAACACTT
>CALINM010000138.1 GCA_938045315.1 uncultured bacterium | reverse complement strand
ATTAGATGAAGAAAAAACCTTTTTGTTTGTTAAAAGAACAAATCAATTTTTTATGATTTCCATTATCATATCTATTTTAGGGGCTTTATTATTCAATTTTTTGCTTATTCGATCAATTTTAAATCCCTTGAATTTATTGCATTCTGGGACTTCAATGATTGGGGAAGGGAAAAAAAATATTAGAATTCATTTTAATACCAATGATGAGCTGGGAGAGCTGATAGAATCATTTAATACCATGGCTTATAAACTCGAAGAAATGGAAGAAATCAGGAAAGTGAGTATTGCTAAATTTGCTAATGAGTTGAGGACACCACTCACAATAATTCAAGGCGAAATAGAAGGTGCTATTGATGGAGTTATTAGTTTGTCAAAAGATAGGCTTGTTTCTTTATTAGAAGAGATTGAAAAACTGAAGGGAATGGTTTTTAGCCTTGAAGATCTATATAAAATCCAGAAAAAAGTAAAAAAGATAAATAAAAGTGAAGTAAATTTTAACTATTTAATAGAAGACATTAAGAGGGTGATACAGAATAGATTATTGGAAGGAAAGGTTGTTGAATTAATTTTTGATGTGCCAGGGGATTTGGTAATTATTAATGATGAAGATCTCATAAAGCAAATATTGTTTAATCTAATTTCGAATGCTATAAAAGCTACTGATAAGGGGTATATTAAAGTAACAGTTTTTAAAGTGGGGGAAAAGCTGATTTTAGAGGTTGAGGATACAGGAAAGGGAATAAAAGAAGAAGATATACCATACATATTCGATCCCTTTTATAGTAATACCGATGGATTGGGAGTTGGATTAACAATAGTAAAAGAAATTGTAGATATATTGGGTGGTGAAATTTCTGTGCAGAGCAAAATAAATCAAGGGACAAAATTCAATATCAAAATTCCCCTTTAGAAATTCACAAATTTTTCACAAATTATCCATAAAATTTCCTCATCCTTTAAATAGTATGTAGATATAAAAAAATAAAAGGAGGAACTAATTATGAAAAAAATGTGGACACTGTTATTTTTGAGTTTATTCTTATTATCAGTAAATTTTGCTGAAGCGAGAGGTAGGGGGAGGGGATTTTTTGGGTGTGATGAGTTGTCATATGGTGGACCGTATTGTAGAAATTATGAAAATTATAGGAATTTTAGAAAAGAAACTATTGAATTAAGGGAAAAGATCAATAAAAAGAGATTTGAGTTAGAAAGGGAGTTGTTATCTGATTCTCCCGACAAACAAAAAGTTAGCCAATTAGAAAAAGAGGTAGGAAATTTGTGGAGTGAGCTTCAAAAGATCCGTGAAAAATACAGGCAGGAGCTTGGTGGTTTAGGTTTTATGAGAAAGGACAGTTATACATGGGGTGGTCCAGTAGATTTCGATAAAAAAATAAAGAGATTTACACCCGCGTTAAGGGATATGAGAAAAGAAACTTTTGAATTAAGATCGAAATTGAATGAAAAAAAATTTTTATTAGAGAAAGAGCTTTTATCTGAACATCCTGATAACGTTAAGGTTGATAACTTAAAAAAAGAAATTGATGAAATATATAGAGAATTAGAAAAGATAAGGGAATCACACAGGGCGAGGAGTTTGAGATAAATTTTTTTAAGGGCGATTTTTTCGCCCTTATTATTTTTTTTATTAGGTTGTATAATAAAAAAATGAAAACTTTAATTAGAATACTTATAATTTCACTTTTTCTTCAATCTCTTCTTTATGCGCAAACAAAGGAAGAAGGGGATATTAACAATCTTTTAAAATCTCCCTATGGTGATTTTAAATTTGATAAGCAAAGGGGAAGATATGGTAAGCCATTTTCAGTAAACAGCAAAGAAGATGCTGTAAATATCCTTAAATCCTTTTATTCTGATAGGGAAATTAATATAGGTGAGATAAGGGAAAGAAGGAGATTTTTTATAATAGAAGTGCTGGATAAACAGGGCAATTTAGTTGATGTAATTTTAATAAATAAAAAGAATGGCAGATTAAGAAGTATATTTTAACGAGCATTAGATTTTTAATGTTATTTTAATGTGAAATGATTGTTAATAAATGCGTGTAAAAATTAGAAAAATGTTTGAAAATATTAGAATAATAAAGTAAATTCCTGCCAGAACATCTATTATCAACAATTGTTAGCAATTTTAAAAATTAAAAAAATTGACTTTAACTATATCTTGTGTTTTAATTTTGACTACACTACAAAATATGGAGGTTTATGATGGGAGAGGTTTTAGAATTAAAGCCCATGAAATTGTTTGACACAAAGGATACAACAGATTTAGCAGTTTTTGTTAGGACCTCCGATGAAGAGCTTGTTACGTGGAACAGACAAAAAATTGTTGATGCTCTTATTAGAGAAACATTTCTCGATAAAGGTACAGCAGAATTAATTAGTGAGGAAGTGGAAAAGATAATTTTGAAATCGGGCATCACAGTACTTACAGCTCCTCTAATTCGTGAACTTGTGGATGCAAAATTGATAGAGAAGGGGCTTGAGAAAGCAAGAAGAATGCACACCAGACTTGGTATGCCCCTTTATGATGTAGAGCAGTTGATTGTTTATCCTAACAAAGAGAATGCAAATGTGCCCCATGGACCAGAAGCTACAAATTTAACCCTTGCAGAGAATATCAAAAAAGAATATGCATTGCTAAACGTTTTTTCTCAAGATGTTTCTGATGCTCATATGAAAGGTGATATTCATTTACATGATTTAGGTTTTATTGATAGACCCTATTGTTCAGGACAAAGTCTTGAATATATTAAGAAGTTTGGATTATCATTGCCTAATTCCCTTGCGATTGCAAAGCCTGCTAAACATCCTGAAGTGTTGTTAGCACACATGGTTAAATTTGCTGCTGCATTACAATCTAATTTTGCTGGTGCAATAGGGTGGGATGCTGTGAATTTATTTTTTGCTCCCTATTTAGAGGGGTTATCAAAAAGAGATTTAAAGCAGTTAGCTCAAATGCTTATTTTTGAGTTTTCTCAACAGGCTGTGGCTCGTGGCGGGCAAGCTATTTTTTCAGATATAAATTTATACTGGGAAGTTCCTAAACATTTTGAAGATGTACCTGCAATTGGTCCTGGTGGAGAGTACACAGGTAAAACTTATGGTGAATACTCAAAAACTGCGAAAGAATTTGTTAAGGCACTTTTTGAAGTTTATATGGAGGGTGATGGTTGTAGCAGACCATTCTTTTTCCCTAAACCTTTAGTCCACATCACTGAAAAATTCTGGAATGAAGAGGGTAATGAAGAGTTTTTGCATTTGATTTGCGATGTGGCATGTGAAAAGGGAAATACTTATTTTGTTTTTGATAGAGGCAATACTGCTAAAATATCTGAATGTTGCAGATTAAGTTTTAAGCTTGAAAAAAGTGATTTTGAAGATGCTAAACAGCCATGGAAGATGAGGTATTCGGCTATTCAAAATGTTACCATCAATCTTCCAAGAATTGCTTATGAAGCAAAAGGTGATGATACAAAACTATTCAGTTTGATTACAGAAAGAGTTGAAATTGCTGTTAGAGCTCATATTCAGAAAAGAATATTTCTGGAAAAACTTTTATCTCAAGGTGAAAGGGGGCCCCTTGCACTTCTTACCATGAACAAAGATGGACAGCCATATTTGAGAATGCATAGAGTTTCTTATTTAATTGGTATGGTAGGTCTTAATGAACTTGTCCAGTATCATTTAGGTCAGGAAATGCATGAAAGCGAATTTGCTGTAAAATTTGGGTTAAAAATTATTGCCCATATGAAGCTTTTATGTGATAAGTTCAGTAAAATGCATAACATGCATTTTGTATTAGAACAAACTCCAGCAGAAAGCACCGCTTATAGGTTTGCAAGGCTTGATTTAAAGCATTTTTCAGAGAAAGCAGGAAGGATAGTTAAAGGTGATATAGCAAAAGGTGAGATTTACTATACAAATTCAACCTATCTAAATGTAAGTCATCCAATTAATCCCATAGATAGGATCAGAATTGAAGGTTTATTCCATCCTCTGATTGAAGCAGGTTCTTTAACCCATATATGGTTAGGAGAAAAAAGGCCTGACACAGGAGCTATGGCAAATTTCGTTAAAAAAATATTTCATTTAACTGAAAATGATCAGGTAGCTTTTTCCCCCGAGTTTACAACCTGCCTTGATTGTAAAAAAACCATGCGAGGACTTCTCGATTCTTGTTATTATTGCAGTTCTGAAAGGGTTGAGGGTATTACAAGGATAACTGGGTATTTTACAAGAATCTCAAGCTGGAATAAAGGTAAGTTAGGAGAATTGAGAGATAGATTTAGAAGTAAAGACTATTTTTAATAGAAGGGTAAGGAGGTAAAAAATGATTTTATTTTCAGCACCTACCTGTGATAAATGTTCATATATTAAGAAGAATTTTAATCTTAAAGAATTGGGTATTAGGGTTGAGGAATTAACTGAAGATAATCCAGAAGGGCTTGCACTTCTTGCATGGCATGGACTTGTTAAAAGTGCTGAAGAAGGATTGCCTATTCTCGTTGTTGAGAAAGAAAGGCTTGTGATTAGAGGACAGGATAACATAGTAAGATACTTAGAAAGGAAAAAATGATGCAAACCAGGGTTTAAAAAAATTTTTTCATTTACAAGTGTAAATCTTTGTATTATTTTTATCTTTAATGGAAAAAACATGTGAAATAGAAGAGATTGCTAAAAACGATATTGAAAAGAAGTTTAAAATTTTAAAAAGCGTATATGAAATTGGAAAGCTTATTACTTCTACTTTAGATTCTGAAAAGGTTTTACAGTTAATTACAGAAAAGGTAGGAGAAGTATTATCAGCTGAAAATTGGTCATTACTGCTCGTGGATGAGGAAAAACAGGAGCTATATTTTGGTATAGTTGTAGGTAGTTGTTCAGATAAAATAAAAAAGAAAAGACTCAAATTAGGTGAAGGAATAGCAGGATGGGTTGCAGTAAATAGGCAACCCATCCTTATACCTGACGTCTATAAAGATCCAAGGTTTTTCCCTGGTATGGATAAGGTAAGCGGTTTTAAAACGGAATCTATAATATGTGCTCCTTTGATTTCTAAGGGGAAGGTTCTGGGAGTAATAGAGCTTATAAATAAAAAAATAGGTGATGAGTTTACTGAATCAGATTTAGAATCACTAACTCATCTTGCTGATTATATTGCTATTGCGATTGATAATGCTAAAAATTTTGAAAAAATACAGGAGCTTACTATCAAAGACGATCTCACTTGTCTTTACAATACAAGGTTTTTTCATGAAATGCTCGAAAGGGAGATTAAGAGGGCGATAAGAAAAAAAAGAGATCTTTCTTTAATATTTATGGATCTGGATCATTTTAAAGATGTAAATGATACTTATGGACATATTTATGGAAGTTTGCTTTTAAAACAAGTAGCTGAAATTATTAGAGATTCTGTTCGAAATATTGATATACCTATAAGATATGGTGGTGATGAATTTGTTATTATTTTACCTGAAACAAGTAAGCAAGATGCTAAGATAGTTGCCAAAAGAATTCTCGAAAGTTTGAGGAATACTGTTTTTCTTAAAGAAGAGGGTATAAATATTAAATTAACAGCGAGCTTGGGTTTTGCTTCATATCCTGAAGATGCTAAGGACAAAGAAGGGTTAATTAAAGCAGCAGATAATGCAATGTATAAAGTTAAAAATATGTCAAGAAATAATGTAATGTCAGCATAATGGAACTAAAAGAAGCCTACGACAATTTAAGAAAGTATAATCCGATTCTCAAGCCTTTGCAAAGTGGTTCACCCTTTTGGAAAAAGGTAGTTATAGGGATTATAGATTCTTATCCTGTGGATGAGGAAATTTTAAAATCTGCCATTGTCGTTGGGGGTAGTTTAGAGGATAATGAGGTTACGAATAAAATGTATGAATTTTTTAAAAAAATAACAGATGATCAATTGAGAAGACTAATCGTGGAAAGCTGGGGCAATAATGTGGATGAAGGGGTAATAGATATTCAATTTGAATTAATTGGAATTAGAGAGAAACCTATGGATAGATATATAAGGCAAATAGCATCCCAGAACATAATAAATGCATTTAAAAAAATAAGTGATACCAATCCTTTGAAAGCACGCTCAATTATATTAAAACTTAAAAAAAGTCTAAACAGTGAAAACACTTTTACAAGAATGAATTCAGTAATAATAATGAGATCAATTAATAATAAAAACTTGCTTTATGATTTAGAAAAAAGATTAGAAATAGAAAAAGAACTTCTTAGCACTGGTTCTCAAGATGTTGGAATTCCTTATGTAATTAGGGAATTGGAAAAAAGTATAATCTTTTACAAAGAAAGGGCTTGACATTTTTGATTTTGCAATATAGAGTAAAATTAAGTTATTTATTAAGTTACCCGCCAAGATATGGAATATTATCCTGTGAGAAATTAGAGTGTTCTTAAAAATTAAAAAATAGATTAAAGGTGGTTTATGGTAAGAAGAAAAGTTGAAAAAACAAAGGAAAGTTTTGAAGTAGAAGCTTCTGAAACAACATTAACTTCAGAAACAACATCAGAGGTTCAGGAAAAGGAAAGTGAACCAGATATTGTAGTAAACTCACAACCCCAACCCATACGAATTAATTTGAAGGAACTGAAGGAAAAAAGAATTAGTGAATTAACTCAGATGGCTTTGATGATGAATGTGGAAAATGCTAATGCCTTGAGAAAACAAGAGCTCATTTACGCAATGCTACAAGCCCAAAGTGAGCAAAATGGTATTATTTATGGAGAAGGTGTGCTTGAGGTACTACCCGATGGTTATGGGTTTTTGAGATCTCCAGATTATAATTATCTTCCCGGTCCAGATGATATATATGTATCACCCTCACAAATAAAAAGATTTAATCTCAGAACGGGTGAGTTGATATCTGGACAAATAAGACCACCAAAAGAGGGAGAAAAGTATTTTGCATTGCTTAAAGTTGAAACAATAAATAACATGCCTGTGGAACAGGCAAGAGAGAGAATCCTCTTCGATAATTTAACCCCCCTATATCCAATGGAGAGGATAAAGCTTGAAACTGATCCTGATAATTATTCTATGAGGATAATGGATTTATTGACACCCATTGGGAAAGGACAGCGGGGGCTAATTGTTGCTCCACCAAGAACAGGTAAAACAGTTCTTTTACAGAACATAGCAAATAGTATTACGAAAAATCATCCTGAAATTTATCTTATAGTTTTACTCATTGATGAAAGGCCAGAGGAAGTTACGGACATGCAAAGAAGTGTGAAAGGTGAGGTCGTAAGTTCTACTTTTGATGAACCTGCTTCAAGGCATGTTCAGGTTGCTGAAATGGTTATCGAGAGATCAAAAAGGCTTGTTGAGGCCAAAAAGGATGTGGTGATTTTGCTTGACAGCATAACAAGGCTTGCAAGAGCTTACAATACTGTTGTTCCAGCAAGTGGTAAAGTATTATCAGGTGGTGTTGATTCTAATGCCCTTCAGAAGCCAAAAAGGTTTTTTGGTGCAGCCAGAAATATAGAAGAAGGTGGTAGCCTCACAATTATTGCTACCGCGTTAATTGAAACAGGTAGTAGAATGGACGAAGTTATATTTGAAGAGTTTAAGGGAACAGGGAATATGGAATTAGTTCTTGATAGGAAATTAGCAGATAGAAGAATCTTTCCAGCTATTGATATAAATAAGTCAGGGACAAGAAAAGAAGAATTATTGGTCAGTAATTTTGAATTACAAAGGATCTGGCTTCTCAGAAAAATTTTACAACAGTTAAGTCCAGTTGAAAGCATGGAGTTCTTACTTGATAAATTAAGATTAACTAAATCAAACAAAGAATTTCTTGAAAATATGGGGAAAATGGATTAAAATTCAATATTAAACTTTGCTAAAGGGAGTTTTGATTATGAAAAAAGATATTCATCCACCATATGGTAAGGCGATTGTCAAATGTGCTTGTGGAAATACCTTTGAAACAGCATCAACTAAAAAGGAGATACATGTAGACATTTGTTCAAGTTGTCATCCCTACTATACAGGTAAGCAGAAGTATATAGATTCAGCTGGTAGGATAGAGAAGTTTAACAAAAAGTATAATAGGAAATAGCATTTGCTGAGAGTAGTTCTTCTTGCCTGCACTGGGCAACCGGAAGAAGTTGTTGCAAGGGCTGGTAGGCTGTGTTATTTTCCTTCTAATATTTCAGATTTAAAGAAAGCAATTACTAAAAATAAAGCGAGAGAGATGATAATGAAGCTTTCTGAAAGTGGGCATCTTTCTGCTTTTGAACATGCCTCTTTTACTTTTGGGATAGAAGGGATTTCGAGGGTCTGTTCTCATCAATTAGTTAGGCACAGGATTGCTTCATATTCTCAACAAAGTCAAAGATATGTAACTTTTGGTGATAATTTTGATTATATTATTCCAGAGTCCATAAAAAAAAACAAAAAACTGCTTAAAAAATACGAAGATGCTGTTTTATTTACGAAAAAAGTATATGATGAGCTCATTGAAGAGGGTATTCATAAAGAAGATGCAAGGTATGTACTACCAAATGCTTCAGAAACAAAAATAATAGTTACTATGAATGCAAGGGAGCTTCTCCATTTTTTTACATTAAGGCTATGTAGACGAGCCCAGTGGGAAATAAGAGAGATGGCAAAATTAATGCTAAAAGAGGTAAAAAAGATTGCCCCAAACATATTTTGTAATGCAGGCCCTGAATGTATAAGAACAAGATGCCCTGAAGGTAAAATGAGTTGTGGTAAATCCTTTGAAGTAAAAAAGGAGCTTTTAAGTATATGATACCGAAAATTGGTGGTCAGGCGGTTTTAGAAGGAGTAATGTTAAAAAACGAAAAATCCATGGCTGTTGCCGTAAGAGATATAGCTGGAAGTATAGTAATAAAGAAAAAACAGATAATACCAAATTCA
Organism: uncultured bacterium; assembly: GCA_938045315.1. Classification (GTDB taxonomy): domain Bacteria; phylum CALINM01; class CALINM01; order CALINM01; family CALINM01; genus CALINM01. The sequence goes on along the minus strand of CALINM010000138.1, from coordinate 6,210 downwards.
AAAAAAATCTTTTTGTTTAGAATGCCCTTTGTAAGGGGTTTTTTTCAATTATTTTCTCTATTAATTCTGGGTATAGAAGCATTAAAATTTTCTGTTAATGTGTTGGAAGGTGGAGAAAATACGAAAAAAGATTCTTTATTATTTGCCTTTTCAGCAATTATAGCAATAGCATTTACAATCTTTTTCTTTTTTCTTCTACCCTTTTATGTGACACATTTTTCACAAGTATATCTACCATTTTTGAATAGGCAGGTTTGGTTTAATTTATACGAAGGTATAATACGCATTGTTTTTTTTCTTATCTATCTGGTGGCAATATCTTTTATGAAAGATATCAAAAGAGTTTTTCAATATCATGGAGCTGAACACAAAGTAATCAGTGCTTATGAAAATGGAGAAGAACTAATACCAGAGAAGGTTATAAAATATAGCAGGTTTCATCCAAGGTGTGGAACAAGTTTTTTAATATTGGTTATTTTAATAAGCATTATATTTTTTTCTTTGTTCAAAACAGAAAACATTTATGGGAAGATCACCTTGAGGCTTGTCGCATTTCCTGTTATAAGTGGTTTTATTTATGAATTATTAAAACTGGAGAAAGTTCCCTTTATTAAGTTAATTTTCTTGCCAGGATTGTGGTTACAAAAATTAACCACGAAAGAGCCAGATATAAATCAAGTTGAGGTTGCTATTCATGCTTTTAAAGCTCTGGAACGATAAAGAGGACATGTATGTTTGAGAAACTGGATGCTGTAGTAGAGAAATATAAAAATCTTGAAAGTCAGATTACCTCACCAGAGGTTATTAATAATAATGTACTTTATACGAAATATTCAAAGGAAATGAAAGAGATAGAACCTATTGTAAATACTTATTTACAGTATAAAGATGTTATTAAGAAGATCTCTGAAGATGAGGAGATACTGGAAAATGAGAAAGATGATGAACTGAAAAAATTAGCTAAAGAAGAGCTGGAAATACTTGAAGAAGAAAGGAATAGGCTGGAGACACAACTTAAAATTTTATTACTTCCCAAAGATGAGAATGATGAGAAAAATGTCTTTCTTGAGATAAGAGCTGGTACAGGGGGAGAAGAAGCAGCTCTATTTGCTGCTGATCTTTTTAGGATGTATTCAAGATACGCAGAAAGGCATAAGATGAAAGTAGAGATAATAGATAAGAGCGAAACTGGAATCGGAGGATTAAAAGAGATCATAGCCTTGATTTCGGGATATAAAGTTTATAGTAGATTAAAATATGAAGCTGGGGTACACAGGGTTCAAAGGGTTCCTAAAACAGAATCTCAAGGAAGAATTCATACCTCTGCTGTAACAGTTGCAGTTCTACCAGAGGCGGAAGAAGTGGATGTTAAGATAGATCCAAAAGATTTAAGAATAGATACTTTTTGCTCCTCAGGGCCTGGTGGGCAAAGCGTTAATACAACTTATTCTGCAGTTAGAATAACTCATTTGCCAACGGGCATAGTTGTTCAATGTCAGGATGAGAAATCACAGATAAAAAATAAAGAAAAGGCAATGAAGGTCTTGAGAGCAAGACTTCTTGAAAAAATAAGATCTGAGAAAGAGCAGGAACAGGCAAGTTTAAGGAAAAGTATGGTTGGGACGGGTGATAGAAGTGAAAGAATAAGAACTTATAATTTCCCCCAGGGAAGAGTAACTGACCACCGAATAAATCTTACGCTTTATAAGATTGATATGATAATGGATGGAGATCTGGATGAGATAATAGATGCTCTTATTACATATTATCAGGCAGAAGCGCTGAAAAACCAGCAATTATGACGACTATTCGTGATGCACTTATATATGGTAAGAACTATTTAAAGAAAAAAAATATTTTTACATACCAGTTAGATACTGAGCTTCTTTTAATGTCTGCAATAGGTAGAGATAAAACATATTTATATGCCCATCCTGAGTATATTTTAAATGAAAGGGAGAAACAAAAATATTTGCAAAATTTGAAAGAAAGATCAAAAAGATTACCTGTTGCTTACATTATTGGAGAAAAAGAGTTCTATGGTGAAAAATTTATAGTTAAAAAAGGTGTTTTTTGCCCAAGGCCAGAAACAGAACTTTTGATTGATGAAGCAAAAATGCTTTTTGGTACAGACGATAGTTTAAAAATTTATGAAATTTGGTGCGGTACGGGTATAATAAGTATAACACTTGCAAAGCTCTTTCCTAAAAGCTTTGTTTATTGCTGCGATATAAGTGAAAAAGCTTTAGATTTGACATTAAAAAATGCAAAATTACACAATGTGGAAGGACAAGTAAAAATTTTCAAGGGTGCTTTTTTCGAACCCCTTAAGGATACCAAGTTTGATCTTATAATATCAAATCCACCATATCTTAATAAATCCGATTATTTAGCTGCAGAGCCTGAAGTAAGAAAAGAACCAAAAGAGGCTTTAATGTCAAAAGAAAAGGGGTTATGGGCGTTAAAAAGAATAATAAGAGAATCAAAGTTGTATCTTAAAGATGAGGGGTATATTCTTTTGGAAATTGGTAATGCTCAAGGTGAATATATAAAAAAATATGGAAAGAAGAAAGGTTTTGAAGTTTTAGTAAAACAGGATTTGAATGGATATGATAGAATTATAAGAGGTTGTTTAAAAAAGTAAAAGTACATAAATTCATCAGTTTATTCTTAACCATCTTTTTTAGCAGATTCTATCATTACAATATTTTTCAGTTGCTATATTTGTCTTATTTTGTTATTATCATGTAAAAATGATTTTTTGCATTCCTTCGCCTTTCCTTTTTAATACTTTCCTTTTGACTTTCATAAGCCTTATCTAACGGTATTGTAATTAATTGAATTGAAAAAGGAGCAAAGAATGAGATCAACCAAAATTTTTATTTTTTTGTTTTTTGTATTCTTTTCTGTTGAATTTTCTTTTTCCCAGGTGGTTAAAATTCCAAGAACTGGTCAAACTTTGTGTTTTGATGCTTCGGGGAGTATAATATCTTGCTCAGGGACAGGGCAAGATGCTCACTGGCGTAGTGGTGTTAGCTGGCCTTCTCCAAGGTTTACCGATAATAATGATGGTACAATAATGGATAATCTCACAGGACTAATGTGGTTGAAGGATGCAAATTGTATAGGTTCATCTTATCCTTCTTTTGATCAAAATGCTGGTACTGGGATGGTAAGCTGGCAGCGTGCTCTTAATTTTATTAAAGGTATAAATGATGGGACATATTCTAATTGTGGAGCTGGATATACTGATTGGCGTCTTCCTAACAAAAATGAGTTAAAAAGTCTGATTGATTATTCAAAAAATAATACTGCTCTGTTAGAAGGACATCCCTTTATTAATATTCAACCAGATTATTGGACTGCAACAAGTAATGAGTTAAGCAAAAACTATGCTTACTATTTGTCATTGTATTATGGTTATGTATTTTATGAACTAAAATGGGAAAATAAATATGTTTTGCCTGTAAGATTAGGACAATTTCACAACTCTGACCCTAATTATCCTACTAATATACCAAAAACTGGACAGACAAATTGTTACAATGATGCGGGAACACAGATTAGCTGTATAAATACTGGTCAGGATGGGGAGTTTATGTCTGGTGTTTCATGGCCGTCTCCAAGGTTTACTGATAATGGTAATGGCACAATAACTGATAATTTAACGGGACTTATATGGTTAAAAAATGCGGGTTGTTATGGTCAGATAAATTGGGAAAACGCATTAAGCTTAGCAAATGGTCTAATGGATGGATATTGTGGACTTTCTGATGGCTCACAGGCTGGAGATTGGCGACTTCCAAACATCAATGAACTTCTTAGTTTAATAAATGCTGGGCACACTAATTCAGCAAACTGGCTAAACACACAGGGATTTACAAATGTTCAAAATTATGGTTACTGGACTTCTTCAACGAATAGTTACAGAAATAGTGAAGCTTGGTCAGTAATTATCTGGAGTGGATTAACAGTTAATTATGCCAAATCTAATTCTACATATAACAATTTTTGGGCGGTAAAAGGTGGTCAGGCAAATATATATTATGATTTAACTGTATTAAAAACAGGAAGTGGGACAGGTGATATTAACGTATCTGGTTGCAATATATTATGGTCTGGTGATACAGGTATATGTTATCCCGATCAGGGAACTCAGATTATTGTTATGGCGACTCCAAATATAAGTTCTAATTTTATCGAATGGAGTTATAAGCACGGTTCAGCATCATCATGTACATCCAATCCCTGTATTTTTAACATAAATGATAACTCCTATTTAACTGGAAAATTTGATTTAAAAACTTTTACAATCAATACAAACACTACAAATGGCTACATAACAAATGGGTCAAATCTCACAGTAAGTTATGGTGATACAAGGACAATTACTGGCTATGCGAATGAGGGGTTTTATTTCAATATGGTATCAGGGTGTGGTGGATTGCAACAGCGAAATTATAATCAAAATTTTTTGGATTTCACATATGAAACTGGAATTATAACGGAAGATTGTGAAGTGTCTGCATTTTTTTTACCTATTCAATGTATTCAGTCACCAAATGGGATGGCTTTATGGCTTCGAGGAGATAACAATGCTAAAGATAGTATATCCAACGAAAATTTTAATACTTATGGGATAAATTTTGAGTTAGGAAAGGTAAAACATGCTTTTTCATTTTCCGTGCCATACAATTATTTAGAAGTAACAAATCAATCAATTGGTGATTTTGGTTCAAATCCATTCACAATAGAGTTCTGGATAAATAATAGGTCTTTATTGGGGAATATGTATGTAATGGGAAAATCAAATCCAGACGCAGGATTAGGCTGGGATATAAGAATTCATAACAAAAAATTAAGACTCGAGGGTATAATGGGCTGGGATCCAAACTATAATTGGGAAAGCAACACAGAAATAAATCTAAATACATGGTATCACATTGCTTTATCAGCTACTGTTGATAAAATATACATTTACATAAATGGGATTTTAGAAGGCATCACAGATAGAAACACTATTTCTTCTACATCCAATCCTTTTAGAGTTGGCTATACAACTAACTTTGGTGGAAATAGTTTCTATGGTGCAATAGATGAAATCCTAATTTATGATCGAAGTTTGGATTCAGAGGAAATACAAAATATCTATAATGCTGGCAGTGGTGGAAGATGTACGCCATGTAGTGCGCCACCAAACGATATGGTTTCTTGGTGGCGTGGTGAAGGAAATAGTTATGATAGTGTAGGTATAGGGCATGGTGTAGGGGCGAATGGGTTAATGTTTACTGGTGGTAAAGTTGACAATGGGTTTAATTTTGATGGTGTAGATGATTACATTAGAGTTGCACACAATGTTGTATGGGATTTTGGCAGAGAAGATTTTACTATAGAGGGTTGGGTTAAGACACCAGATCCAAATAAAGTTATGCGGTTAATTTCATCAGGAAGTGAGGCAGATGGAGCTTATAAGCTTTGGGCATTTGGGTATGGTTCACATCCCTTTTGGGGCAATGGTAGAAGGTTGAATTTTGCCATATATGATGGTGAAGGCTATCCTTATACTGATTTTAATTCAGAAGAAATTATATTAAATGCTGGCGAATGGTATCACATAGCTGTAGTGAGAAATGGTAGTGAGATGAGGTTTTATGTAAATGGTGAGTCAAAAGGTGTTGTTAATATTGGTGATATTACAATAAATGGTGGTAGTAGTGGGTTAGTGATAGGTGGTAGGTATTATCAGAATAATAATCAAGTGATAGAATTTGCCGAGGGGGTAATAGATGAAGTTGCTATTTACAATAGGTCGCTAACCATAGGAGAGATAACAGCCATATACAACTCAGACACATCGGGTAAATGCTTCATAGAAGATATGGAGCCAGATGCATTTAATTTTCAAGATATAACTTTAGCACAAGTAAACACAATGGTGGAGTCAAATGCTATAACAATAAAAGGTGTAAATAGCCCGACTCAGATAAGGTTAGAAAACTGTTCATCTGTGATATGCGAGTATAAAGTAAATGATGATACATGGAGAGAAGAGAATGGAACTGTGCTAAATGGAGATGTGGTTAGGGTAAGGCAGTTATCAGCATCGGAGTATGATACACAGACAGAATTGACCTTAAACATAGGAGGTAAAGAAGATACTTTTACTGTAAGGACAATATATCAGTTCGAAGTTAGAATAACTAAACAGGG
>CALINM010000137.1 GCA_938045315.1 uncultured bacterium | reverse complement strand
AAGGGAGATTAGTGCTTAAGGGAATTAATTTATTTCTACCTGAAGGGGAAACTCATATTATTTTTGGAAGAAATGGTTCCGGAAAAACCACTCTACTTATGAGTATTATGGGTTTTCCAATGTATAAAGTGAAACAAGGTCAAATTATTTTTAAAGGAGAGGATATAACAAAGTTGCCTCCTTATGAGAGAGCTAAAAAAGGTATTGGAATAATGTTTCAAAGGCCACCAACTCTAAAAGGAGTAAAGCTAAAGGACTTATTGACCTTATGCTCAAAAACCAATGGAAAAAAGATAGAAGAATTAGCCAAAACCTTTCATTTTGAGGAATTTTTAGAAAGAGAAGTTAACAAGGGATTTTCAGGTGGAGAAATAAAAAAAAGCGAACTCTTACAATTGCTTATGCAAGATCCTTTATTAGTGCTTTTAGATGAACCAGAGTCAGGGGTTGATTTAGAAAACATTTCTTTTATAGGCCAAATGATTAATAAACTTCTGCATAAAGAACCTTATCCATCCCTTTCGAAAAGCGCCCTTATCATAACTCATACGGGTTTTATCCTCAAATATATAATTGCAGATAAGGGATATGTAATTATGGATGGTGAAATATATTGTCAGGGAAATCCTTTAGGGATCTTCGAAAGCATTCAAAAATATGGTTATGAAGGATGTAAGGAGTGTATTAAATATATTAGAGACTAAAGAGGAAAAAGAGTGCTTTGTAAAAGATTAGCTCTTTCTTAAAAAAATTTTAAAAAATTAAGAGAAATAAAAAATCTATTATTTTTTGGGTTATTATGAGAGATTTTTTAATAAATCTCCTCTTGACTAATTTTGAAAGTTTAATTAAGAAAAATCTTAAATTATTTTAATAAAATCTTAATTCGGGAGGGAGGTATATGAGGGTACTTATACTTGGTTTAATTATTATGTTGTTTTTTAGTGCCTCGCTTCCTGCGCGCATTGGTGGCGGGGATATTATTTACGAGGCCAAAAAAGCTGGCAAGGTTGTTTTTAGCCATGATACTCATGTGCAAATGGGTATGAGTTGCACGGAGTGTCACCAAGCTATTTTTGAGGCAAAAGTAGCTCAAGCAGGTCCTCACAAAAAGCAAGGCAAAGCTTGTGTGGTATGCCACAATGGCAAGAAAGCCTTTAATTTTGCTACCAATTGCAATACATGTCATCAAAAGGAGGTGAGATAAATGTTTGAAGGAAAAGATGAAATCATAGTTATGCAAGAGGATTTAAAAAGGGCACTATCCAAGCCCAATCCTAAGTGGGGAATGTTAATAGATTTAAGAAGATGTGTAGGATGCCATGCTTGCACTGTGGGTTGTATGGCTGAACAAAAGAGCCCTCCTGGTATTATGTATAGACCATTATATGATGTAGTGAATGGTAAGTTTCCTAATGTGAAAAGGTTATTTGTTCCTAGGCCTTGTCAACAATGTGATAAGCCACCTTGTGTAGAAGCCTGTCCCTTTAAAGGAAAGGCTACCTGGAAGGATAATAATGGGATTGTTATGATTGATTATGAAAAATGTGTTGGCTGTGGAAGATGTGTTATAGCCTGTCCCTACAAGGCAAGAATGCTTGATGGAGGGAAATTCTACACGCAGGATACTCCTGCTATTCAAGACTATGAAAAAGCTCCAGCCTTTGAATATGGAAAAAAATGGCCAAGAGAAGAATATCATATCCCCATAGGAAATGCTCGTAAATGTCACTTTTGTTATCATAGAGTTAAGAGTGGAATTCTTCCCAATTGTGTAACCACTTGTATTAGTAGAGCCACCTTTTTTGGAGATTTAGGAGATAAAGATAGTCTTATTTGTAGAATGATCAAAAATAATAAAGTTACCTTCTTAGCAGCCGTGAAAAGTCCTGGTGAGAAAAAATTAACTAAAGAGGCTTTAAAGGGCATAACACCTGAAGCCTTGGCTAAAGCCATAGGGTATCCAGGGAGCCATCCACAATTTTCTGATAAACCTCAAGCCCAACCCAGAGTTTATTATATATTACCTTAAAAGGAGGTGGTAACTTATGGAAAGGAAAAATAATGGAAATGGTTTAAATAGAAGAGACTTTTTGAAATGTTCTGCCTTACTTGGTGGAACTTTGCTTGCCTCACAATTAGATTGGGCAAGGGATATTATTAGAAGGGCTGAAGCAGGGGAGTTAAGCATTGAAGAGCTCTATGAGATTGTTAAACCTGAAAATACTTTGTATACAGTGTGCCTTCAATGCAACACAGGGTGTGGCATAAAAGTAAAGCTATATAGAGAAAATGGTAAAGCCGTTGCAGTTAAAATTGATGGTAATCCTTATAATCCTTGGGTGGGAGTTCCTCATTTGACCCAAGATACATCACCTATACAGGCAAGTAAGATTGATATGGCCATTTGTCCAAAGGGACAGGCTGGTATTCAAACTGCCTACGATCCCTATAGAATCACCAAAGTATTAAAAAGAGCTGGGAAGAGAGGCGAAAACAAATGGATGACCATTTCCTTTGAACAAGCCATTAATGAAATAGTCAATGGAGGCTATCTCTTTAAACATGTCCC
>CALINM010000136.1 GCA_938045315.1 uncultured bacterium | reverse complement strand
TCATACTAGTAAAAAGTTCAACTAAATTTTCATAATCTTCTTTTAATTGGGGTCTTAAAAGAACTTTTGTTTGATTATTTAGTGTTATAAATTTTCTGTATAAGTTTAGATTCATAGCCTGCTCCTTATTGATGATTCTTTATTCTATCAATAACTTAAGTATCATTGTCAAGTAATAAAAGATAGGTTTTTTCGTGACGTAAAATAACTGGTTATAATAAATTATATCAGCTATATAACGTAAAATTTTTATCTTTTTAAAATCGTATTTTAATTTTTTTATTATTTTAGTAATGTTTGAATTTTGGTCCTTAATTTGCTATTTTTATAATGTGGCATACTCTCCCCCCTCTCCGGGAAAAAGCTGCGTAGCTTTTTCCCCTTTCTTAAAATATACCTGCCAAAAAATTAGAAAAAAATTTGACTTTTATGCTTTTAGTGATAAACTTTAAAAAAATACAAAGGAGTTGCAAAAATGAAAAAATTAGCAACTTTTATTGTGTTTGTAATAAATTTATGTTTTACATTCAATTTATATGCTTCTACAAATGTAACATTCCTAAGAGATGCTCATGTCCCTGGGGAAGTTATAATCGTATTTAAGCCAAATGTCTCCATTTTTACAATTAATAAAATCGTCTCTGAAATTGGTGGGGATTTAAAAAAAAGAATAAATTTACCCAAGGGGAAAATATGTAGAATTGTATTTCCTGAAAAAAAACAACAAATACTACAAAATACAATTGACAAAATAAAAACTAATGATAGATACTCAGATAAAATAATTGTTGTAGAACCCAATTTTAAAAGATATGCTCAAATTAAAAATGAAATTACTACTTTTTCTCAATCAAATGATATTTTTTTTAGTTATCAATGGGGTTATTTTAATATAGATGGCAATTTTCCCATGATCCCGTCTTCATCCACATCAACGGTGGCAGTCATAGATACAGGTGTTGATTATACACATCCAGATTTGATAGGAAAAGTTATTAAAGGACCTGACTATATAAATGCAGATAACGACCCTATGGATGATATGGGACATGGTACACACGTAGCTGGCATTATTGCTGCAAAGGCTAATAATGGTATTGGAATCGCTGGAATTGCATGGAATAGTAAAATTTTAGCAATCAAAGCATTGGGTGCTGATGGAAGTGGGACATCATTTGACATTGTTCAGGCCATAATTTATGCAGCCAATAACACATCAGTTAAGATTGTAAACATGAGCCTAGGTGGGACTTATTCTTACGCAGAAGAAATTGCCGTTGATTACCTTGTCAACACAAAAGGTAAATTACTTGTTGCAGCAGCTGGTAACTCAGGTAATAATGAACCTTTATATCCAGCTGGATTTTCGATACAGTATCCTAATAGGGTTATTGCCGTTGCTGCCCATTCAGATAACAATTGCAAAGCAAGTTTCTCAAACTATGGAACATGGGTATCTATTTCAGCACCAGGGGATAATATAATATCCACGTTTCCCATATCTATAATGGATTATGTTTATCTTTCCGGAACATCAATGGCTACACCCTTTGTTTCAGCAGCTGCAGCACTTGCCTGGTCACAATATCCAACAATGACTAATGATCAGATAGGGCAACTTATTATCACAAAAACATCTCCAACTCCTCTTTTAAGAGATGGCTCATGTTGGCCAGATGATGGTTCAACTTTTGGAAGACTTAGTTTAGCAAACTTACTTGAAAATACAACAATCACTACAGAGGATTTTGGAATTATATACGGTATTGCTATGGATGCGGAAACAGGGTTACCCCTATCAGGTGCCACAGTAACTACAAAATTAGGAACTGCAATTACAGGAAAAGATATAGTACCAATATATGGTGCAACAGTAAACCCTTATAATCAAGATATATTTTATGAATATTTTGGCCTATTTAGCATTATTGCGAGGGATGCTGGAACTAATCAAATCTTAACAATTACAAAAAACAAATACGCATCTTATAGTAACAATTTTGATATAATAAACAATTTTATTTATGCAGGATTTATCCCAATTCCACCTTCAAAACCATATTACTGGTTAACAATAACATGGTCTCCCAAATACACTGGCACAGCCAGCTACGATTCCTATTTATTCGCAGATTATTTAGATGATTCAAAAGATACACTAATATATTATGACTGGCCAGGTAGCTTTTATTTAGAGCCCTATGCAAGATTATTATGGGATAGTGATTCCCCATCAAACCCTTTGCAAACTAACTCTGAAACCATAAGAATTTCCAAAATTTTGTCTGGTGTAACTTATCATTATTTTATAGAAGACTGGAAAACAGGAGATGGAAGTAATGAATGGGCTAACTCAGGTATCAGGGCATATATATGGAAATGGAGTGGCACAAAACCTGTCCTTTTAAATGTCATAAATCCACCATCTGGTCAAAGGGGAAGATATTGGTATATAGGATATATAATAGGTGGCACTTTTAATTTAACAAATACAATATTTGATATTGATTAATTTTTAATCCCCTCACTTATATCATAGTTTAACATCTCTTTTAATAATTTCTCGTTATTGTTATAATAAATAAATTATATGAAAATTATAATAAAAATTTTGCTGATAATAGTATTATCAATCTGGTTAGTTATAGCGGGATTTGTATTATACATTTATAAAGAGTTACCAGATATCAAAGAACTAAAACAATATAAACCCAATCTTATATCCCGCGTTTATTCGGAAGAAGGAGAATTAATCGGAGAATATTACGTGGAAAGAAGAATTGCTGTACCATTAGATAAAATTCCACCAATTGTTGTAAAAGCCTTTTTAGCTGCCGAAGATGCAAGGTTTTTTGAACACCATGGCATGGATATAAGGGGCATTATTAGAGCAACTATAAAGAATCTCCTCGCAGGATCATATGTACAGGGCGGAAGTACTATAACTCAACAATTAGCACGTTCACTTTTTTTATCACAGGAAAAAACGATAGGAAGAAAATTTAAAGAACTTGTCTTAGCATATATAATTGATAACAGATTTAGCAAACAAGAAATTTTACAACTCTATCTCAATCATATATATTTAGGCAATGGTGCTTATGGAGTTGAAATGGCATCACAGGATTATTTTGGTAAATCTGTTAGACAACTTAATATTGCTGAAGCTGCTTTAATAGCTGGTCTCCCTAAAGCACCATCTTCATATTCTCCTTTCAAAAATCCCGGTAGATCTCGAAAAAGACGTGATTATGTACTATCAAGAATGCTCGAATTAGGCTTCATAACAGAAACAGAATATAAAAAAGCAATAGATACCCCTCTACCTAAGGAAAATAGACGATTAAAAAATTTACAGTATAACAGTCACCTCGCTGAATATATAAAACAAAATTTGATTGCAAAATATGGTGAAGAAAAAGTCTATAAGGGCGGGTTGACAATTTTCACCAGTATTAATGCATCATTTCAAAGAAGGGCTTACGAAGCATTAGACAGAGGATTAAGAGAACTGGACAAAAGACAGGGATTCAGAGGACCAATTGATAATTTTGCAAATGATTTGGATAAGAAAGTGGCTTTCATAAAGAATGGCCCCCAAAATATTGATGATATAAATCTAAATAAATACTATAAAGCAATTGTTGAAGACATTAATATTAAACAGAAGAAATACACTCTTCAGTTAGGAATCTTTTCTGCTTCTCTACCTTTCACAAATATGCAATGGGCTGTTACTAAAAAACCTGCTGAATCCCTTTTAAAAATTGGAGACATTGTTTATGTTAAAATTTTAAATGTTGGTAAAAATAATGAACTAATTGTATCATTAGAACAGGAACCTCTTGTTGAAGGTGCTCTTCTAAGCATTGATCCAAATACGGGTTACGTAAAAGCAATGATAGGTGGAAGAGATTTTATAAAAAGCCAGTTTAATCGTGCAGTTCAAGCAAAACGCCAACCTGGATCAGCATTTAAACCATTCATTTATGGTGCTGCATTAGAAAGAGGATATACTCCTGTAAGCATAATTATCGATGAACCAATTTCTTATAATTTAGGCTTTAAAGAGTGGACACCTAAAAATTTTGATGGTAAATACTATGGCCCAACAACATTAAGACATGCTCTTGCAAAATCAAGAAATATAGTAACAATTAAACTGCTTGAATCTATTGGCACACAAAATGCTATTGATTTTTCTAAAAGAGCGGGAATAGAAAGCAAATTAGAACCTAATTTGGCTCTTGCTCTTGGGGCTAGCGATGTTACATTATTTGAAATGGTAAATGCTTATACAACTTTTGCAGCCATGGGTAAAAAATTTGAACCACAGATAATTTTAAAAGTTGTTGACAGTTCGGGAAATACATTAGAAGAGACTGAACCAAAAAGTGAACAAACTATATCACCTGCAGTTTGTTATGTATTAACAAGTATGGCAAAAAGTGTGGTTGAAGAAGGTACTGCAATGAGAGCAAAAGCCCTTGGGCGTCCTGTAGCTGGTAAAACTGGAACAACAAATAATTATGTAGATGCCTGGTTTTTAGGATATACTCCCAATTTAGTTACTGGAGTGTGGGTTGGATTTGACCAGCCTAAACCATTAGGTAATTTAGAAACTGGTGCAAGAGCAGCTCTACCAATATGGCTTGATTACACAATGTTTGCAGAGTCTTTTTATCCACCAGTTGATTTTATTGCACCCGAAGGTGTTAGCTTTGTGCCTGTAGATGCAAAAACAGGATTACTTGCATCCTCTTATTCAAAATCAACAAAACAAGAGGTATTTATTTCAGGAACAGAACCTAAAGAAGCCTTTGATCCATTAATTCACTTGAAAAGAGAAGAGTACCTTAAACTTAATATAGATTACGAAGAGGATAAAAAGCAAGATCCAGGATGGTAACAACGATGAATAGAGACAAATTCGGGCGTAAAATAAATTATTTAAGAATATCAGTTACAGATAGATGTAATTTGAGATGCATTTATTGCATGCCTCAAGGAGGGATAAAACTTTTTCCACATAATGAAATATTATCATATGAAGAGATAATAAAAATTGCAAAAGCATCGAGTAATATTGGTATCGATACCATAAGAATTACAGGTGGTGAACCATTAATAAGAAAAAACATCCCCTATCTTATTGAAGAGCTTAAAAAAATCGAAAGTATTCAGGATATTGCAATAACAACAAATGGTATACTGCTTAATAAAATGCTACCAGAACTTATATCTGCTGGATTAAAAAGACTAAACATAAGTTTAGATTCTATGAAAAAAGACAGGTTTTTTGAAATTACAAGGCAAGATGCGCTCTTTGAAGTATTGAAGGGCATAGAAAAAAGTCTTGATGCAGGACTATACCCTATAAAAATTAACATGGTTGTAATAAAGGGTCTTAACGACGATGAAATAATTAGCTTTGTGAAGCTTACGGAAAAACATCCATTAATTGTGCGTTTTATAGAATATATGCCATGGGGCTCTCTGGGAAAATGGGATGAAAAAAAGATTATAAGTGCAAAAGAAATTAGAGTAATTATAGAGAGAGAATTTGGCAAAATTTTGCCTGCAAATATTAATTCAAAAGGACCAGCTGATAATTTTTATATTAATGGTTTCAAAGGTTTTGTTGGTTTTATTTCCCCCCTCTCAGAGCATTTTTGCGGTAGATGTAATAGAATAAGACTTACTGCTGATGGGAAATTAAGGCTATGTCTTTTTTCTCAGCAGGAAATTGACATTAAAAGTAAATTAAGATCAGGGGCATCAATTGAAGAGCTCACAAGCTTCATATGCAACTCAATTAGCCTGAAACCAGAAAAAATTGATATAATAAATCATATAAAAAACCACCCCCGCGAAATGAGTCAAATAGGTGGTTGATTTTACTGTTTTCAAAAATTTTAACACATCTCTGGCTTAATAATTCTTGGTAATATTAGTTGATGATGGGGGCAAAAGGTATCAGGATTCTGATAACACGATTCTGCAAAGGCAATCATATAGAGCCTTAACTCTGAAAAGTTAACAATTTCATCCACAAATCCCATTTTTGCACAATAATCAGGTCTTGACTTCTCATAATACTCTTTAACTAATTTATTCATTTTATCTATTGTTTCCTGCAAATCTTTACCCTCTTCTTTATCTTTTACAAGTCTTCTCGCATATGAAGCGACTGCAGCAGTTTCACCATGCATAACATATATTTCTGTTGCAGGCGTGCCTAAAGTAAAAGCATTATTGTTATTTGCTTGAGGCCCAGCCATTACATAATGACTGGCTGCAGAACCTTTTCTTATAACAATAGTCATCATTGGCAATTTAGAAGATTCTATAGAGTAGAGTAGAGATTGTCCCAAACCTAATAATTCCGCTTTCTCAGCTAAATCACCTACATCAATGCCCGTATTATCCTGTAACCATATTATTGGTATTCTGTCTCTACCACATAACGTCACAAATTCATTCATTTTGATAAGTCCTTCCCTGTAGAGCTTGCCACCAATGCCGGGATAATCTGCATAGTGGGGATATCCTTCACCTAAGAAGCCTTGCCTATTTGCTATAACTCCAATCAAAAAACCGTTTAATTTAACAAGACCAGTATAAACTTCTGGCCCAAAATTTTGTTTAAATTCCATATGTTCACTACCATCAACAAGCCTTGCTATTACTTGCTCTACTTCATAAATTCTTTTCTGGTTCATAGGAATAATATACTTTAACTCACTGGGCTGAAATTTAGGCTCCTTTGGTTCAGCTACACGAAAATACCATGGATTGTATGAAGGAAGCAATGAAACACATTCTCTTATTGCATCAAGAACACCCTCTTCTGTTTTAAATACC
>CALINM010000135.1 GCA_938045315.1 uncultured bacterium | reverse complement strand
ATAACAAGCTTTGTAACTTCATTAAAGGGTATTTCACCTAATTTGAATGAGTTGAAAAAGTTTTCATCATCAAGATGTGGAGTAATTTCTTTTAATGGTCTGTATCTACTGTTTTTTAGTCTAAAAAAGTGGACAAATTTTTCTAAGTTAAATTCCTGGATTATTTCATCAAGCATCTGTTGGTTTCTCATTGGCAATGTTTTCTATGGCAACAATGATCTCCTTTTTTAGCTCCTTTAATCTTTGTTTTTCCTTAATAAGATAATCTTCTCCAAGTTCTTCTTTTAAACTTTCTATTTCTATTTCTGGATTTTTATCAACGTCTATCTCTGCTATTCTTCTCAATGTAAAGTCAGAAAGGGTGCCATAGTCAATTATATCTTCCAGAAGGGTTTTTATAAAAGGCTTAAGATTTGTTAGTTTTTCATTGTTGTTATCCCTTAACAACGAATATAAAACATTTTTCGCCCTCTGTTCTAAACTTAATTCTGAGGTTCTACTGTTTAAATTTTCTCTAATTTTTTTAATCTCATCATAGAACTGCCAGAAATTATGGGAAAGGGGGAGGGCTTTTTCTTCTGGTTCAGCCTTAATTTTATTAATAACCTCTTCCAGACTGACAGTATTATGGTTATTATTTTTCTCATCATATTTTTTGTGATGGATATATATCCTACCTTTTTTAATAACCACTATTAGTTCATTTTCAACTCCCTTTTTTGCCACCTTTATTCTTTTTGGAAAGTCTTTTATCCCCTTAACCACTTCGGGATGTTTAGATTTTATTTCTTCGTATTCTCTAAATATCTTTGTAAAAAAGCTTTCTCCCTCTAATTCTTCTGGGTTTTGTTGAATTTTTTTGTATAAACCCGAAGGAGATGGCTCTTCATCGGGAGAAAAGATTTTTGCATCTTCACCAAGGGTATTGTGAATCATAAACATTTTGTTAGATGCAATTTCCTGGGAGCGAATTATATCAGCACCTTGCACTGTGGGGAAGAAATTTACAATGTACAGTTTATCAAATACTTTCTTGTTAATCCTGTTTATTCTTCCCACACGCTGAATTACTCTAACAGGATTCCATGGGATGTCATAGTTTATAACCATGCCAGCCCTGTTAAGGTTAAACCCTTCGGAGATCCTATCCGTTGTAAGGAGAACATCAAAGTCATTTCTTTGTTTTTCGTAACTGGCATCAAAATTATCATATAAGGCAGTTAAATTTGATTGGTTGATGTTGCCATGAATTGATAGCACCCTATTATTGAAAGCTTTTTCTAAATGAGGTTTTAGATAAAAAACTGTATCCACATACTCTGTAAAAATGACAATTTTTCTTTCGGGCTCCTTTTGAAACTGTTTTTTTAATTTTTCGATAAGCGTTTCGCGCTTGGGATCATTTTCTTCAAAATTTAGTGCTCTGAGTTTATCTAATAGCTCATTGAAGATTCTTAAGTCGCTTTCTATATCTGGTATAAAGTTTTTGTTTTTGAACTTATTTATTTCATATATTTTATGATTTTTTGGGTAGTTGTTTTCTTGAATTTTTTCAGAATACTCTTTTAATGCCCCTTCAATTTCATTTTCATCTTTGGTAAGTATTTTTTCAAGTAGCGATCTATCAAGAACGTATTTGTTGGTTTTTTTTACAAATTGTAATATGTTTTCTGTTAAATCTAGCATGGTAAGTAACGTCTGCTTGAAAGCTCCCACAGAGCTTTCAAATCTCTTAACAAGCAGCCTTCTCATAAAGTCATAAAGATTAAACTGGGAATAATACTCAAAGTCTTCTTTCTCTCCTATCTCGCCTTTTTCATAAATAAAAGGCTGGTATATGGCACCTTTGAAGCGACCACCCTGATCGGGTAATGAAAAGTATGACCCTATAACTTCATCATAAAACTCGGATTGCTCCTGGGATAATTCATAAAACCACTCAATGGGATCTTCTAAAACAGAAAGTTCTCTTATCTCATACTTGTATTTTGGATTGGCCTTTAAATCGAGCCTGTTTCTTCTTATCAAAACTGGCTCTATAACATTCCTTACCTCACTGGCAAGTTCTTTTGCTTTTTTAACTACTTTAGTGAGATTAATTTCATTATCACCAAAAATATCTTTATAATTTTTCACAGCTTTTTGCTGCTTTTTTGAGTCATTAGAATTATGATATTTTTTTATATATGAGAGCTTATCGAAAAGCGTTTTGTATCTGGAAAATTTGGCTTGAAGATTATCAGTTAGTGAGATGTCTGATTTTTTAGGCATGACAAAAAGTTTTAAAAGAGCTAAGATATCCTGAGGTTTATTATTGAATGGTGTTGCAGTAAGTAAAATAACCTTTTTTCCGCGACAAATATTTTTTAATAGTTCGTAATCCTTTGTATCCTCATTTCTAAACCTATGGGCTTCATCTATTATTACAACTTCAATGTCATTTGCCTTTTTCACAAAATCATAAACATCTTTTAATTTTCCAAGAGAATGGGCTTCCCAACCTAAATGAACAAGTTTAAAATCCTCAAGATACTTATTCCATCCTGCAGTTTTAGATTGATCTCCTATTAGCCCGGGGGGAGCAATTACTATACCCCTTTTCTTTAGCTGATAGCAAATAGCACAGGCAATCACAGTCTTACCAAGACCTACCACATCAGCTATAATTACCCCGTTATGCTGGTCAATTATTGATATTGCCTGAGATACAGCATCGAGCTGGTAATTAAAAATTTTGTAGTTATTTTCTTCTAGCACTTTTTTAAGGCTTTCATTTAAATTAGCACCTTTAAATGTATCCAGATAGGATTTTAAAACTATAACATAAGCTTCAAAGGGCGTTATCTCTCTGATAAGTGTTTCTTCCTGAATAATCTTTATTAATTTTTGCTTTAGTTCATCTTTTTCAGTTATTTGAACAGCCCTATCCCACAATTTTTCAAAATATTCTTCAGCTTCATTAACACCATAATCACTTATTTCCACGTTAAACTCGTATTGAGAGGAAAGACCAGCTCTGGTTAGATTACTGCTTCCTGTTATAAAAAGAGAACTTCTTATCTCCGTTTCTTCCAGCTTGAAAATATAGAGTTTTGCATGATTAGGTTCATAAGTTTTTCTAATAATTAACCTATTTTGCAGAATTAACTCAATGAAAAATTTGCACTGCTCATAAAAATCTTTATTATCAAAATCCTCTGTATTTATTGATTTCTTTATGGATTGAAAGAAATTATTTACTTTCTCATCATCGGATAACCTTGATTCTGCTTCGCCATGTTCAACAATTCCATACATTTGTATGTCCACATTTAAACCTACAAGCACTTTGAGTATTAAACGCTGATTATTTTTTAGCCCCTCGTAAAGTTCACTTATGCCAGAAAAATAAAAAAAACCAACGAGAAATTTTAGTTCTGCACTTTTTGATACAAGTTGTAATAAGCGATTTTTTAATGTTTTAGTATCGCTATTGGTTATGAAATTGCTCATTTAAACTGTTATCATACAAAAATTACATATTTAGTCAATAAATTTTATTGTTTTGTTGAGTTAGT
>CALINM010000134.1 GCA_938045315.1 uncultured bacterium | reverse complement strand
AAGATGTCTTTAGGGATTTTAGTATTACTTTTTCTCTTTTCCTGTGCTCATATTATATCCGAAGAAACTCTTAAGACTGTGGATAGAAATATAAAGGTAGAGGATATTTACAATAATACAGATGCTTATAAAGGCAAAAATGTACTTTTAGGTGGTATGATTATTAATGTTAAAAATGAAGAAAAAGTTACCTATATAGAAGTTCTGGAAAGGCCACTTGATTTTAGAGGTTATCCCCAGGATACGGATTTATCAAGGGGAAGATTTATAGTATATTATGATGGTTTTTTGGATTCCGCTATATATAAAATTGGGAAATACATAACTGTGGTAGGAGAAATATTGGGGACTACGGTTGGTAAGATTGAAAAAGCAGAATACACATATCCAGTAATTAAAAGTAAGGAAATAAAACTTATAAGATTAGAAGAAAGGGTAGGGCAACCAACTTTTCATTTTGGCATAGGAATATTTAAAGGATTTTGAAAAATCTATTTAGGAGCAGCCATCCATGAATGATTTTGAAAAACTGAAAGTTTTGTTACCCCATTTCATTGAACATGGATTAGAACATGTTAAAACTTATGAAGAGTGGATGGATAAATTATTAAAAATGGGGTTGATTGATATAGCTGAGCGCTTCAAAGAAGCATCTTTGCATACAAGAAAAGCTATTGAAGAGCTTCAGAAAATAAAAATCTAATATATGAGTTTCTTAGAATTAGCAAGAAAAAGAAGAAGTGTTAGAATATTTGAAAATAGAGAAATTGAAAAAGAATTAATTTTGAAAGTTCTTGAGGCGGGTAATTTAGCTCCATCAGCCCATAATAAACAATCATGGAAGTTTTATATAATCTCGAAGAATAAAAAAAATCAATTAGCTGATTTGATCAATGATTTATCTAACAATTTCCCAAGAAAAAGTAGAACCTTATTAAGAATGGCAGGAAAATCAATTTATTCAGCACCAGTAGTTATAGGCGTTTTTAGTACCGGTGAGCTTGTAATGGAAGCGGAAGATTTTGGCGAAACCATGAAAAGAGATATAGAAAAGTTTTTTTTAATATGGAGATGCAAAGTGCTTCTGCAGCTGTGCAAAATATGTTACTTCAGGCAACAGAACTTGGTTTGGGTGCAGTATGGCTTGGAATAGTGTCATTAATTTCAGAAAAGATTGAAAAATTTTTAAATACAGGGCATAAACTTTTAGCACTTATACCTATTGGCTATCCTTTAATGTTAAATAGTACTCCTCAAAAAAAATCTTTAAAAGATGTTGTTATTGAATTAAGCTAATATTTGATTTATGGATTTAATCAAAAAAGGTAGTTTATTATCAACAGCTTCTTTATTTTTAATCAGAAGGAGAGTTTTAGAATTATTGAATAGATTGGAGAAAAGCAAATCATTAACCTGTGATGATATTGAAGATATGGCAGAAAAATTAATTGAGTATGAACATCATGCTACTACCATCATAATGAAAAATTTTGCTCAACAAAAGGATCCATTAATTATTAGTAGATATGAGTATCTTATTATGAACATTTATGATACAGAATTTTTGAGACATCTCTCTCAAATAAATATAGAGGAAAATTTATTTTTAAGAAATAGTGTCGTTAATCTTTTAAATTTTTATGGGCAAAATATTAGAGAAATTGAGCTGTATCCATTAATAGAGAAGTATTTTAACGAAGCTGAAAAACAACTTGAGACACTTCTGAAAGATAAGGATCATTTCCATTCCTTAGCTGTGAGTTTTATTAATACGTTTTATTTTTTGACTGACTATGAGAGAGAGAGTTTGATTGAAAAGATAGACACATTTAACAGTGAAAATGTTTACAAGCTTTGTTATCTTCTTCTGTGGACTGGTTCAAATCCAACAATAAATGAAACAATAAAATTGTTAAGTCGTATAAAGACTGGCAAATCGTTATATTTGCTAAAAATTTCTAAAACTTTTTTACCTGAAAGATTTTTACATGAGATTGATAGAAGCATAAAAAAATTGAATTTTTCAGGCGTTGATGAAGAAGAAAAACCAGATTTTTTAGAAAAAAAATATAACATAGAAACAAAAATTTCAAATCTAAATAAAGATGAGGGGTTTTTTCTTTTTTTTGAGATAAAAGATTTTAGTGCTTGTAATAAGTTTTTGCTCTCCGTATCAAATTTTTATCTTTTATCAGTGAATAGTTATCTTTATGGTAAGAGTGATAGTAATTTAGAAAGTATATTTGAGTTAAAAAAGGCAAAGAGTAGTTTTATTTTTGCTATTTTGAAGGATATTATAAAAAATCACTATGAAATGGGTATTCCATTTCCTTGTCATTTTACTTACCTTTGTTATTTTCTTAATTATGAAGATTTAATTCCTGAAAATTATGAATGTAAAGTAAAAGAGAAGGGCGATATTTTCTTTAATGGATTTATTAATAATCAGTTAACCAATCTTTTAGTTAATAATAATTGGCTTTTAAATGATATAAGATTTGTTGAAATTATTGAGAAATGGTATTTTGATACTGAGCCCTATGAAGATTTATGGAGAGATCATCTGTTTGTTAGAAAAATTATAAGAGAAATAATCCTTCCCGAGTTTGATTTTTGGAAAAAAAGATTATGTCAGCTTGCAGACTATCTATATTTAGTTGAATCAAAGCAAAAATTATCAATTTTAATTCATCAAACTATTGATAGGTTAAAACCAGATATCGAGAATATGGAAAAAGAAGATTTAATTAAATATATAATTTTGTATAATAAAGAAAAATTTTTAAATACAAAGGGGAGGTAAATTAGTGAAAGTCTCTGTTATAGGTGCAGGAAGCTTTGGAACTGCTCTTGCAAACCTTACATCTTTAATCCACAAAGAAGTTTTCTTATGGGTTTATGAAAAGGATGTCTTAAATGATATTTTGACAAAAAGAGAAAATTCTATTTATATGCCCGGTATAAAATTAAATGAGAATATAAAGCCCACCCAGGACATTGAAGAAGCAGTAAAGGGAGTTGATATAGTGTTTCTGGCAGTTCCATCTCATGTATTAAGAAATGTTCTTTTAAATTTAAAACCATATGTGAGCAGTAATATAATTTTTGTTTCCGTAGCAAAGGGAATTGAAAATACAACTAATCTATTAATGTCAGAGTTAATTGAATCAGTGCTTGGAGAGGAGTACATTGGCAACATCTGTGTTCTCTCAGGTCCAAGTTTCTCAAAAGAAGTGGCTGAGAAAAAACCTACTCTTGTTGTGGTTGCTTCAAAAGATTTAAAAAAAGCACAGGTTGTTCAAAAAGAATTTTCTAATGATTTTTTTAGAATATATACTTCTGATGATGTTATAGGTGTTGAACTCGGCGGTGCCGTTAAGAATGTTATTGCTATTGCTGCTGGGATATCTGAAGGTATGAATCTGGGGTATAATGCTATGGCAGCACTTATTACTCGGGGACTTGCAGAGATGACAAGATTGGGTGTTGCTATGGGGGCAAATCCACTTACTATCAAGGGATTATCAGGCGTTGGAGATCTGGTTTTAACCTGTACAGGTAGTCTTAGCAGGAATAGACAGGTGGGTATTAAATTGGCGCAGGGTATGAAAATTAGTGATATTGAGAAACAAATGAGAATGGTTGCTGAAGGTGTTAAAACATCTAAATCTGTAAAAGATTTAGCGGAAAAATATGGTGTTGAGATGCCAATTTCAGAAAGTGTTTATAATATTATTTATAAAGATCAATCACCAGTTATTGCCTTAAAAGAGCTTATGCAGAGACAATTAAAGTTTGAAAGGGAATTTATTATTTAAAAAAATTATGAATCGATATAAAATAATACTATGATACCAGTTTATCTAATTATACTTGATGGTTGGGGCGTTAATAATTCCAATAGAACAAAAAATGCTTTTAAGGAAGCAAACGCCCCATTTATAAAGGCACTTTTTAAAAAATATCCTAATTCTTTGCTTTCAGCTTCAGGCGAAAATGTAGGATTACCTGATGGTCAGATGGGCAATTCAGAAGTAGGACATTTAAATATTGGGGCAGGTAGAATAGTTTATCAGGACTTAACAAGAATAACGAGAGATATAAAAAATGGTAGTTTCTTTAAAAACCCTGTTCTCAATCAGGCTTTTGAAATAGCCAGGAAGAACTCTTCAAAAGTTCATCTAATGGGACTTCTATCAGATGGTGGTGTTCATTCTCATATCGATCATCTGAAAGGTTTATTAGAACTCGCAAGAATGAAAGGTTTTTATGATGTTGTTATTCACTGTTTTATGGATGGTAGAGATACACCTCCAAAAAGTGGTATAGAATACATAACCAGATTGGCTAATTATTTGGAAAAGATAGGTTTTGGTAGAGTTGGGCTCGTATCAGGAAGATACTATGCAATGGATAGGGATAAAAGATGGGATAGGACAAAATTAACTTATGACGCTCTAACACTGGGTGAGGCTCCTTTTTATGCTGATAATGCAATAGATGCTGTAAAATTAGCTTATGATAGAGGGGAGACTGATGAGTTTATTAAACCCACTATTATAAATCAGGAAGGAGATATAAAAATAGTAAAGAAAGATGTTGTAATATTTTTCAATTTCAGAGCTGATAGGGCGAGACAATTAACAAGAGCATTAACAGAAGATAAGTTTTTTGAATTTGAGAGAGCCGTAAGACCTGAAATTGCTTATTATGTAACTATGACGCTATATGATGAAGTTTTTAAAAATGTTAATATAGCATATCCACCTGAGAATTTAAAAAACATACTGGGTGAGGTTTTAAGTAATCATAAAATAAAACAGCTAAGAATTGCTGAAACTGAAAAATATGCTCATGTAACATATTTTTTTAATGGTGGAGAAGAAAAGCCCTTTCCCTATGAAGATAGATGTTTGATCCCATCCCCGAGAGACGTTGCAACATATGATTTAAAACCAGAAATGAGTGCATATGAAGTAACCGAAGAAGTATTGAAAAGATTGGAGACGGAAAATTATGAGTTCGTAGTGCTAAATTATGCTAATATGGATATGGTTGGACACACAGGTGTATTTGAAGCAGCTGTAAAAGCGGTGGAAGCACTTGATAAATGTTTATCAAAACTAATTCCAGCAATACTTGAGAAAAATGGTACTATTTTCCTTACATCTGATCATGGTAATGCAGAACAGATGACCGAAGAAGATGGTAAACCACATACAGCTCATACTACCAATCCTGTACCTTTTCTTTTCATCAGTAATGGTTCTCTCTTAAAGGTAAGGAATGGAATACTTGCTGACATTGCACCGACCATATTATCATATATGGGTATAAAAAAGCCACCAGAGATGACGGGTGTATCACTTTTTCAAACAGATTAATGCTTTTTTCGATAATTTTATATCTTTCTGGATAGGTGAAAAATGCTATTTTTGTGGAGAGCCAGGTAAATTTATCTGTGATATTTGTATTTTAAAACTTCCTTTTCTCGAAGGGAATACTTGTATTAAGTGTTTGACCCCCCTCCAGGGCGCTAATCTAAATAATAACCTTTTGTGTGGAGAATGTCTTAAAAATCCACCGGATTTTAAACAGGTTTATGCACCATTTTGGTATGAGGGTAGGTTAAAAGATCTGATACAGGATGTTAAATTTAGGCAAAGGTATTATTACATACCAAAAATTTTTGTCCCAATAAAAGAAAAAGTAATTAATTTTTTTAAAACTTTAGATTTAAGAAAATCTTTTATTGTTCCTGTTCCTTTATCAAAGGCTAGAAAAATATTAAGAGGATATAACCAATCCCATCTTATAGCAAATGAACTTTCAAAAATAGTTAAAATTCCTGTTTTATACAATTATCTTATAAAGGTAAAGGAAATTAAACCAATGATGACCTTAAGTAGGGAAGAAAGATTTAAAAACATAAAAGGTGCTTTTTCAGTTGCTAAAAAAAATAGCGTTGATACAATAATTTTAGTTGATGATATAATTACAACTACTGCAACAATTAGAGAAGCATCTTATGTTCTTAAAAAAGGAGGATGCAATGAAATATACATATTTGGGTTGTGTAGGGCTAAAAATTAGTTTATTAGTATTGATTTTAATGTTATCTATCTTTGTTAATCAGCTTATAGCTCAAAATATACATAGCTATATAGATGATCAGGGTGTTATGCATTTTGTAGATGATGAGAGTTTAATCCCTGAAAAATATAAAGTACGTTCTAAATCTGTGATTAAAAAAGAGATTGAGCCAGTGCCTATGATGGAAGATAAGCAAGATGGAAAACCTAAAGGGGAATTTAAAGGGATGGAGATTAAAAAAGATAAGTTTGGTAATACATCAGCCTATTGGCGTGCAAGGTATAAAGCTCTTCTGGATGAAAAATTATCAAAAGAAAAAGAACTGCGGAGCCTTCAAGACCAGAGGGATGATATATCTAAAAAATTAGAAAGTGCAAGGAATAGAGCATATTTTATTGGTGATTCTCAAAGTATTACTGAAGCAGCTTCATTAGAAAATAGGCTTAGAGATATTGAAAATACAATAAAAATAACAATTTCTTCTTTAGATGAACTTAATAAAAAAATAAGCGTAGATATTTATGATGAATTGATTCAGGCAGGCGGAGATCCTTCGTGGCTAATTTTAGGAGAATAGAAGAGAAGATAATAGAATGTGCCGAAAGTTTAAAAAAAAGTGGTGTATACGTATATCATAAGAGAATAGATTCAAAAGAACCTGAGTTTGCTAATTTAAACGATTTTTTTATTGAAGAGTTTTGTAAAAAACAAAATATAAAGTTATATACCCATCAAAAAATAGCTATTGAAAAAATTCTTGTAGGTAGAAATGTATGTATATCTACTCCTACTTCAAGTGGAAAAACCTTATCTTATCATCTACCAATTTTGAAGAAATTTTCAGAAGATAAAAATTCTAAGTTTTTGCTAATCTATCCATTAAAGGCTCTTGCTCAAGATCAAAAAGAGAAACTGATAAAAAATGCTGAAAAAGTAACTCCCTTTTTTCGATGTGAAATATACGATGGTGATACATCAGGTTATAGAAGAGAAAAGATAAGAAAAAACTTACCCAATTGCCTAATAACCAATCCTGATATGATACATTATGGAATATTACCATCCCATTACAAATGGGAAGATTTCTTTATAAACTTAAAATATATTGTCTTTGATGAAGTTCATACTTATAGAGGTGTGTTTGGTAGCCATATATCCTGGGTGATAAGAAGACTATTAAGAATACTCAATTATTATGATGTAGATCCTGTTTTTATAACTACTTCTGCTACTATTGGTAATCCAGAACAGTTTCACAAAAGTTTATTTGGTTTTAACTTTGAAATAGTGAAGCAAAATGGAGCAGGAAATCCTATTAAGCATTTTTTCTTTGTAAATCCAGTTGAGTCTGGAACTGCTTATAGGATTGCTGTAAAGTTATTTTCCCATTTTGTACAGGCTGGGATAAGGACAATAGTTTTTACTAAGGCAAGAAAAATTACTGAATTAGTTTATAATAATTTTAAAAAAAGCTATCCCCGATTATCTGATAAAGTTAGTTCTTATAGATCAGGATACTTGCCTGAAGAAAGAAGGGAAATTGAGAAAAAACTTTTTAATGGAGAATTATTAGGGGTTATTGCAACTTCTGCATTAGAATTGGGGATTGATATAGGTAATTTAGATGTTTGCATCCTCGTAGGTTATCCAGGTTCAATTATTAATACCTTCCAAAGAGCCGGAAGAGTAGGGAGAGGTATTGCACCAGCAGGAATATTTATGGTTATGCAGCAAGATGCCCTTGATCAATATTATGTTAAAAATCCTGATGAATTTTTTGAGAAAAAGTATGAAGATATCATTGTAGATCCCATGAACCCATATATTGCTAAACAGCACCTGATTTGTTCAGCCTATGAGATGCCTATTAGATATGAAGAAATTGACGATTTTAAAGATATACTTTTTGAAAATATAAGAGATGGTTCTATTTTTCAATCCCAGGATGGGAAAACATATTTTACTAAAGAGAGGAATCCCCATCTCAAAATAAATATTAGGGAATCTGGAGTAACATATTCAGTTATTGATATTAAAACAAAGAAGATTATAGGAAATATAAGTGCTCCAAGAGTTTTTTCAGAATGTCACCCTGGAGCCATATACCTTCATAGAGGAGAAAGTTTTTATGTAAAAAATCTTGATATAAACAAAAAGGAAGTCTGGGTAGATGAAGATAGGGGTAGTTATTTTACAAGGCCCTATGTTTTAAAAGATACTGAGATTTTGAATATAGAAAGGGAAAGAATTGAAGATAACTATGTATTGTTATATGGCAAACTAAAAGTTACTGAAAAAGTAACTGGTTATGAAAAGAAAGATTTATTTAATCAGAACTTAATTGGAAGGGAAGAGTTGAATCTCCCACCATATACTTATGAGACTAGGGGATTTATCTTGAGAATACCAAAAAAAATAATTAAAAGAATTGAGGAACAAAAGTATCATCTTATGGGTTCTCTTCATGCCACAGAACATGCTATGATTGGACTTATGCCTGCAATAATTCTTTGTGACAGATTTGATTTAGGTGGGATTTGTTATCCCTTTCATCCACAAACAGATAGCTCCACAATCTTTGTATATGATGGGTATGAAGGTGGTGCTGGACTTGCATTATCAGGTTTTAACAAATTTAACGAATTATTAGAAAAAACATTACAATTACTTGAAAAATGTGAATGTGAATTTGGTTGCCCTTCCTGTATTCACTCTCCAAAATGTGGTTCTCAAAACTACCCACTTGATAAGGAGGGTTCAATATTCTTATTAAAAGGTCTTATGGGAGAAATTAATATTTATGAACAAGAAAATATAAAAGAAATTTACATTACTGAAAAATTGATAAAAAATGAAAGCGAGATTTTTCCAGACAGAGGCATCGTTTTTTTTGATCTTGAGACAAAATATCTTTCCCATGAAGTTGGTGGTTGGCAAAATGTCCATCTTATGGGTGTTTCTATAGCTGTTTTGTATGATTATGATGGGGGAAAATTTTATTTTTATGAAGAAAAAGATGTACACATACTTATAGAAAAACTAATTAATGCAAGTTTGGTTGTGGGATATAATATTGATGATTTTGATCTGAAAGTACTATCGGCATATTATGGTAAAAAACTAAAAGTAAAAACTTTTGATATTTTAAAAAAAATTAAAGAAAAAACAAATATAAGAAAAAGCCTTCAGCACTTAGCACAAGTAAATCTTGAATCCGAAAAAATTTCAGATGGTATACAAGCTGTCCAATGGTTTAGAAATGGTGAAATGGAAAAACTAAAACTATATTGCCAAAGAGATGTTGAGTTAGTTAAAGAACTTTTCGAATTATATAGAAAACAGGGATATTTGCTGTGCGAGATTGACAATATATTAGTGAGGATTTATTTTTAAATATGGGTTTATGGATTTCTCTTTTAATAAGTAGTATCTTGAATTTTCAAATAATAACAGAGTTTGATACAAATGAAAAATTAATAGCTTTAACTTTCGATGCCTGTGAAACAAAGACACCGAGTTACTTTGATAGAGCAATCCTTAATTATGTGATAGAAGAAAAATTACCTGTAACAATTTTTTTAAGCGGAAAGTTTATTGAGAGAAATTTTGAAGAAGTTAAAGAAATTTCTGGGTATGAT
>CALINM010000133.1 GCA_938045315.1 uncultured bacterium | reverse complement strand
TATTGATTATCCACCGCCCATATTATTTTATAAAGGTGAGTATAAAGAAGTAGATAAAAATGCTATAGCTATTATCGGTTCAAGGGACCCATCTTTTAAAGGCATTGATTTAACAGAATATTTTATAAAAGATTTTGAAGGGCTTCCGATAACTATTGTTAGCGGACTTGCTAGAGGGATTGATACGTGTGCTCATAATGGGGCTTTGAAGTATAATTTAAGGACAATTGGTGTTCTCGGCTGTGGTATAGACATTATTTATCCCGCTTCAAATAGGCACTTATATAAGGAAATAGTCAATCATGGTTGTATTTTCTCAGAGTTTCCCATAGGAACACCACCTTTGCCTCAAAATTTCCCTAGAAGAAATAGGATTATAAGTGGTCTTTCTAAAGCAGTTGTTGTAATTGAGTCTGGTGAAAGAAGTGGTTCTCTTATAACGGCAAAGTTTGCTGTTGAGCAGTGTAGAGAATTATTTGTTATACCAAGAACGCCTTTAGATAAAAACTCTCAAGGCAATAATATGCTTATTAAAAATGGCGCAAAGATTGCTATTTCGGGTAAAGATGTTCTTGAGGATTTATTCCCGCACTTTTTAGAAAATAAAAAGATAGAACAAAAAGCTATAAAGTTAACGATAGACGAAGAAGAGATCCTATCCAAAATGGGGGAAGAACCGATAAATTTTGATACCCTGTGTTTTTTACTTGACAAAGGACCTTCAACACTGGCAAACTTTTTGCTTCAATTAGAATTAAAGGGTATAATAAAAGCTTTACCGGGAAAAAGTTATATTAAAGTAAGGAGTTTATAGTGAATTACAGAATTTTTGAGATTATAAGATTTATATCCCAGAGAGTAATGGAAGAAAGTATGATCATCACTGAAGATATTTTTGATGAATTAATTATGGAAGGTTATAATCATGATGAGATAGAAGAAGCTATTACCTGGATAGAGGCATACCAGAAAAATATCTATTTTGAAACTTATCTGGATTCAAAGGAATCCTGCAGAGAAATTTTATGCAGTAACGAGGCGTATAATTATGCAACTTCGCTGTTAAAAAGGGGTATAATAACAGAAAATTATGCTCATGACCTTTTTAAGTTTATTCTTTTTAGCCATGATAGAGTAAAGTTAACTATATGGGATATGATAGCAAGCGATAATATTCTTCGTTTTTATAGTAAAGAATGGGCAGAAGAAGCCCTCGCAAATTATAAAGCTTTTAATCTAAAAAAGGATTGTTGAGGATGGAAAAGAGCCTTGTAGTGGTGGAGTCTCCCGCTAAGGCTAAGACTATAGAAAGGTATTTGGGTAATAACTGTAAGGTTGTGGCAACCTATGGACACATAAAAGATTTACCTGAAAAAACTTTAGGTGTTGATATTGAAAAAGGGTTTACCCCCACTTATATATGTCTACCAAAGGCAAAAAAGGTAATTGCTGAACTTAAAAAATATGCAAAATCTGCAAAGGAAGTTTTTATAGCTTCTGACCCAGATAGAGAGGGTGAAGCGATTGCCTTTCATGTTGC
Organism: uncultured bacterium; assembly: GCA_938045315.1. Classification (GTDB taxonomy): domain Bacteria; phylum CALINM01; class CALINM01; order CALINM01; family CALINM01; genus CALINM01. The sequence goes on along the minus strand of CALINM010000133.1, from coordinate 18,446 downwards.
TGAGGAACTTGAAGAATTAAAAAAAGATATCAAGAGAGTTCTTTTTTTTGAAGTAACTAAAGAAGCTATCAAAAAAGCGTTTCAAAATCCCACTAACCTTGATCAAAATAAGTATGATGCTCAGAAATCAAGAAGAGTGCTTGATAGATTAGTGGGATATAAAATTAGTCCTCTTCTCTGGAAAAAAGTAAAAACTGGTCTATCTGCAGGAAGGGTACAATCAGTTGCATTAAGAATAATCTGCGAAAGAGAAAAGGAAATTAGAAATTTTGTACCCAAAGAATACTGGACTATTAAGGGTACTTTTGTTGATGATAAAAATAACATTTTAAAAGCTAAATTAGAAGAGATTGAAGGTAAGAAAGTAAATCTGGAGAATAGAGAAGTTACAGAAACTGTCGTTGAAGAACTAAAAAAATGTAGTTTTTACTTAAAAAATAAAATTGAAAAACCTAGAAAAAAAACTGCACCAGCTCCCTTCATAACCAGTACATTACAGCAGGAGGGTGTAAAAAAACTATCATTTTCTACAAAGAAAACCATGACATTGGCACAGATGCTATACGAAGGTATAGATCTTGGTGATATGGGTAGGCAGGGTCTTATAACATACATGAGGACTGATTCACCAAGAATTTCTGAAGAAGCCATAGAATCAGTTAGGAATTATATTAAAGAAAAATACGGTAACGAGTATTTGTCAGAAAAACCAAGGCAGTTCGAAGGTAAAAAAACTGCTCAAGAAGCCCATGAATGTATAAGACCCACCTCGATGGAACTGGAACCAGAAAAGGTAAAACCTTACCTAACAAAAGATCTTTATGCATTATATAAGATGATTTATGATAGGTTTGTTGCATGCCAAATGAAGGATGCGGAGTATAATCAATCAATTTATGAAATTGTAAACAGAGAGAAAGAACAGTTTTTATTCAGAGCGAAGGGGCTTACATTAAAATTTCCAGGGTTTTTAGCAGTTTATATGGATATGGATGAAAAAAATGAAAGTAATGAAGAAACCGGGGAAAAATTACCAAATATGGATGAAAATACCCAGTTAATTTTAACAGATATTTTGCCTGAACAGAATTTTACATCACCTCCACCAAGGTTTACGGAAGCAACACTTGTAAAGGAACTTGAAGAAGATGGCATTGGTAGACCCAGCACTTATGCAACTATTATTTCTACTTTACTTGAAAAGGAGTATGTAAAAATTTCTGATGGTAAATTTTACCCTACTGAGTTGGGATGCACTGTTTCAGACCTTCTTGTTCAGGGGTTCCCTGAGGTTATAAATGTTGATTTTACAGCTAAGATGGAACAGAAGTTAGACGAGGTAGAAGAGGGAAAGGTAAAATGGAATAAAATTGTTGAAGACTTTTATGATAAGTTTGTTATAGCCCTTGAGAATGCTCAGAAAACCATGGCAAATTTAAAAAAAACAGGCATTGTAACAGATGTGGTATGTGAATTATGTGGAAGACAAATGGTAATAAAATACAAAAAAGGTAAAGAGTTTCTCGCCTGCAGTGGGTACCCGGAATGTAAAAATATAAAGAATTTCGAGAAGGATAGGGAAGGCAAAATAGTAATTGTTAAGCAGAATGAAAAATCAGGGAAAAAGTGCCCGGAATGTGGTGCTGAGCTAATAATCAAAAGGGGAAAATTTAGTAATTTCTTAGCCTGTGAGAGATATCCGGAGTGCAAATATACAGAATCAATAAAGTTAGAAATTATATGTCCCCTTTGTAAATCACCACTTGTTGAAAGAAAAAGCAAAAGGGGAAGAACTTTTTATGGATGTAGTTCTTATCCAGAATGTAAATTTATCAGCAATCTAAAGCCTTATAATGAACCATGCCCAGAATGTGGTAATCCCTATTTGGTAGAGTCAACAGAAAAAAAAATGCCATTTTATAAATGTCCCAAAAGGGGTTGTAAATTCAAAAAAACAAGATGAACAAAAAAGGTATACTATATGTAGTGGGAACGCCCATTGGTAATTTAGAGGACATAACTTTAAGAGCATTAAAAGTATTAAAAGATGTGGACGAAATAATATGTGAAGATACAAAAAAATCTCTAATAATTCTTGAAAAATACGGCATAAAAAAACCGCTATTTTCTTATTATAAGCCCAAGGAGAGAATTAGGTCACAAAGAATTTTAGAAATGCTTGAAGAGGGGAGAAATTTGGCTTTGATTACAGATGCCGGGACTCCCTTGATTTCTGATCCAGGTAGTATAATAGTTAGTGAAGCACATAAAAGGGGCATAAAGGTAGTCTCCATACCAGGACCATCTTCTGTTACTGCAGCTCTTTCTATTTCTGGTTTTTCAGGTGATAAATTTATCTTTGAAGGTTTTTTACCAAAGAAAAATGGAGAGCTCGAAAAAAGGCTTTCTTTGATAAAGTCTCTCCCCCATACCCTTATTTTTTTTGTTCCTGGAAGAGATCTTAAAAAAATCCTTCAATATATTTTAAAGCACTTAGGAAATAGAAAAATTTGTGTAGTTAGGGAGTTGACAAAGTATTACGAAGAGATAAAAATTGGGTATATAGAGGAAATTTTAGAAAAAATAGGAGATGTAAAAGGAGAAATTACCCTTGTTGTAGAAGGAACTTTGCAAAAGGATGTTAAAAATCAGGGGGATGAGAGTTTTATTAAAAATTTTGTGAAAAAAAAGATGCAAGAGGGTTACAGCTTTAAAGATATAGTAAACCTCGAAGAGATTGCAAATGTAAAAAGAAATCAATTATATAAAATCTGGCAGGAGGTAAAACACAATGGATAAAGAAAATTTAAAAAATTTATTGTTAGAAAAGGCAAAGGATAAAAAATTGCCATGTAAAGTTGCATTTAAAATCTCAGAGGAACATAGTGTGGCTTTAAAAGATATTGGTAACATGGCAAATGAACTGGGGATAAAAATAATTGAGTGTCAGCTGGGATGTTTTAAATAATGAAAAAAGCACTTCTAGTAATTGATATGTTAAATGATTTTTCTAAAAAAGAGGGTACTCTTTTTGTACCTGAAAATGAAAGTATTATTCCTGTCATAAGGGAGTGGATCGAAAATTTTAGAAAAAACGACGATTATATAATTTACATATGTGATAATCACAGTATCAATGATGAAGAATTTAGAAAATGGCCACCTCATGCAATATCTGGTAGTTGGGGTTCTGAAATTGTGGAAGAATTAAAGCCTGATATTAATAGGGGTAAAGAATTTATCGTAAAAAAGACAACTTATTCAAGCTTTTACAAAACAGAACTTGAAGAACTTTTGATAAAGTTAGAAATAACAGATTTATATTTGATGGGATGTGTGATTAACATATGTGTATATTTTTGCGCTATGGAAGCAACACTCAGGGGATTTAGAGTTCATGTAATTAAAGATGGTGTTTCAGCCTTAGATGAGAAAGATAAGGATTATGTGTTTAAGGATATGAAGGGTGTGCTGGGGGTAAATCTAATATGAAAGACGATAGAGATTTCTATATTGCCACTGAAAAGGAAATAAAAGATGGTCTTGTAACAGATATTTATTTTGAAAGAACAAGACAGGTTCTTGAAGCCTACAATCTGCATAAAGTAGTTTCAGCGGAGTTTATTGTTAAAGGATTACCTGAGGGAAATGATTTTGGAGTTTTTACGGGCCTTAAAGAAGTTATAAGTCTTTTAAAGGGCAAGAAAGTAACGTTAAGAGCTTTACCTGAAGGAACAATATTCAAAACATGGATGCCTGTTATGGAAATAGTAGGTGATTATTTAGAATTTGGTGTATATGAAACTGCCATGTTAGGGTTTATATGTCAGTCTTCTGGAATTGCTACAAAATCAGCAAGATGTAAAAAAGCTGCTCAGGGAAGACCTGTTATTAGTTTTGGGACAAGGAGGATGCATCCCTGTATAGCACCTATGATTGAGAGAAGTGCTTATATAGGAGGATGTGATGGTGTGTCAACAATCATTTCTTCAAAATTTCTTGGTATAAATCCTACAGGGACTATGCCACATGCGTTGATACTTATTTTAGGAGACACTGTTGAGGCAGCAAAAGCTTTTGATGCAGTAATTCCTGAAGAAGTACCAAGAATTGTACTTATTGACACATTTTTAGATGAAAAGTTTGAGGCTATAAGGGTAGCAAGTGCTTTAAGAGATAAACTTTTTGGTATAAGGTTAGATACACCGGGCTCTCGAAGGGGAGACTTCAGGAGGTTGCTTGATGAGGTGAGATGGGAGCTAAATATTAGGGGCTTTGAAAGGGTTAAAATAATGGTATCGGGTGGTATAGATGAGGATAAAATAAAAAATCTTAATGAATATTGCGATGGTTATGGGGTTGGAACAGCAATAAGTTCTGCTTCTACAATAGATTTTTCAATGGATATTGTGGAAGTGGAAGGTAAGTTTTGCGCTAAGCGGGGCAAACATTCGGGCAGAAAGGATATATTGAGATGTAATGATTGCCAAAGAGATTTTATTGTACCTCTGGGAACTAAAAAAAACTGTCATTGTGGTGGTCAAACTTTTAGTTTACTTAAAGTTTATATTGATAATGGAGAAATTATAGAAAAAGTGCCTGAAGAGAATGTGATTAGAGAATATGTTTTAAATCAAATGGAAAAAATTGAAATATGAACAAATTTAGAGATTACCTGCCCAAAGTTGATGTCCTATTAGAAAGAGAAGAGGTCAAGGTTTTTGATTATCCTAAAGAAATTGTAAAAAAAGCAATCAACCTTATGCTAAATGAACAAAGATCATCTATTAGAAATGGGACATTTAATGAAAAAGATGATCTGTTTTCAGAGGAAAACTTTGAGAAAAATTTAAAAATTTTCATAAAAAAAATAACTTCCTCAAAAATAAGTAGGGTTATTAATGCTACAGGTACAATAATTCATACCAATCTGGGAAGAGCTCCCCTTTCAGAGAGAATAGTTGATGAAATAAAACCATTAATTTGTAATTATTCTGATTTAGAGTTCGAACTAAAGGAAGGTAAAAGGGGCTCACGACTAAAACATTTAAAGGCTGATTTATTTGATGCAGAGGATATCCTGGTTGTTAACAATAATGCATCAGCATGCTTGCTAATTTTAAATACAATATCAGAAGGCAAAGAAGTTATAGTTTCAAGGGGAGAGCTTGTTGAAATAGGTGGTTCTTTTAGAGTGCCAGAAATTATGAGAGCTTCAGGTGCAATACTTAAAGAAGTAGGAACTACAAATAAGACTAAAGTTATTGATTATGAAAAAGCTATAAATAATGATACGGGGCTAATATTAAAAGTACATCGCAGTAATTTTGTATTAAAGGGTTTTACAGAAGAGGTACCATCATTAAAATTAGTGGAGTTGTCAAAAAAATATAACATACCCTTTTATTTTGATATAGGAAGTGGTGCAATTTATGCTGTAAAAAATATTAGTAAAGAGGAACCAATAATAAATGAAGAAATAAGTAAGGGGGTTGATATCGTATCTTTTAGTGGAGATAAACTCTTAGGTGGAATACAGGCAGGAATAATTGTAGGGAAAAAAGATCTCATAGAAAAAATGAAGAAAAACCCCCTTTATAGAGCCTTGAGGTCTGATAAATTTACCATTTATTATCTTGAAAGATTATTTTATTATTTAACACTGGGTTTATATGAGTATTCTCCTGCTCTAAATATGTTGCTTGAACCTATTGATAAAATAGAAAAAAGGGGAAGGAAGCTTTTAAAAATATTAAAAAATAAAATTGATAGGCAGTTTTTAAAATTAACAACTGATTATTCAACGCCAGGAGGTGGTAGCCTTCCTGATGTAGAATTAAAAACATGGGTTTTAAAAATTAACCATCCTGCAATGACAGAAGAAGATCTGGCAAAAAAGCTTTTAAATACAACACCACCTGTGGTTGTAAGAAGAAAGGAAAACGCTTGTTTAATTGATCTAAGAACTGTTAAAGATGAAGAAATACCAATTCTTGGAGAAATTTTAACTAGTATTTTTACTCTTAAATAGGTATTTTTACATAAAAAGTAGTACCAGGATTTTTTTCAGGATCATATCCAGGGCTTTCTGCCCATATTTTTCCACCATGGGCTTCAATAATACCTTTTGCAATTGATAACCCCAACCCAGTTCCTCTGATTGGTAACTCTTTACCAGCTTGAGGTGGCGGAAGAGTGAAAAATTCAGTAAAAATTTTTTCAATGTTAAATGACGAAATCCCGCATCCTTCATCGTTTATAGCAATTTTAACATACTTATTTTCTCCTTCCGCTTCAATGGAGCTACTGATTGTTATTTTTCCATTTTCTTTGCAATACTTAACACTATTTACGAGAATATTTCTTAATGCAGTTTCAAACTTTTTTATGTCTAAGTTTAATAGGGGCATTTGTTCTATATTAACAAGTTCAACTTTTAAGTTTTTTGATTTTAAAAGAGGCTCTAACTCACTTATAAGGGGTGTTAAAATAAACTTTAAGTAAGTAAGGGTGGGATTAAGAACCAACTTGCCTGAACGAATTTTCATAAGTTCCATTATCTCTTCTGTTAAACTTGTGAGCCTCTTTGCACCTCTTTCAATAGCATTTACAATATCCATAGTCATGCTGGATGACTTTATATTATTATCAGATTTTAAAATACTGATATATCCATGAATTAAAGAAAGAGGTGTTTTAAGTTCATGAGTAATTGTAGAGAAGAAAATATCTTTCATATTATCAATCTTTTTCAATTCTTCATTAGCTTTTTCAACAGCACTAAGTGCATTTTCTAACTTTTCATTGGCAACTTGTAAAGCCAGTTGTGTTGATTTATACTTCTCGATCATTTGTTCCAATTCTTTATTTTTTGCTTTCAACTCTTCCATATAAAATACTTTTTCGGTTATATTCTGGAAAGTCAAGTTCAAAAGTTTTTTGCCCCATTCAGAAGTTTCAAGAAGGGAAGCTTCAAGAGTGCAATATATTTCGTTATTATTAGCATCATACATTTTGACACTATCAAAAGTTTTTCTTTCACCTTTTTCCAAAACTTCATTGAATGCCTCGCGATAATAAAATCTTTCACTGGGTGAAAAGAAATCATATATACTTTTTCCAATCAAATGATAGGCGTAGTCAATCTTTAATATTTTCATAAATCCGGGGTTTACAAAAACAAATTTATCATTTTTTATTACTGCGATACCCATCTCAGTTTTTTCTATTATCTTTCTTAGTTTCTCTTCTTCATTTTTTAGTTTATTCAGTAATGTTTCTTTCTCAATAAAGGTATTTTTAAGAGTTGTAACCATGCTGTTAATAGATGTTATAACTGCACCAATTTCAGAATCTTCATCTATTGTTTCTAATTCTTCAAATTGTCCTGCTTTAAATTTCTCAAGCCCTTCAAGAAGTTTTGTTAATGGCTTTTGTATCTTACGTCTATAAAAATAAACAATTAGAGCGATGCCTAACATGCCTGTTATGAAGAAAGCTAACGAAGCTCTTAGAAAAACCCAGAGTACTTTTTTATAAATTACTACTGGCGAATATGCTGCTATAATAAATCCTATTTTTGTTTTTTTATAATCATAAATTGGTTTAGCGATTAAAAAAACGTCATTGTAAGGGAATATTTCTGCTTTAAGTTCTTTTTTTGACACCAATTTGCTTTGTTCCACTGGAAATTTTGTGCCCACTACTATGGGATCGCTATGGTATAAAATATTATTATTTTCATCAATAACAGTAAAGAATTGAAAAATATCGTCCTTTACTTCTTTTTCTAATTCTTGATTTAGCTGAGGTATCTCACTAATAGGTACTCCTAAGGATACAATTCTTTCAATAAAATGGTTAATTTTATCGATTTTGGATTCACCAGTTTTTCGAAGGGTCTCTTTCATATCTAAATAGTAGCCTACAATATTAAGAACAAGACTTAAAGAAAATTGAGCAAACATTGCTATACAAAGAATGTATAAAGAAATTTGTAAAATTGGTTTTTTAACTTTAGTTTTTTCTAACATGTGGTTAATTTTAAATCTAAAGTTTTATTATTTAAATTTTTTTTTGTTTCAATGAGTCTAAAAAACTCCATCTGGCGTTTCCATGCCCCCCATAACCTCCCTTTTCCTACCAGTATTTCTAATTCTTTCTTTACATTTTCTGGCAATGGTGTAGGTGGAAAATTAGCCCATGGAGTACCGGGTAATGGTATATAGTAATGAACATGAAAATTGACTTTTTCGTTAGAGTAATTTTTTATAAAGTTTATTGTTTTTTGCATATCCTCATGAGTTTCATTCGGCATGCCTAAAATAATGTCAATATCTACTTTAAATCCTCCTTTTAGTGAAACATCCATTGCATTAATTACATCTTTAACAGTGTGTCCTCTGTGAGCCTTTTTAAGCATTGCTTCACTACCCGATTGAAGACCTATGTGAAGTGTTTTATTATCTACATAATCTTTTAAAATTTTTATTACTTCTTCATTTACAAATTCAGGTCTTATTTCTGAAGGAAAAGTGCCAAAAAAAATTCTTCCTTTGTCTTTAATAATGCTTCTAATGGAAGAAAGTAAATCTTTTATAGCAGTTAAGTGAGTTTTATTTGTATTACTTAAATAAGCTAATGCGTTTGGTGTTATAAATCTAAAATCTCTGATCCCTCTTTCGAATGCTAAACTCACATGATTTTTAATATCTTCAATGCTTCTATGTTTCAATTTTTTTGAAAAAAGATAGCTAGTTTGACAAAAATAGCAACCGTACGGGCAACCGCGAGTAATTTCTATGGGTTTATATAGGGAAGATTTCGAGGGGAATGATGAGAATTTATCCAAATTATCAATGGATTTTCTGATAATCTTTGGAGGTAATATATTTTGTTTTAACATTTCAATTAAATCTATTAAAGCTTGCTCCCCCTCCCCAACTATTACTGTATCAAAACCTATGTTTATAACTTCTTCAGGTTTTGCAGAGGGATGAGGACCTCCAGCTATAAACAAAGTGTTATCGTATTTGAATTTTTTTAAATATCTTTCTGACTCTTCAAGTTCGTTGTAAAAGGAAATTGTATTATAGGAAAAACAAAAAAGGATTTTGTCATAGGGCATATTTTTTATGTTTAATTCTAACAAGCAGGGATAGGGAATTATTTCTGGATAAATATTTTCAATTTTTTCAATAGCAGCATATAAAGTGGCCAAACTATAAAAATTATCTCTTTTTTTTACAAAAAAAACCTTGATTTTCACAAAACTATTATAATTTGTAAAATTGATTTTTGTATATAAAAAAGTGATTTCAATGATTTATCAAAAGATTGAAATATTTTAAATAGATAGTTTCTATTAAATTAGTTTGATCAATTTATATTACCAATTAGACGATAGTTTTCCAAATCAGTAAAATAAAAACATGAAAAGGTTAATTCAGCTCTGTATTGTGATGGGAGCTATGTTATTTACCTTATTTGAAGCATATTCATTGAAGAAGGATTTTTTACCCAATAAAGAAACACCCCTTCTTATCGATGAGAAGGATAAGAAAGTTCTTATTTATACTGAGCTTAATGTGATGCATCTTTATCAGCCCACTGTTCACTGGGGAGTAGTTTTTAAAGATGGTAGATTTGGAGATAGGGCAATTCTAAAGGCATATGTTAACCAACTTGATTTTTATGATGCCCTTATTAAAATAGGTGCAATACCGGGCAACAACTTGAATAAAGATAGTGTGGGCAAATATGTAGAAGGAGATGAACTTGAAGTAACAGCTTTAGTTGATGGTAAAGAGTATTCTCTGAAACAAATATTCGAGGATTCTACAGGTAAGGGGTTTAAAATAAGGTTTGGGGGCAACAGAAGGGCTTCAGAAGAACAAAAAACAGGTTGTATTACATGCTTGGAAAGTTGCTGGATTTCTATTACAAGTAATGCTGTTTATCCTATGACTAATTCTATACAAAGGTTCATATTACCTAATTCACACTTTAAGGGTAATAAAGAAATTTTACCTACTAAAGATGGTTATCCCATAATTTTAATTTATAAACTAAAGTAGGAGGAAAAATATTAAGAAAGTACTTTTATTTTTATTTTTTGTTGTTCTTGCAAGGTCTGTAGAAGCCCAAAACTATAATTTTATTAATGCTAACGAGTTTAAAAAATGGGTTGAGAGCGGAAAAAAAATGCATATTTTAGATGTTCAAAAACCAGAAGATTTTCAGAAAAAACATATTAAAGGTTCTTTTGGAACGGGGGCCTATCCAGTTAAAACAGAAGAAGATAGAAAAAAGTTAGATGCCCTTATAGAAAAAATAAAAAAAGATGAGTTAGACATTGTGATTATTTGTCCAAGGGGTGCTGGAGCTGCAAAAAATACATACGATTATATTAAGAGCATGGGCATTAGTGAAAAAAGACTATTCATTTTGGAAGGGGGAATTCAGGGGTTCCCCCATACGGGGCTTTGTGAGATAAATTGAAGTTGTCAGTTGTAATTCCCGTAATAAATGAAGGCTGTTATCTTGAAAAAACACTTATTAGACTTAGTAAACTAAATCCCTTTGAGATAATTATTGTTGATGGGGGGAGTCAAGATAATACAATAAAGATAGCAGAAACTTACAACTGTAAAATACTCAAAACTACAAAAAGCAGAGGAGCTCAGATTAGCAAAGGGATTGATATAAGCAGGGGAGATACAATACTTGTTATGCATGCAGATACTTTATTGGCTGAAGATGTTGTTATAGATGATTTTTCGTTAAAGGAAGATGAAGTTGGGGGCTTTTTTAGGCTAAAATTTGATTCTGAAAGGACAGCAGTAAAACTTGTAGAATTTTTTGCGAATTTGAGATCAATGATTTTCCATTTACCCTATGGGGATCAGGGCATTTTTTTTAGAAAAGTGTTATGCAGTAAGATAGGTAGTTTTAAAAACTATCCATTTTTAGAAGATCTTGATTTTATCATAAGGTTAAGAAAAAGGGGTAAAATAAAGAAAGTTAAAAAAAATATTATAGTTTCAGCAAGGAAGCTTGAGAGAGGAAGTATAATGTATCCCATACTACATAGCATGAAAAATGTTATAATCGTTCTTCTATTCTTTTTAGGTTTTAAGCCTGAAACGTTAATCAAGTTTTACAAATAGGAGATAAGAAAGTGGATCAAGAAAGGATGGTATATGAAAGATACAAAAGAGCATCTAAGGATTGGGAAGGAACTCTTTGTTGTCCTATATCTTACGACCCTAAATATCTTGAAATAATACCTAAAGAAATTTTAGAAAAAGATTACGGTTGTGGAGATCCTTCTAAATATATTCTTGAAGGTGAGACAGTTCTTGACTTGGGGTCAGGGGGCGGTAAACTTGTTTATATAATTTCTCAGGTGGTTGGCGAAAGGGGCAGGGTTATTGGTGTAGACATGAACAGTGAAATGCTAAACCTTGCAAGAAAGTATGAGGATGAAGTCGCGAAAAAGCTGGGATACAAAAATTTTGAATTTAGAAGGGGAAGAATTCAAAATTTAAAACTGGATCTGGAGAAATTAGATGCTTTTATAAAAGAAAACGCCATTAAAAGTATAGATGACTATTTAAATCTTGAGTTTAAGATAAAGGAACTTGAGAAATACGAAACTATGATTGGCGATAATAGCATAGATGTTGTCGTTTCTAATTGTGTGCTTAATCTTGTAAGGGATGAGGAGAAAAAAAAGCTTTTCAGTGAAATTTATAGGGTGCTTAAAAAAGATGGCAGGGCAATTATCAGTGATATTGTGTCCCATAGGGCTGTTCCCCAGTATATGAAGGAAGATCCTGATTTATGGTCTGGATGCATTTCAGGAGCAATGAGAGAAGATATGTTTATTAATGCTTTTAGGGAGGCTGGCTTTAAAAATATTGAAGTAATTAAAAAAGATGAAAATCCCTGGCGCATTGTTGATGGTATTAATTTTTATTCCCTAACTATTGCAGCATATAAGGGTGAGAAAAAGGTAAAGTATGTTAATTGTTGTGGTAAAGAAACTATATTCATTAGTTTTAAAGATAAAATCGATAGACTGGGGCAAAAAATAAAAAAAGAAAAGGTGAGTATAGTACAGGTAAATGTAGGTGACCTTTGTAATCAAATTTGTAAACACTGTCATATATCGGCGGGTCCAAAGAATGATAAAGTTATGAGAAAAGATGTTATGGAAAGAATTATAGCACTTCTTCAGAACTCAGAGGTAGATGTTGTTGACATAACAGGGGGAGCTCCTGAATTAAATACGCACATAGGCTTTTTTGTGTCCACTGTAAAAAAAATTGTACCCAAAATTATATTTCGGACAAATTTAACAGCTTTAGAAAATAAAAAAGACCTTTTAAAGCTGTTAGTAGATAATGGTGTTTCACTTTTTGCCTCTTTACCTTCTTTAGATGAAAAGGAGCTTGATGCTCAGAGAGGAGAAGGAGTTTTTAAAAAATCAATTGATATGCTTAAAAAACTAAATGAGTTTGGTTTTGGTAAAGAAAAAGAGCTCACTATAGTGTACAATCCTGTCAATTTAGAGCTACCCTCTGATGGGGTTGGCGAAATTTATAGAAGAATGCTTCAAGATGCTTTTGGGATTAAGTTTAACAACCTTGCCATTTTAACTAACATACCTGTGGGAAGGTTCGAAAAGTATCTTAAAAATGCTGGTTTATTGGATAATTATATGTCCCTGTTACATCTCAATTTTAACATCACAAATATCGATAACCTTATGTGTAAAAGCTTAATCAACATTGGTTATGACGGAAAGATATATGATTGCGATTTTAATAACGCTCTTGGGCTTCAAAGAGGAGATATTTTTCATATTAAATCTTTTGATGAGTTGAAGGGCATAATAGTAAGAGTTGATAATCATTGCTATGGCTGTACAGCAAAGAAGGGTTCATCATGCTTCGGGAGTATAAGTAGTTGAAAATACAGGATTGTAGCTTTTGTGGTAATTGCCTTATTTGTCCCTATCTCAGTAAATATGGATATCCGAGGGATATTTATAATAAAAAAGATCAGTCTGTATTTATCTGCACAAATTGTGGAGCATGCGATATATTATGTCCCTTAGATCTTGAACCTTCGAGGGCGCTTTATAGCTTAAAAACATTGATGATAAAAGAAGGAAGCCTTTCAAAGGAAGTAATACAGGCCATTCAATCAGCAAGAAATTTTACAAATATCATGAGTAGATTTCCTATATCTCATGTTGATTATAGAGAGACAATTTTATTCCCCGGTTGTTCCCTGTTATCAATGGGGAGTAAGATTGTATATGGAATTAAAAAGTGCTTAGAAGTAAAAATGAATGAAAAGATAGGTATAACGATTCACTGTTGTGGTGATCCCTTATTTCAGAATGGTGACGTATCTACTTTATCAAACTTTTTAAAAAATCTGAAAGAAAAACTTAAAAGAACCGGGACATCAAAAATTGTTTTTGCCTGTGGGAATTGTTATAAGATTTTCAGGAAATATATGAATGACTTTGAATTAATTCATGTTTCTCAATTATTAAGTAAAGAGGACATAAAAGAACCCATAAATGATTTTATTCTCCATCATCCCTGTCCTAACTTTAAAAATAGAGAGATAATAAATTACATGGAGAGAAATTTTGTTTATAAGAACATGGAAAGCATAAAAAATCCATACTGTTGTGGGCTTGGTGGCTCTGCCAGTAAGTTAGATAAAGATGTGTCTAAAGAGTTTCTTGAGAAAATAAAGAATTTAGCGAAAAGTCGAAGGGTTCTAACTTCATGCATGGGTTGCAAAAATAGATTTATGAAGTATAATATTGAGGCAAAACATATTTTTGAAGTGATTAGTGGTGTAAATATTAATAAGCCCCTGGAAGAAAAAGACAAATGGTTTAATCGCTTCTACATATCATTGAGAACAAAGATAAATTTTACAAAAATTTTTCTGTTTTTACTGATAATGATTGGTATCTTTATTGTGCAAAATTTGCATAAAAACCAGTTAATAACCATAGATAAACTGGTTAACTTTGTAAAAACATCAAAATTTTTGGCACCTCTAATATATTTGCTTATTTATACTATTGGACCTTCTATTTTTTTCCCCAGCCTTATTTTGACAATTGTATCAGGAATGCTATGGGGCCCCTTTTGGGGGGTAGTTTTTGCAATTACAGGTGCCACTATGGGAAGTTCTCTTCCCTTTTTACTCTCCAGGTACATATTTCATGATAGTGTAAAAAGAATGTTTGGTATAAGAAAGTGGGAGAGGCTAAAAAGTCTTGTAGAAAAGAATGGTTGGAAAGTTGTAGCCTTTACCAGGATTGTGCCCATATTCCCATTTCCTGTTTTAAATTATCTTTTTGGCATTACACCCATAAAATTTTTGCCTTATCTTGTTGCTTCATTCTTCTCTATGCTACCCGCCTGTATTGCATATGTATATTTTGGTAGCAGTATTTTTGAACTTATAACAAAGAGAAATTTTACCCCCCTGATAGTCGGTGTATTGTTAGTATCAATAATTATGATAATGCCCTGGTTTTTAAAAAAAAGTAGTTTCCTTTCAAAGAATAAAAGTAGTTGAAAAGACATCTTTTGCGAAAATTAACCAATCTTTCATCTTTAAAAATGAAACAGATAAGGTTTCTAAAGGCGATTGGACAGTAAAAATTGAATTAAGTAATGAAGATGAGATTGGATTACTTGCAAAAAATCTAAATAACCTAATTAGTGGACTAAAGGCTATTGTAGTAGATGTAAAGGAATTAGCGAAAAATGCATTTGGTATCCTTGAAAGTGTTGTTTATTCTTCTAAAAACGTAGAAAAAGGGTCCAAAGAACAGCAAGTTTCAATAACGGAAGCAAAACATATGGCAGAAAATATTGATAAGGGTGCAAACAATATTTTTTCGAAATTGATAAACTGGTAGATTCTTCAGAAACTGCTTCATCGGCAGTTGTTGAGTTAACCCGGTCTATGAACCAAATTGCGGAAAATGCGGGGCATTTTAGTAATTCTGCAAAAGAGTCTGCATCATCAGTGGAAGGATTAGTTAAATCAATTTCTGATATATCAATTAGTATAGATAAACTAACAAGTTCAGTGGAAGATGCTGCATCAAGCATTACTGAAATAAATATGTCATTGATAGAAGTGCAACATTCTACTCAAGAGTCAGCGTCTATAGCTGAAAAGGTGGCAAAGGAGGCCGAAGAGAAGGGACTAAATGCGTCAATAAAGGCAATAAAAGGAATGGAACATATATGAGATTCTGTATTATCATTGTCCCAAACCATAGAAAGACTGCGAAAAAGATCTGAGAATATAGGTAAAATTATTAGTGTTATAGACGAAATTGCTGAGCAGACTGGCATGTTAATGTTAAATGCTGCTATTTTGTCAGCCCAATCAGGAGATAGCGGAAAGGGTTTTAGTATAGTAGCGGATAATATAAAAGATCTAGCAAAAAAATCGCTAAGTCAACGAGGGAAATAGTGGAAATTGTTGAATCTGTCAAAGAAGATACGATAGCCTCTGTAAAAATGGTAAAGATAGGTCTCGAAAAGGTTGATGAGGGGGTAAAATTAGTTAATATGGTTAATGAAGCACTATTAAAAATCAAAGAAAGTTCTGAATTGTCAGCAGAAAAAACAAAGGTTATAAGAAAAGCAACGGATGAACAAGCAAATGCCATAAAGCAATTTACTGATACTGTAAATGTAATCAAAACTCAAATAGAAACAATTTCAAAGGCAATAAAAGCACAGACTGTGGGCAGTAAAAATATAATAGAAACTGGGGAATTAATAAAAAATTTGAGTGAGCAATTAAAGACTGCGACGGAGGAACAAAGGGCTGGCAATAATCAGATACAGGAATTAATAGTAAATGTGGCAGAAAAAGCTGCTGAAATTGCAAAAATAACCTCTGTGCAAAAAGAAAATACTCAGAAAATGGTAATTATCTTTGATTCCATAAACAACATATCAAAAGATACCTTTGTGCTATCAGAAAAAATGACAGAATCTATAAACTCCCTCGAAAATAGCATGAAAACCCTCTTGGAGGAACTTGACAATTTTAAGGTTTAAAATTGGATAACCTTTAAAAAATCTTGACATTTCAAAATGTTATGTTATAAATAGAAATGATTTTCATTTGGTATTTTTATGAAAAATAAATACTCTGATATTTTAAAAAAACTTAAACTTAAGATTACTCCCAAAAGAATAGAAATTTTAAGTATCCTTGATAGGGAAAACTATTTCAAAAGCCCTGAAGAAATATGGCAACTGATGAAAAAAAGATTTAAAAAAATTGGACTTCCCACAGTTTATAGAAATTTAGAAGATCTTGCAGAAGGTGGGGTTATATTCAGAATAATTCATCCTGATAGGCAACTTTACTATTATTTTTGCAATAATAAGGATCATCATCACCATTTTGTTTGTATATCCTGCAAAAGGGTATCTGATGTTGATTATTGCCCTGAAAAAGAAGTGATTAATTATGTGAGTAAAAGGATAAAGGGGAAAATAATTTCTCACATTTTTCAAATAAATGGAATTTGTAATGTTTGTATGAATATAGAAAGTAGTTTAGGAGGTACAAAATGAGATATAGTTTTATATTTCTCCTTTTGCTTTTAATTGCTTTTTCTTCCTGCCATACCTCTAAAACCAATAATGGAAAGGGAAAAATAACAGTTGTAACCACACTATTTCCTCTATATGATTTTGTAAAAGCAATAGGAAAGGATAAAATAGAGGCACATCTCTTACTTCCCCCGGGGGTTGAAGCACATAGTTTTGAACCTAAACCTGAAGATATTATAAAAATAAATAAGTCAAAAGTTTTTGTTTATTTGGGGAAGAACATGGAACGATGGGTTGAAAAGATAATAAAGAGTATTGACAGTGATAAAATAATAATTGTGGAAGCAAGCAAAGGGGTAAAAGAGTATCCCGAAGAACATGAACATGAACATGAAAATGAACATGGACATGGCAAGATGAATTTAAGTATTAATGATCCTCATGTTTGGTTAGATTTTGATAATGCAAAGGTTATTGTGGATAATATACTTACCAGTCTTGTGCTTGCAGATGAGAGAAACAGTGATTTTTATACAAAAAATGCGCAGGTTTTGAAAGATGCTTTAACAGAGCTTGATAAAGAATTTGAAAAAGTATTAAGTAAGTGCAAAAAAAGATATCTCTTTCATGCTGGTCACTTTGCTTTTAATTATTTGGCGAAAAGGTATAATTTAAAATATTATTCAGCTTACAAAGGCTCATCAGCCGAGGAAGAACCTACAGTCAAAAGAATTAGTGAGATGATCAAAGGGATAAAAAAACATAATGTAAGATATGTTTTTTTTGAAGAACTAATATCGCCGAGGATAGGAGAAGTACTATCAAAAGAGGCGGGGGTAACCCTTTTAAAAATCAATCCCGCTCATAATTTAAGCAAAGAAGATATGGAAAGGGGAATATCTTTTATTGATGTGATGAAATATAATCTTAATCAATTAAGGATAGGCCTTGAATGTCAGTAGTTGATGTAAAAAACTTAGCTGTAAAGTATGAGGATAGAGAAGTTTTCAAAGATATTAATTTTACCTTACAAAAAGGAGATTATGTAGCTTTAACTGGACCAAATGGATCAGGAAAAAGTACACTACTGAAAACAATTTTAAATTTAGTAAAAAGAGAGAGAGGTGAGATACGTTTATTTGACACACCTATTGAGTCTTTCACTAAATGGGACAGGATTGGTTATGTGCCCCAAAGACTAAGTTTAGCTCCCTTTTTCCCAGCCACAGTTCAAGAAATTGTGGCCTTAGGTTTGGTTAGTAAGCTAAACAAATTTGGAAAGTTAAATGCCATTTATTATAAAAAAGTTGATTCCCTACTTGCATCGTTAGGACTTTCAGAAATTAAAAATAAAAATATATCAATAGTTTCAGGTGGACAGTTGCAGAGGGTTATTATTGCTCGTGCACTCATTAGTGATCCAGAACTACTCATTCTCGATGAGCCCACAACAGCACTTGATCCTGAAATGAGAGAGAATTTTTTTGAGATTTTGAAAAATCTTAATGTAAATAAAAGGGTTACTATTATACTTGTTACTCATGATACTGGAAATGTAGGTAGTTATGCTAAAAAACTGATGTATTTTGATAGAAAGATTATTTTTTTTGGTACCTTTGATGAATTTTGCAAATCAGAGAAAATGGAACATTATTTTGGTTATAACGCGCAACATATTATATGTCACAGACATTAGAAACTAGGAACTTTAAAATTAAACTTAAACACTAAAATTAGAGCAAGGAATATAAAAATGGAAAATATTGATATATTAGAGCTTTTAAAATATGGGTTTGTGCAAAGAGCAATAATTTC
>CALINM010000132.1 GCA_938045315.1 uncultured bacterium | reverse complement strand
TTACTTTAGAGAATCTTTTAGATAATCTAAATGTGCGATTGAATATTAGTAAAAATAGTCTGGTATATAAACTTGACTTTCACAAACTAAGTTTTGAAGAAATTTGTGCAGAGTTATTGAAATTGAGTGATAAATCAGACGTCAAGGGGGGAAAGTTATATATATGGAGTAATAAAGATCAAAGTATTTTCTTTGAAAATCTTTTATTACTACTTGACGAATTAAAAATACATCCCAATAGAAGAGGGGTTTTATATGTGGGTTTTTTTGATGGTAAAAAAGTGTTTCCCTTATTAAACAATAAAAGTTTTCAAAATCTTTTAACTAAAATATATTTTTTTTGCAATGAAAATAAGGAAGACTTGGACTATCCGGGTATAATTACTGTAGGATCAGAAAAAATCTATTTAAATAATTTTTATTTTGTTCTTTCCTTAAATGAACATTTTACTTATATGTTGTTATCTAGTAATGGTACTTTTTTCGAAAGTAACGATTTTTTATTAGTTGAAGAATTAATATCAAAGTTACAATTAGAATATCATTTACAATGGCAATTATAAAATGAGAAAGATTAAGGTGCTTATAGCAGAATGGGATAAAAAAAATTTAGAGGATATATTAAACCTTCTTGATAAAGATAGTTATGATGTTGTAAAAGCTGAAGATGGTGTGGAAGCTTTACAGTTAGCTTTGCAGAAAGTCCCTGATTTTATTATGCTTTCCCTTGATTTACCACTTATTGATGGGGTTAAACTAAGTCAGATTTTAAGAACAAATCCTAAGACTGAATCTATTCCAATTTTTTACATAAGTGATAAATCCATACAGCTTTCACATTTTAGAAGAAACGTAGATTATTTCGTACTAAAACCATTTAATAAAGATGAAATAAAAAAAATATTGTTAACAATCAGAAAAAAAATACTAAATGTTCATGATAGAAGATTTGAAGAAGAATTTGCTGGCAACTTAAAACAAATGAGTATAACTGATTTATTGCAAATATTATCTATTAACAAAAGAACAGGGAATCTGTATCTTTATGAAACGCAAAAATCAGAAGTACCAGTTGGGGTTGTTGTTTTAAATGAAGGAAGAATTATAAATGCTAAAAAGGGATATGTAAGAAAAGTCAAAGCTTTATATAGAATTTTAGGACTTAAAGACGGTTATTTCAGATTTTTGCCCGGTGAACCTTCAATGACTGAAGAGATTAATGAAAATTCGGATAGCCTTATAATGGAAGGGTTAAGGCAGATTGATGAAATTGAGGAATTAAAAAAGCAAATCCCCGTATCTGGAAAATTAAAGCTTAAAATTAAAACAAATCAATTGCCTCAAAATTTAAGACCAATTACTAAAGAGGTTCTTACTGCAATTGAGATTTTTCCTGATATAAATGTTTTAATTGATAATATTGATGCTCCAGACTATGAAATTTTGAAAATAATATGCGCACTATGGGAAAAAGGAATTTTAGAGATAGAAACAATTGTTAAAGATGAAAATATAAGCAGGACAAACTTCTCCTCTGATATTATAATAGAGCTTAAAAGGAAATTGGGTAAAATTTTTTATGATAAAAGGTTAACTGATAATATTTATCTTGTTATATTCATGAACGATCCCCAACCAGCTTATGCACTTGTAAATTTTTTTAATTCATTGAATTTTGAATCTGCCAGTGAGAATGTTTTAAAATTGTTAAATGCACAGAGTAAAATGGGTTATATGGGAAAGATTTTTTTAGTAGAAAGTTTATCATTACATATTTTTTATTTTTGTGGGATGATACCAAATTTTCCATTACTGGAGTCTGTTTTGAGAAATATCATTGGTGCTATTGTAATTGGTAAAAGAGATATTTTTAGAGACGTTCTAAGCTATTTAGGTAAAAGATATGTTGTTCTAGAACCTAAAGATTTGAATAATTCAGAATTGGTGATAAAAAATATGGAAAAGCTATTTGAGTCATTTATAACATGGGAGGGAAAATGATTGATTTGCATACCCATACAATATTTTCAGATGGTGATTTAATACCCTTTGAATTAGTAAGAAGGGCTGAGAATATTGGTTACAAATGCATTGCATTGACTGATCATATGGATTTTTCTTCTTTTGATCATATAATACCGAATATTGTTAAGGCAGCAAAAAAAATAAATGATTTAGGTAAAATTAAAGTTATTCCAGGATGTGAATTGACACACATTCCACCTCCCCTTATGAAAGAGGCAGTAAGAGAAGCAAGAAAGATGGGTGCAAAAATAGTTGTAGGTCATGGTGAGAGCCCTGTTGAACCAGTTTTATCTGGAACTAATAGATCAGCAATTGAGGCAGGAGTCGATATACTTGCCCATCCAGGTATGATAAGGGAAGAAGACGTAAAAAAAGCAGCAAAAAAAGGGGTAATACTTGAAATTACAGCAAGGGGAGGACATAATATTACTAATGGTCATGTGGCAAAATTAGCGAAAAAACATGGTGCTATGATTACAGTCAATACTGATGCTCATAGTCCAAAGGATCTAATTACTTTTAGTTTTGCAAAGATTGTAGCAATGGGTGCGGGATTGGATGAAAATGATTTTTTCAAAGCCTATAACATGGTTGAAAAGTGGTTATCAACGAAGCTTTAAAAATTGATAAGCTACCAGAATTTATCCAGTATTTTTTATCATCAAAATATGTAGCATATTGGTTAGGAGTGAAAATAACTCAGATCGATGAGATTAGAGAATATGCTATTGAAAATATCCTTGATGTGGATACAAAATTTTTAAAAATTATTTTTGCAGAATATCAGTTAAAGGAAGTAGAAAATAATTTTGATGATAGGATAAAGGTTGAAGATGTAGGGGATTTTGTAAAATTAGTAATTGAATACTATGATGAACTTGAAGAGTTTTTTGATGAAAGGGGGGAATTTTTTTATGTAGAGTTTGTTTTTCAGGTACCTTTTATTTGGAATAGTAGATTTTCACGAGAGGAAAGGGAATCTTTTTTACTTACTCCAAAGGCCAGATATTATGCGACTATCAGGAAAAATTATATAGGTAGATTGATTTTAATTGATAGTGATATAGAAATTTTAGATCTCATCAGTGAAGATGAATGTTTTATTCAGTTTAGATTTGAAGAAAGTAGTGGGTTAAATTTATTACTTGCTTTCCCAAAATATTTAAAAGAATATTGGCTTACAATTACCGATAGAATAATAAGACTTAGCGGATATTCAATACCCCTCGAGATAGGCAATTGCAGATAGTGCAGCAGTGCACCCATCACCAACTGCTGTAGCAATTTGTTTATAAGGCTTTGATATACAATCTCCAGCGGCAAAAATCCAGGGTATACTTGTTTGATTTTTCTCATTTACTTTTATATATCCATTTTCGTCAAGTTCCAACAATCCTTTTAAAAATTCTGTTTTTGGAGTATAACCAACAAATATAAATAGTCCATCTAAGGGTAATAAAGAAATTTGTCCTGTTATTTTGTTTTTGATGTTAATACCCTTTAGTGAATCATCACCTTCAAGGGAATCAACAATAGTATTCCAAATTACTTCTATTTTGTCATGTTCAAATAATCTTTCTTGTAAACATTTTTCAGCTCTTAATTTGTCTCTTCTATGGATTAAATAAACCTTTTTGGCAAAGTTAGTAAGGAATAATGCCTCTTCAACAGCAGTGTTCCCACCACCAATAACTGCAACAATTTGATCCTTAAAGAAAGCACCATCACATGTTGCACAATATGATATACCTCTTCCCGTTAGTTCTTCTTCTTTAGGTAGATTTAATTTGGACGGAGTTGCTCCAGTTGCAATTATTATTGCTTTACAAGTATATTCTTCTTTTTCAGTAATTACCTTTTTTTCATCTATATTAATAGATTTCACACTATCATATTTAATTTCTGTTCCAAATTTTTTAGCCTGTTCTTCCATTAACATTCCAAGCTCTGGTCCCATAATGCCCTTTGGAAATCCTGGATAATTTTCAATTTCAGTCGTTAATATTATCTGCCCTCCAACAGCTTTTTCTTCTATTACAAGCGTACTGTGCCTTGCTCTGCTGGTATAGATTGCAGATGTGAGACCTGCTGGACCACCACCAATAATGATAATGTCTTTTGTCATAAGTACTCCAAAAAAGTTTTTGAAAAAGCTTTTATTCATTATATACTTATTGCATGTGGCAGGCAATAGTTGATTATATTAATGACGAAGAAAAGGAACGTATTTCAAGCATATTATATCTCTTCAATATAAGTGGCATTTGGGAAAAAGATAGAGAACTAATTGTATACTTTAATGATACTGAAGAATTTAAAAGATTCAGCGACTGTTTGAAGGATAAAAAAATTTTTTATGAAAAAGTTAAAGATAATATTAAATGGAACTCCATGTGGCGTAAATTCCATAAGCCTATATTAATAAAACCATTTTTCATCATACCTACATTTTTTAAGAATAAAGTACCTATGGGTTATAAAAAAATTGTAATAAATCCATCTTTTGCTTTTGGTACAGGGAGTCATGCCACTACAAAATTATGCATAGAATTTTTAATTAAATATGTAAAAAAGGGAATGAAAATACTTGATTTAGGTACAGGTACGGGTATACTTGCTATTATTGCTGAAAAATTAGGTGCAGATGAAATATATGCTTTAGATATAGATACTCTTGCAATAAATGAAGCTTATAAAAATATAAAAAGAAATAGATGTAAAAAGATAGTCGTTGCTGATAATATTGAAGATAAAGACGGATATTTTGATTTGTGCGTTTCAAATATTATTTTAGATGAGTTGATAAAATTAAAACCTGTATTTCAAAAGATTTTGATTGAAAATGGTATTCTTATCCTCTCAGGGATTTTAGAGGGACAGGGGGAAGAAATCATTGATAATTTTATGGATTCATTTAAAATAATTTCAATAAAAAACAAAAAAGATAAAAATTTTTGTTGGACAGGAATTGTTTTACAAAAGATATGACAGTGCCAAGAATTTTTTTAAAAAAACTTCTTAAAGAAAATGAAAAGCTTAACATTGAAGGCAATAATTTTCATTACCTAATTAGAGTTATGAGATTAAGAAAGGGTAATAAATTTTTTTGTGTTGATGAAACGGGCAGGGAATTTGAAGGTGAAATTTTAGACATTCAAAAAAATAAACTTATCGCAAAATTTAATTTTTTAAAAACGGATTTTGGCATAAATTATGATTTATGCCTTTGTTATGGTTTATTAAAAAAAGATAAAAATGAGCTGGTTGTAAGTATAGCTTCTTCTATAGGTGTTACAAAAATTGTTCCTGTCAACATGAAACGTACCATGGTAAAATTAGAAAAAGATAAAATTAAAGCAAAGATTGAAAGATTGAAAAAAATTGCTTATGAATCTTCAAGAGTTTCTTATATTTCAAAAGAACCTGTAATTCAAGAAATTACTAATTTGAAAGAAATCACTTTCCCAGAAGATGCTTTAAAGATTTTATTTTCAGAAAGAATGGGATTACCAAATTTTATTGATTGTAAAGAGGAAATTGAAGAGGCAAATAATATAGTGCTTTTTTTTGGGCCAGAAGGTGGTATAACTGAGGAAGAATTTAATTTTCTTATTAATAATGGTTTTTATCCTGTCTCGTTAGGGGAAAGGGTTGTAAAAACTGAAATTGCAATTTTATATACCCTTTCAGTAATAAGATTTATTAAAAATGGTAAATTGTAATGGAAAGATTACTTGATTATTTGGTAGACCAATTTCAAAAATTATATCAATATATTTTTAAAAAAATAGATTCAACGGAGTTAGAGGATTTAAATTATACCGTAGTAGATTTGGAAACAACAGGATTTCAATATCCACCAATAGATAGAATTATTGAAATAGGTGCAGTGAAAATAGAAGGATTACAAATTAAAGATTCTTTTTCCACACTCGTTAACCCCCTAAAAAAAATACCGCAAATAGCTAAAGAAGTTACTGGTATAACTGATGATGCTGTTGCTAATGCTCCGACAATTGGAAAAGCTTTAAAGGAATTTTTCCGTTTCTCATCTGACACTGTCATAGTAGCCTATAATGTATCTTTTGATTATCACTTTATTCAGGAAACGTCAAAGTTAAGTATAGGTTATGTGCCAGAAGCAAGAACCCTTTGTGCCTTCGAATTATCAAAAAAGATA
>CALINM010000131.1 GCA_938045315.1 uncultured bacterium | reverse complement strand
TTTGGTAGAAAAATATTTTAAAATTGTCATTGATTAAGACAATAAATACCATCTATCTATAAAATCTATAGCTTTTTAGAGAAATTCTCATAAAAGTTATTTTGATTCAAACAGACATTTTGATAAAACAATTAAACTATACTTATTTATGTAACATCTAAATATTTTGCTGGTTTAAGCCCTTTTGAAACTAATAACTTTAATAGAGCAAAAGATTACCTTCTTTCCTTTGCAAATGCTTATCCCGGACATGAAGAAGTACACGGTAATCTTTGATTCTGCTATTAAATATTTGGTGATATAGAAAAAGCTTACAAACACTAAAGCATACAGTTAAACATTAACTAAAATAATGAAATTGGTAAGAAGTTAGGAGAAAAACTTCTTTTTCTAAATAATTTACTCCAATAAGAAGCTTATTTATTTTTCAGAGCTTCTTTTAACGTTACACCAATTTCAGCAGGGCTTTTGGCAACTATAATCCCCGCTTCCTCCATGGCATTAATTTTTTCAGAAGCAGTTCCTTTACCTCCACTAATAATTGCTCCTGCATGTCCCATTCTTTTTCCCTTTGGTGCTGTTAAACCTGCAATATAACCTACAACAGGTTTTTTTACATTCTCTTTAATGTAGAGTGCTGCTTCCTCTTCTGCAGTTCCACCAATTTCACCAATCATTATGATTGCTTCCGTATCAGGGTCTTCATTAAATAATTTTATACAATCAACAAAATTAGTCCCATTAATAGGATCTCCACCAATACCAACACATGTAGATTGCCCTATGCCCAACTGAGTTAATTGATAAACAGCTTCATAGGTAAGCGTTCCAGATCTTGAAACTAAACCAACATTACCTTCTTTATGAATGTATCCTGGCATAATACCAATCTTACACTGACCCGGTGTTATAATACCAGGGCAGTTGGGACCAATAAGCCTGCTTTTGCTTGAATTGAGAATATTTTTTACCTTTACCATATCAAGAACTGGAATACCTTCTGTTATACATACTATAATCTCTATACCCGCATCAATGGCTTCAAGTATTGCATCAGCAGCAAAAGGGGCGGGAACGAAAATCATTGATGCATTGGCTCCAGTTTTTCTTACTGCTTCATAGACAGTATCAAAAACTGGAAAACCTTCTACAATAGTGCCTCCTTTTCCAGGTGTAACTCCACCAACTACATTTGTACCATAATCTCTACATCCCTTTGAATGAAAAAGCCCTGCACTACCCGTTATCCCTTGAGTAATTAATCTTGTATTTTTATCAACTAGTATTGCCATCTTAAATCCTCCTTTTTATTAATTACCTCTTGCAGCTTCAACAACTTTTCTTGCAGCATCACTCATGCTATCCGCTGAAATCAAATTAAGTCCAGATTCTGCGAGCATCTTCTTTCCTAATTCAACATTAGTACCTTCAAGCCTTACGACCACTGGAACTTTTAATGATACAATTTTTGCAGCTTCAATTATACCCTGAGCAATGACATCACATTTCATTATGCCACCAAAAATATTAACAAGAACTGCTTTAACGTTCTTATCAGACAATATGATCTTAAATGCCTCTGTAACCTTTTCCGTTGAAGCACCACCACCAACATCAAGAAAATTAGCTGGTTCACCGCCGTGAAGTTTAATAATATCCATTGTTGCCATAGCTAAACCAGCTCCATTTACCATACAACCAATATTTCCTGTTAATCCAATATAGGACAAATCATATTTACTTGCCTCTACTTCCCTAGGATCTTCCTCTGTAAAATCCCGTAGTTGCTCTATATCTTTGTGCCTGAATAGGGCATTATCATCAAAATTCATCTTAGCATCAAGGGCAAGAACCTCTCCACTTTTTAAAACCGCAAGAGGATTTATCTCCGCCAAGGAACAATCACAAGCTTCAAAACATTTAACGAGAGCTATTATAAACTTTGTCATTGATTGAGCTTCTTTATCTTTTAATCCTAGTCCATAGGCTAATTTTCTTGCTTGAAAAGGCATAATTCCTATTGAAGGATTGATCTTTTCTTTAAGAATTTTTTCAGGGGTTTTTGCAGCTACTTCCTCTATTTCCATACCACCTTCACTGGAAACCATTACAGTAATTTTTCCAGATGATCTATCAATTACAACACCCAAATAAAGCTCCTTAGCAACTTCACAACCTTCTTCTACATATACTTTTAATACCTCTTTACCTTCAGGACCAGTTTGATGGGTAATTAGTTTCTTGCCAAGAAGTTCCTGAGCTGCCTTTCTTACATCATCGGGTGAATTACATACCTTAACACCACCTGCCTTTCCCCTCCCGCCCGCATGAATCTGTGCTTTTACTACATAAATGTTTGTATTTAACCTTTTAGCCACATTATAAGCCTCTTCTGGATTAAAAGCCACACCGCCATCTGGAACTGGAACACCAAATTTTTTTAATATTTCTTTTGCCTGATACTCATGTATATTCATATAAAAATCCTCCTCGCAAAAGGTTAACTTTATTATGCATAAAAAAATTTTATTTTCAATAAAAAAATTATTTCACTTTAAAATTTATATCGGGTTGCCTAAGGAATAAAGGTTCTATATTTCCTGGTAAGATATTTTTAAACTTTTCCCTGATTTTTTTACTTAGCTCTCCCACAGCATAAGATAGATTCTGGATATTGGCAATCGTGAAATAACCCTTCGCAGAGAATAAATGTTCAATTTCTTTTTCAGTTATTGTACATATCTCTTCTTTCCCATATTTTTCCAATTCTTTTAATATTTGATCTAATGGTAGTGATGATACTTCAATGATCTCTTTAAGATTATTTTTTTCTTTTTCATAAAGAGCAAAATAGAAAAGATTTCTGTGGGCGTTGGTTATTGTTGCTATCTTGTACCCATCAATACCGAAAAATGCAAGTCCAGCACACGACTTTATTGGAACAATAAATAAATTTTTAGAAATTGCTATACTCTGTGCAAAAGAAAGACCTACTTTAATACCTGTAAATGACCCTGGACCGATGTCTACAGCAATATAATCTATTGTATCTAATAAATCTCTATAATTTTTTTCTATCAAATCGATAGATTGGCAAAGCCATATTGATGGTGCTAAATCCCTTGAAAAATCAAAATTAATTACATTTTTATCACTTCGGAAATAACTAAGCGATGCCCTTAACTGTGTTGTTGAAATACTTAAGAAATTCATCTATTTGCAAATATTCTCATTATATCATTATAGAATACTGTGATTGTGAGAAGAATAATTATTAACATACCAACATAGGTATATGCTTCTTTAAATCTATCTGAAACAGGTTTCCTTATAATTGCTTCAATTAAGAACAATACAATATGCCCTCCATCAAGTATTGGGATGGGTAGCAAGTTCAGTACACCTAAATTTACACTTAAAAGTGCCATAAAAGCCAAAAAAGTATAGATACCTGATTTAGCAGTTTCTCCTGCTAATTGGGATATCATAATTGGTCCACCAAGGGAAGAAACAGGTATAGTTCTCTTAATTAACTTTTCTACTGTAATTAAAGTTAATTTTGTTAGTTCATAAAATTGCTTTAATCCCCTATAAACAGATTCATGTATTGGATATGATATTTTGATCAGTTTATCTGATGATACAATACCTAAAACAGGCATATCAATCTCTTCTCCAAATACATTCTTAATTCTTTCAATTTTTGGACTAATTCTCGTAAAATATGTTTTCCCATCTCTTTCAAAAACAATCTCTAATGTCATATTTCCACTTGTTTTTATAATGTTTGATATTTCTTCCCAAGTCCTAACATTTTTCTGATTAATCTTTATTATCCTGTCATTTTTCTGTAAGCCGGCCATTTTTGCTGGATAACCATCCCTGACATCACCTATAACATTTGATAGGGTCTGAAATCCAAAAAAATTAAAGGAAATAAAAACTATTATTGCAAAGACAAAATTAAATAGTGGACCAGCAATAACTATAGCAATTTTTTTAAATGGGGTTTGTCTACTAAAAGCCCTTTCTGGTTCTTCAAGTACTTCTTCCTCAGACTCCTCACCATACAATTTAACATAGCCACCTAAAGGAAAAGCAGAAACAAGATACTCTGTTTCTTTTCCCCTTATCCCAAATATTTTTGGTCCAAAACCCAGGGAGAATTTTAATACCTTTACGTTTATAATTCTCGCAACAACATAATGGCCAAATTCATGAACAAGTATTAAAACACCTAAAACTACAATTGCTGACAGAATGCTTATCATAATACTCCTTTATTTCATAAATTTCTAATTTTATTGTTTATAAAATCTTTTGTCCATTTCTCTATCTCATGTATATCTTCTATATCGTTAATTTTAAAAGCCCTATGGGCATCAATTGAATCTCTTACTATTCTGTATATATCTAAAAACTTAATTTTCCCATTTAAAAAAGCATTAACTGCAATATCATCAGCAGTATTAAATACTGCTGGATAAGAATTACCTGCCACTCCCACCTGATAGGCTAATTTTAAAAAGGGGAATTTATTTAAATTTACCCTTTCAAAAGTTAATTTACTAAAATCTTTTAAACCACATCTTCTTACGGCTTTTACCCTTTCTGGATATAAAATGGCAAAAGATATGGGCAACTTCATATCTGGATATCCCATGTGAGCAAAGATTGATCCATCAACCATTTCCAACAATCCATGCACTATACACTGTCTATGTATTAAAACTTTTATTTTGTTATAACCTATACCGAAAAGATGATGAGCTTCTATAACTTCAAGTCCCTTATTGGCTAATGTTGCTGAATCAATGGAAATTTTTTTACCCATCTTCCATATAGGATGATTTAAAGCCTTTTTAACATCAATATCTTTAAGTTCCTCTAATTCATAGTCTATAAAAGGCCCCCCTGACGCAGGTATTACAATATTTCTTATCTCTTTTTTTCTTTTCCCTTCTAATAATTGAAATATTGCGCTATGTTCACTATCAACAGGCAAAATAACAGATTTTTTTTCTTTAGCCCTTTTAATTATTATTTCTCCTGCAGAAACCAGTGATTCTTTATTAGCTAAAGCTACATACTTGCCAGCGTTCACAGAATAATATGTAGGTTTAATCCCTGAAATGCCTGAAATGGCAGATACTACAATATCTAT
>CALINM010000130.1 GCA_938045315.1 uncultured bacterium | reverse complement strand
AATTTTAAACCTAAAATTTTTGCCCAATTCTCCTACCCTTATGAATGCGGGGACAAAAAATGGACAACTGGCAGCTTGTTTTGTTTTACCTATAGAAGATAGTTTAAAATCTATATTTAATACATTAAAGTATACAGCCCTGATACATCAAAGCGGTGGAGGGACAGGGTTTTCTTTTTCCAAACTAAGACCTAAGGGTGATATAGTATCTTCTACTCATGGTGTCTCTTCGGGTCCTATTTCTTTTATGAAAATCTTTGATATGGCAACGTCCATAATAAAACAAGGGGGAAAAAGACGGGGTGCCAATATGGGGATTTTACGAGTTGATCATCCCGATATATTTGAATTCATTTCATGTAAGGATTCTTTAGATGCTTTTAAAAATTTTAATATCTCTGTGGGACTAACGAAAGATTTTTTACAGGCATTAAAAAATAAAGGTGATATAAAATTAGTTAATCCAAGAACAAAAAAGGTTGAAAAAGTTGTTTCTGCAGAAGAAATTTTTGAGAATATAGTATATTATGCCTGGAAAACAGGCGATCCTGGCATAATAAATCTTGACAAAATAAACATTACCAATCCCACACCTCAATTTGGGCAAATAGAAGCTACAAATCCATGTGGTGAACAGCCACTTCTTCCCTACGAATCATGCACACTGGGTTCAATAAATTTAACAAAATTCATTAAAAACAATAATGTTGATTACGAAAACCTTGAAAAAACAGTTTTTGATGCAGTTCATTTCTTGGATAATGTTGTAGAATTGAATAGATATCCAGTATATGCAATTGAAAGGATGACCAAAAAAACAAGAAAAATTGGTTTGGGTGTTATGGGGTTTGCTGATTTATTAATACTTTTAAATATACCTTATGAAAGTCAGGCAGCCTTAACTTTAGCCAGTGACCTGATGAAGTTTATAAATGAAAAAGCTGTGATAAAGTCACGTGAATTGGCAAAAAAAAGAGGTGCTTTCCCAGCTTTTCCAAAAAGCATTTATGCGATTAAAAATGAACCAGAGAGAAGAAATGCTACTGTTACAACAATAGCTCCAACAGGTACAATAAGCATTATTGCAGGGGTTTCAAGTGGTATTGAACCAGTTTTTTCCTTTTCTTTAAAAAGAAATATACTGGACCAAGAATTTGTGGAAACTCACCCAATTTATGAAAAGTATCTGAAAGAGGGCAAAAAGATTGATAAAAAAATATTTATTACTGCCCATGAAATATCACCTATCTGGCACTTGAAGATTCAGGAAGCCTTTCAGAAGCATACGGAGAATGCTGTTTCAAAAACAATAAATCTTCCAGAAACTGCAAGTGTAGATACGGTAAAAGAGATCTTTCTTGCTGCCATAGAAGCAAATTTAAAAGGTGTCACCATCTTTAGAGATAAGAGCAGACCAAAACAAACCCTAAACTTTTGCAATATAAATCCTGAAAAGGAGTGCTAATTTTCATATGAATATTCAAGTTTCTTATAAAGGTCTTAAAGAAAAACACTGGCAAGAGAAACTAAACAAACTTGAAGAAATTTTATCCTCCTGCACCTTATGTCCAAGAAACTGTAAAGTTAACAGATTGAAAAAAGAAACTGGATATTGTAGAACATTTGAAAAACCTTATATTTCAAGCGCTTTTCCCCATTTCGGTGAAGAAAAGGAGCTCGTTGGTTATCATGGTTCGGGGACAATTTTTTTTTCAAACTGCAATTTAAGTTGTGTCTTTTGCCAGAACTGGGAAATAAGTGCATCGGGAGAAGGCAGGTATATTGAATATGAAGATTTAGCAGATATAATGCTTGAATTGCAAAAAAGGGGGTGCCATAATATAAATCTTGTAACCCCTACCCATCAAATATATGGAATTTTTAAAGCCCTTTATTGGGCAAGTAAAAGGGGGCTCCAATTACCAATTGTCTACAATTGTGGTGGTTATGAAAACATTGAAACATTAAAGATACTGGAAGGGGTAATCGACATTTATATGCCTGATTTTAAATATGGCAGTAATGAGATGGGCATAAAATACTCAGATTGTAATAATTATTTTTCCATTGCAAAGGCTGCTTTAAAAGAAATGTTTAGACAGGTGGGAGAACTAATAATTGATGAATATGGCTTATTGAAAAGAGGGCTACTTGTAAGACATTTAGTTTTGCCTAATAATGTTGAAAATAGTTTTAAAGTTTTAGACTTCTTAGCAGAAGAAGTTTCCACAAAAATTTTATTAAACATTATGGATCAATATTACCCTGCATATAAAAGTAGTTTCTACCCTGAACTTAGTAGAAGAATAACTAAAACAGAGTATAATGAGGTAATCGAAAGGGCTAAAAAACTGGGTTTTAAATATCTTGCTTAACTAACGTTTATTAACCTATCTAAAATAGACGTTTTTCTAATGAAGACTTATATCTTTACCCTTAGGAGTTTTTTTGAGAAAAATTGCAAAGCCTATCAAAAGTGTCAAAAAAATAAAAATATGAAAATTATCGAGAAAGGCTTTTAAATAGGCTTCCTTTACGATCTGCAATTCTATTAGTTTAATAGAGAGTATTTTTTCATATCCAGGAAAATTTAAAATTCGGTGAGAAAGTAATTCGTTTAAATACTCCTGTGCCTTTTGCAGCTGGTAGTTAAATTGATGCAGATTATCAACAAACATTGTTTGGTGAAATTGGGCACGTCTATTTAGCAAGGTCATAACAATTGCTATACCAATACTACCACCTATATTTCTCATGAGATTATATATTCCTGTAGCACTACCAATCTTTTCTTTAGGAAGATATGCCACTGAAGCAACAGAAATGGGTATAAATAACATTCCCAACGATAAACCTTGAATGAATCTTGGAATACAATATTGAAAAAAACTCGCTTCTAAATTTAATGAAGCCATCAAGAACATTGAAATTGTATGTAGAACTACTCCACATAAAATTAGATACTTTCCATCAATTCTTGTAATGAGCCTTGCAGTTATAAACATACTTATGAAACCACCAACGCCCCCTGTACCCAACACTAACCCTGCTTTAAATGCATCGTATCCAGCTAAATTCTGCAACATAATAGGAACAAGAGTTATACTTCCATATAGTAATACACCTAAAATAGTAATAAATATAACTGAAAGGGAAAAATTCCAATTTTTAAGTAAAGACAAATCAACAACTGGCTCTTCCTCTTTTCTCTCCCATAAAAAGAAAAAAACTCCAGAAACTACACATACAATAGTAAAATAGATAATTAAATCTGAATTGAACCAGTCTTCCCTCTCACCTTTATCGAGAATAAACTGGAGTGTGCCTAAAAAAAGGGCTAACAAAGATAGTCCTATATAATCAAAGGAGTTTTTAATCTTTCTTATATAGGGAGGATCCTCAATAAAGAGGTAAATCAGGATAAATGACAAAAAACCAATTGGCAAATTTATAAAAAAGGACCATCGCCAACTGTAATTATCAGTTATCCATCCGCCAACAATCGGGCCCAAAACTGGTGCTATAACAACAACAAGCCCATAAAAAGCCATCGCAAGTCCGCGCTTATCAGGTGGATAAGCTTCGAGGAGAATTGCCTGTTCAATTGGCTGGAGACCTCCACCACCTAATCCCTGCAGAATTCTTGCTAAAATTAGAATTTCTATATTTGGAGCTATGCCACATAAAAAAGAACTTCCAGTAAAAGTTAATACGCATAACATAAACAATCTTTTTCTACCAATTATCCCAGCAAGCCATGGAGTAATTGGAAGAACAATTGCATTTGCTACAAGATAGGATGTAATTACCCATGTTGATTCATCTGTACTTACAGATAAATTCCCGGCTATGTGGGGAATAGCTACATTTGTAATTGTAGTATCAAGCACCTCCATAAAGGTGCCAAGCATAGCAGCTAAAGTTATAAAAGCTAACCTAATCCAGTTATTCATTTAACTTTTACTTTAACTTCACATGATAGACCGAGTCTTAACTGGTAGTCAGGGGGCAAATTATTTATTTTTATCTTTACAGGAATCCTCTGGACTACCTTTATCCAATTCCCAGTAGCATTCTCTGGAGGCAGTATAGAGAAAATAACACCGGTTCCTGGTGAAATACTTTCTACTTCACCTTCTAATTTCAAATCAGGGTATATATCGATTTTTATTTCTGCTATATTACCGGGTTTTATTTTGCCCACCTCTGTTTCCTTGAAGTTGGCTTCGATATAAAAATTTTTCATCGGGACTAATGCCATCAAAGGTTGTCCTGGGGATATTACGTTACCTATTTCCACATTCTTTTTTGCAATATAACCATCCTGAGGTGCATATACCTTTGAGTATCCTAAATACAAAGACGCTTCGTTTAAGATCTTCTGATTTCTTTTTATAATAGCCTCTTCTCCTTCAATTTTCTTGCCAATTGCTGCAAGTATAGTATCTTTTTGCCTTAAAGCATTTTCTAAGCTGCCTTTTGCAATCTTAAGATACGTTTCCGCTTTTTCATATTGATCTTTTGAGATAAGATTTTTTTCGTAAAGTCTTTTGGCTCTATTATAATCAATTTCTGCTTTTGCATATTCTGCTTCTCTAATGCTTATAAGAGCGTCAACTTCCTTTGTTTTTGTTTTTAATTCATCAATTCTATTTCTCGCTTCTATTAAAGCTACCTTCGCCTGCTCCACTTTAACCTCATAATCCCTTGGATCGATTTCCAGTAATAAATCACCTTTTTTTACAAAATCATTGTCCTTGACGTGTACTGCAATAACAGACCCACCTATTTTAGATGAAACTATCGTGAAATCCTCTTTAACATAAGCATTATCTGTCTTTACATAGCTCTTGTTTTTCTGATAAATATAGTACCCTGATAATAAAATAGTTAGAGTAGCAATAAAAATAACAATAAAAATCTTTTTCTTTGATTTTGTATCTTTTTCATTGGTCATATTTCATCCCTCAGACTATCAATTTTACCCCTTGCCCAGAGAACTCTAAGATAGGAAATTTTATTCTCATAAATAGATAGAATGAGATTTAAGTTCGCCCTCGTTAAAAGAAGGGTCGCATCAACAAGATCTGTTATTGGTATTAAATGCTCTTCGTATTTACCTTCATGAATTTTAAGGTTCTCTTTGGCCTGTTCCACACCATTTTTTGCAACTTCAATATTTGATCTTGTTGTTTTAAAGTCATTCACAGCATAGAAAAAATCTGTTTCACCTATTTCTTTAGCCAGGTTATATCTTTCTGTTAATTCAGAAATCTCTTTAATTATCGATAGCGTTTCATTTTTAGTGCTCATACCAGAAAAGAGGTTCATTTTAACACCAAAATTGAGAAAAATATTATAGTCATCAACCCTATACTTGTTTTCCTGATAATCTATGCCAGTAGTAGCATATAATTTTGGATAGTATTCAGATTTTACAGTTTTCAATTGTTCTTCTTTCAATTTTATTAATGTTTTAACAATCTTAACTTCCCATTTTTCTTCAGCATTAAAAGGCTTAAATATTTCGTCTTCATTTATCTCAATATTGTCCTTAAGCGTAATTGGGTTATCAATACCAGTTAAAAGCTTTAATGTTTTTTCTAAATTTGCTATTTCATTTTCCGTTTTTAAAATTTTTTGTTTTGTATTACTTATCTCTAAATCTATCTGAAGAACCTCGTTTTTTGTAACGAGTCCTTCATCATAAAAGCCATCTACTTTTCTCTTATGCTCTAAGAGATTTTTAAGCTCTTCTTTATAAACTTCTTTAGTTTTATTTAAACTTATGATCTGGAAAAAAATCTTTCC
>CALINM010000129.1 GCA_938045315.1 uncultured bacterium | reverse complement strand
TTGTATTTCTTCTTTTTTGGAATTTTTCCAATCATTTTTTATCCAGTTTTGTAACCATTCAGTCATACCTTTAATTAAATATTGAGAATCAGAATAGATTTTAATGTAGCTTTTCCTTTTAATTATTTCTAAAGCTTTTATAACAGCAGTTAATTCCATCCGGTTGTTGGTTGTATTTTTATCGAAACCTGATAAAATTTTTTCATAGTTCTTATAACGAAGTATGGCGCACCAGCCACCAGGACCGGGATTTCCTTTACAGGCTCCATCTGTGAAAATTTCTATATAATCCGTAGGCGTTTTTGTCATATGTGTCTATTTTTAACGATTATGCATTAAATTACAATATTTTTTACGAAAAAATAAAGTTAACCAAAAAAGTAATAAAGTCAAAAAAATGAAAGATAAATATTTTTTTACTTTGATAATATGTTAAAAAAGTTAAATTAGATGAAAAACTATATTTTTTAAGTAAAAATTAAAGGGGGTTTGGATGAGAAGATTTATTTACATAAGATGGTTTATTTTTTTGATCATGTTAATTTTTCTTCATAGCAATAACGCTTTTAGTAATGTGAATAGAGGTGATATGGAAGCCTGTAAAGGTTGCCATGAAGATTACTACAAGTCTTTTTTAGAGTCGATACATGGTAAGAAGTCCATATCAGGTTCACCTATTAATAATGAAGGGTGTGTAACCTGCCACACGAATGGTGCTATGCATGTGGAAAAAGGTGGTGGTAAGGGTGTAGAAGTCTTTAGCTTTGGAAAGAAAGTAGATCCAGAAGAAAAATCTGCTAAATGTCTTTTTTGTCACGGGGAAAGTAAAGCTGTCGCTTTCTGGGAGATGAGTAAACATAAATCAAATGGGGTTGCCTGTACAGATTGTCATTATATTCATTCCAAAAGGGAAAAAGGTCTAATAGCTAAAGAGAGGGATTTATGCTATTCCTGTCATAAAGATATTAAGATGCAATTTAATAAACAATCTCATCATCCAGTAAATGAGGATAAAATGAAATGTTCGAGTTGTCACACTCCACATGGTGGTTTTGGGCAAAAAATGATATTAGCAGATGCTGTAAATGAGCTCTGTTATAATTGCCATGCTGAAAAAAGAGGACCTTTTATGTACGAGCACTCGCCAGTAGAAGAAAACTGCTTAAATTGTCATTCAGTTCATGGTAGCAACCATAATAGAATGCTCTCAAAAAAACAACCACTTCTCTGTCAATCCTGTCATGATTGGAATCTACATCCTGGAACACCATATACATCCTTTGAGTCTTTTGTAGGTGGTGCAACTTCAGGTAAAAATAGGCAAATTGGACGTGGATGCTTGAATTGTCATTCTAATATACATGGAAGCAATGGACCTTCTACACGGGGACTTAGGTTTGTAAGATAAGGGGGTGAGGTATGAAAAAAATAATAATATGTTTAACATTTAGCTTATTCTTTACATTGCCAGCTTTTTCTAATGAATTAACTAAAATGAAAGGTAATGTTGATATATTAGGAAGTTTAGTTTCCGTTGATGGCAATGAATCAAAATATTATGAATACAGAAAATCAGGTGATGGGATTTTTGGAACCGTAAGATTAGAATATGATTCAAATGATTATTTAATTAAATTAGACGTATTTAAAGACAACAGATTTTTGGTTAAAAGCTATGATAAATTAACATTTTATATAACATATAATGAGATACTGCATAATTATACATTTAAAGCTCGTACACTTTATATGGGGGCTGGAACTGATCATCTGGTTTATCCCACACATCCTCCAACAACAATACTTCAAAACTGGAATGAATTTGATTACCATACTAAAAGAAGAGAAACAAATGCTGGCTTTTCTCTAGATTTTATAAAGCCTCTATCTCTGGGAGTTTCTTATAAAAGAGAATTAAAAGAGGGTATTCTACCAACAGGTGCAGCAGCAACAACTCCAGGGGGAATTGGTCTTGAACTACCATATAAAGTTGACAGTATGACTGACACCTTGATGGTCAATTTAGACTATTCAAAAAAAACCGTCTTTGCTTCACTTATGTATCAATATAGCGAATTTGAAAATGATGTAACAAACCTTTTATTCAGGAATCCCGCATCAATCGCAGCATCAAATCAAGTTGATATCGTTACTCTCTCTCCCGATAATATATATCATAGAATTTCTTTCAAGGGTAAAGCATCCTTGCCGTTGAATTCCTCTATCAATATTAACGGTGGATATTCTAATACTAAATCAGAAGTTGGCTTATTTCCCTATTATGTGACAGCAGCCGGCTCTAATCCAATAATTTTAAGTGATATGCTTTTTGATGGAAGGGTTAGGGTATTGAATTATGGCGTTGTTTTGACATCAAATCCAGTAAAATTTTTAGATGCAAAGGTTTATTATAAGTTTTATAAGAAAAAAAATGAGTCAGATGAAGTGGTAACAATAGATGGAGCAAATACCTTTGCGAATCATCTTTTTGGTTACAAAAAAAATAATTATGGTATCGACCTTAGTTTTAAGTTGCCTGCAAATTTTTATCTCAATTTGGCATATAGCTTTACAGAGATTGATAGAGATCGTGGAGATTCACCAAAAAATGAAGATAACTTATACTCAGCAACAATAAGATGGACTGGCCTTGATTTCTTAACAGCAAGGATAGGTTTTGAAAGACTTCACAGAGATCTGGACCATAA
The DNA here is from genome assembly GCA_938045315.1 of uncultured bacterium. Classification (GTDB taxonomy): domain Bacteria; phylum CALINM01; class CALINM01; order CALINM01; family CALINM01; genus CALINM01. The sequence continues at coordinate 988 of CALINM010000129.1, read as the reverse complement.
AATACCTATTCTTGTAACAGGTGATCAGGGAGAAGCAAATATAATAGAACAATATGTAAGAAGGTTTGATGTGGCGAGAGTTGACATGGATACTTACAAAGTAGAATTTGATATTGTACCAACGAATAATCTTTCTATCAATATGGGAACAAAATATAAAAAAGCAAATTATGAAGGTGTATCTCTTGGACTCAGGTCCAATAGAATTAACGAATTTAACTTAGATATTGATTATTCACCTATCGAAATACTTAAGTTCAACGCCTATTATGATTATGAAAAAATACGTTATGATCAGTTCCAAAGAAGATATGCAGCACTTCCTGCAGGTAATCCCTATCCTTTTTTAGGTTTACAAAATGGCACAAACTTTAACTGGTTAGCAGAACCAAGAACAAAAACTTATGATTATGGATTTGGAGTAGATGTAAAGGCTATACCTGATAAACTCACTTTAAAATTACAGCATGATTATATAAGCAGCGATGGTTTTGCAGATTTTACCTATTATAACAATGCTGCTCTTGTTGGTGGTAGGAATAACGAAAATATTGATATTAGAAACTGGGATGACTACAGGAAAACTGCTTATATGATTAAAGCAATCTATGAAGCTACGAAAAATATCTCTTGTTCCTTTGGTTGGGCATATGAAAAATATGTTTATCAGGATGTTCAGGTTGATGGATACAGATATGTCCCAGCAGTTACAGGAACAAATGGTGCATATCTATCGGGTTTTGGGAAAGATCCTTCATATACTGCAAATGTCTATTTTGCAAGTCTAACTTATAGGTTCTAAACTTTAAAAGGGGCTTTTTGCCCCTTTACTTTTCTTTTAATTTTTTTCTGGTAAAATATCTCATAAATGAATAAAAAAACGTCTTTAACATTAATTTACTTTTTAGTGGCTTTCATTGTTCTAATTTTTTTAGAAAGATACTTTTTAACGCAACAAACTCTTCAGATTAGCTACAGTGAATTCAAA
>CALINM010000128.1 GCA_938045315.1 uncultured bacterium | reverse complement strand
GATAATACTACAATAACTGTAGAGTTGATAACACCTGTTGCATTAGAGAAGGAGCTTCGTTTTGCTATCCGTGAAGGTGGTAGAACAATAGGTGCAGGTGTTGTTACAGAAATTTTAGAATAAAACTATAAGGGTAAGGCGAGAAAATATTATGAGAGAAATAATTCATTTATCCTGTACAAATTGTAAGAGAAAGAATTATACAACTACAAAAAATAAAAAGAAGCATACAGAAAAATTAGAGATAAAAAAATACTGTTCTTTTTGCAAAACCCATGTTTTACATAAGGAATCAAAATAAAAAAGGATAGGACAGTAGCTCGAACGGCTAGAGCATCGGTCTCCAAAACCGAGGGTTGGGGGTTCGAATCCCTCCTGTCCTGCCAAATATAAAGGGAAGATATGGATATTAAGGCTGGATTTAGAAGACTTAAAACGTTTATTGAAGAGTCATATAATGAAATGAAGAAAGTATCCTGGCCACCAAAAAAGGATACATTACGTGCTGCATATGCCGTTATAAGTTTTGTTATTATTCTTGCATTTTTTCTTGGTATAGTTGATTTTATATTAGCAAAAATTACAAATTGGATAGTGGGTTAGTTATGGCGCTTAAATGGTATATTGTCCATACATACTCTGGTTTTGAAGAAAAAGTTAAGCAATTATTAGAGGAAAAAATTAAATTATATAATTTACAAAATAAGTTTGGTGATATTGTTATACCTGTTGAAAAAGTTGTTGAAGCCTCGAAAAGTGGCAAGAGGGTAGTTCCAAAGAAATTTTACCCTGGATATATATTAGTTCAGATGGAATTAGATGACGAAACCTGGCATGTTGTTAGAACTGTCCCGAAAGTAACTGGTTTTGTAGGCCATGAAAAGGGAAGTAAACCAATACCCTTAAGTGATGCTGAAGTAGAAAAGGTATTTCAACAAATGCAAGAGGGGGTGAAAAAACCCAAGCCAAAAATTGATTTTGAAAAGGGTGATACTATCAGGGTTACAGAAGGTCCTTTTGCTAATTTTCACGGTGTTGTAGATGAAGTAAATGTTGATAGAGGTAGATTAAAGGTTTTGGTTAGTATTTTTGGTAGATCAACACCGGTTGAAGTGGAATTTCATCAAGTTGAAAAAACTTAAAATGGAGTGAATAAATGGCGAAGAAAGTTATTGCACAAGTAAAAATTCAGTTACCTGCAGGTAAAGCAACCCCTGCTCCACCGGTTGGCCCAGCTTTAGGACAGCATGGTGTGAATATAATGGAGTTTGTTAAAGCATTTAATGCTGCAACAGCTAAACAAGAAGGCATGATAATTCCTGCGGTTATAACGATTTATGCTGACAGAAGTTTCACTTTTGTTACTAAAACTCCGCCAACATCAGTTCTAATATTAAAGATGGCTGGCATTGAAAAAGGTGCTTCAAAAACAAAGAAAGAGGTGGCAGGAAAGATTAAAAAAGATCAGATTATAGAAATAGCAAAAATTAAATTACCTGATTTAAACTGTGAATCACTTGACGCTGCAATTAAATGTGTAGAAGGTACTGCTCGCAGTATGGGTATTGAAATTGTATAATAAGGAGAGTGTAAAGATGGGATTTATCAGTAAAAAATATAAGGAAGCTATATCGAAGTATGATCCAACAAAAACGTATCAATTAGATGAAGCCTTAGAAATTTTAAATCAGCTTCCTAAGGCTAAATTTGATGAAACTGTTGAAGTTGCTATTAATTTGGGTGTTGATCCGAGACATTCTGATCAAATGGTTAGGGGTTCTGTTACTTTACCCAATGGTACTGGTAAATCAGTTCGTGTTTTGGTTTTTGCAAAAGGTGAGAAAGAAAAAGAAGCTCTTGAGGCAGGTGCAGACTATGTGGGTGCTGAAGATATTGTAGAGAAAATTCAACAGGGATGGCTTGAATTCGATAAAGCTGTAGCAACACCTGACATAATGGGTTTAGTGGGTAAGTTAGGCAAAATTTTAGGTCCAAGGGGCTTAATGCCAAATCCAAAGGTTGGTACAGTTACTTTTGATGTGGCTAAGGCAGTCAAAGAATTGAAAGCTGGTAAGATAGAATTTAAAGTAGATAAAGCAGGCATCATTCATGCTCCAATTGGAAAACTATCATTTGGTAAAGATAAAATAAAAGAAAATTTTATAGCTCTTCTTGACACTATTATAAGGTTGAAACCCGCGACTAGCAAAGGTATATATTTAAAAAAATGTGCTATCAGTAGTACAATGGGACCTGGTATTAAAATAGATCCTGTTTCATTAAGGAGTATGTTTAAATAACTTGGTCTTTGTCTAAGAAAGCAGGTACACCTTGTAGGTGTTTAAACTAATAGGCCTGCTGAGACGGGATTGAGAGATATAATAAGCTTCCTCCCGTCTTAAAAAAATTATAAAGGGAGGTGAAATAAGCATTGAAGAAGGAACAAAAACCAATAATTGTTGAAAATTTGAAATCCCGCTACGAAAAAGCTAATCTATCAGTCTTATTGAAAAATAAGGGATTAACAGTAGCGGAAATGACTGAGTTAAGAAAAAAGCTTAAGTCTGTAAATGTAGAAGTAAAGGTAGCGAAGAACACCCTGTCAAAAATAGCAATTAAAGATACTCCATATGCTAAATTAACAGATTATTTTGTAGGTCCAGTTGTTTCAGTATGGGCATATGGAGATCCCGTTACTCCAGCAAAAATTTTGAATACTTTTTTAAAAGAACAACAAAAAGCAGAGTTTGTAGTTGGTGCAATAAAAGAAAAAATTATTTCAGTTAATGATTTAACAGTTCTTGCTACGCTACCTTCCAGAGAAGAGTTACTTGCTAAAATGTTATGTAGTTTAAAATCACCAATTAATGGTTTTGTAAATGTTTTAGCGGGAGTTCCAAGAAGTTTTCTTAATGTTTTAAACGCAATAAAAGAAAAAAAATCAAGTTAAAAATAGGAGGAGAAGTTACATGTCAATTACAAAAGAAGACGTTATTAAATTTATTGAAAACATGACTGTTTTAGAATTAGCTGAATTTGTTAAAGAACTGGAAGAAAAATTTGGCGTTTCTGCAGCAGCTCCAGTTGCTGTTGCAGCAGTGGCTGCTCCTGGGGCGGCAGCTCCTGCAGCGGCACAGGAAGAAGAAAAAACAGAATTTGATTTAGTTTTAACTGATGCGGGTTCTGATAAGATAAAAGTTATTAAGGTCGTACGTGAACTAACAAATTTAGGTCTAAAAGAAGCTAAAGATTTAGTTGAAGGTGCACCAAAGGTTGTAAAATCTGGCATATCAAAAGATGAAGCAATGGCCGGTAAGAAAAAATTAGAAGAAGTTGGTGCAAAAGCTGAAGTGAAATAATCTTGGAAATAGTTTCGGGAGATAAAACTCCCGAAACTTTATCATATGATTAGAAGTATCAATATAAAACATAAACCTCCAAAAAATCACAAGGAGAATCCTCGCTTATGATAAAACAAACAAACTTTTATGGTAGATTAAGAAAGGATTTTTCAAAAATTCCTATTATATTAGATGTGCCATATCTATTAGACATTCAAAAATCTTCTTACAGAAGTTTCTTAGAAAAAGATACTTCAAATAGTATAAGAAAAAAAGGACTTTTAGGTGCATTTTTGAGTGTATTTCCCATTCATGATATGACTGGAAAGTACACAATCGAATTTGTTGATTATAAATTAGATGAACCAAAATATTCAGAAGAAGAAGCAAGAATTAAAGGGCTTTCATATGCGGCAACTTTAAAAATAACAGTTAGATTGCTCATAAGAGATGAGAAAGATGGTAAACCTGGTGATATAAAAACCTTCAAAGAACAGGAGATTTATTTTGGTGAAATACCATTAATGACTGAAAATGGAACATTTATAGTTAATGGCACAGAAAGGGTTATCATAAATCAACTTCACCGCTCACCCGGTGTATTCTTTGAAGAAGAAAAACAAAAAAATCAGGTAACTGGAAGGAGACAATATACAGCAAGGGTAATTCCAATCCGGGGTTCATGGCTTGACTTTGAATTTGATCAGAAGGATATTTTATTTGTTAGAATTGACAGAAAAAAGAGATTTTATGTAACAACTTTTTTAAAGGCTTTAGGGTTAACGAATGAAGATATTTTAAATACCTTCTATAAACCTGAAAAAATTATACTAAAAGATGGAAAAATTTATAAAGAAATAATACCTGAGGTTTTAGAAGGTCAAAAGGTTTTGCACGATATTGTCTCACCAAAGGGCGAGATTCTTATAAAAAAAGGTGGTAAATTTACAAAAGGTAATATTAAAAGAATTATTGCATCTGGTTTAAAATTTATTGAAATTACAAAAGAAGATTTAATTGATAAAGTTGTAGCTCATGATATAAAAGATCCAAAAACAGGAGAAGTTATAGCTGCATGCAATGAATTATTCACAGAACATTTATTTGATAAAATTTTGAAATTAAACATAAATGAGTTTTCTCTTATCTTTATAGATGGGATCAATGTAAGTGCTTCTATCAGAGAAACTTTACTTTCCGACAGAAATAATTC
>CALINM010000127.1 GCA_938045315.1 uncultured bacterium | reverse complement strand
TACCACTTAACAATTAACTTTATTCTTTACTATTGAAACTCTTCTTTATTTCTTGTGCCTCCTGCTAGATAAAATGCATACTCCAGGGGCCTCAGGTATATTCTTGCGCTAAGTTCGTCGTCTTTCAACCTGTCAATCAATATCTTTTGAGGTTTACCATTTGCCTCTATAATCCAAAGTTTGCCTTGAGAGTCCACTCCGAAGTCAACGCTGAGTTCTCCCATATGCCCGAGTCCTTTCTCTATTCTGACGGCTGTCTGAAGGCTGATGTTTTTAATTTGCTCTATGAGTTCTTCTGAAACCAGGTTATCCTCTGCAATTAATTTGTCAACGCTTATTACCCTTCTCGGCGAGTTTGTCAGGTAATAATTTGCTAAAGATTGCCGGCTACAGCCGCCCGAAACATCCCACTTCCCAATGCCGTTTTTTTGTACAACCATACGGATATCGTAAATCTGCTTATCTTTTTCCTCTAGGTGTTATAAAGCAAATTACACCAGTCTAAATCTATTCAAAACAATCAAACTAATACATCCCATAGTATGTAATCAGATTATATAATCCGCCTAGAATATTATTTAGATTGTTTAATCTGCTTATGATTATAATTTCTCAAAAAAGTCAAAAATAAAGAAATAGAGGAAAAGCCCTGCCCGCTAAAACATTGGCCTTTCCCCTAAATCTCTTTTGGTTTTATTTAATATCCATTATGATTATATCCAATTTTACAAACAATATAACTGAATATATGAATCTAGAAAAAGAAATATGTATTGCATCTATATGTGGTTGTAATACCTGTGGTTATGGTGGAAGACTTCATAGACATGGATACTATTTTCGAAATGTTATTACCCGGGATGTAATTGCTAGAATACCTATCCTGCGTTTAAAATGTCCCTCATGTAATAAAACTAGGAGCGTATTACCAAGCTTTTTAATTCCGTATTATCAATACTCATTTAATGTCATCTTTGAGGTACTATATCTTTCTTACGTCGTCAAAGACTCTTATTCTAAAATAGTATGTAAATTTAACAAATCAAATCCTAATGGGTCTTTTAGTTCATCAAATATCTATACCTTTAGGAATCGTATGCAAAAGGCAGTAGCTGTAGTAAATTCTTTTTTCTCTAGTTTTGATAAATTTTACTACTCTATGAATCATCCTACAGCTGAGTTAGTACTTAAGAAAATTAAAGAATATACAGAAGTCGTGGGTGATTTTAACCATGACTATTTTAGACTCATGCCAAGATATTTCTTTTCAAAATTCTAATGCAGATTATTTAAGGGATTTTTATACCCTTTTTTAATTCTTTTCCTTTTTTTTACTCAAAATTCTACTTTTCTGCGGTTAATAACATTAATTTCTGGTTTCAAATCACAATATTTAATCTTTAAACCATAAAGAAATCCATTGTACCCTTCTGTTTTTACATACCACATAACCTTTTAGGGGTAAGGCCTCGGGGCTCAGTCTATACTAGAGAGGATTAAAATTTTTAGGAGGTTTTGTCATGGATGAAAAATTAAGGCAAAGTATTGCACTGTTTAAGTACTCTTTAATTGCACCACTTCTTACAGAAACTTATTGTCAATCTACTGCAAAGGGATATTTAGAAGAAGTATGTGCCAGAAGGTATACTACGCCCCAGGGCCATGAAAAAGAGTATGCACCTGAGACTCTAAAAGACTGGCTCAGAATTTATCGTAAGTATGGAATTGACGGTCTTTACCCTAAACAAAGATCCGATAAAGGTAATACAAGAAAGCTTGAAGATTCAGTTAAGGATTATATCATAGCAGCAAAATTGAGAAATACCAGACGTTCCGCAAAATCGATCTATCATGAATTAATTGCAAAAGGTTATATAGATTACCATAAAATCTCTTTATCTACAGTTCAAAGATTTGTTTCTAGGGAGGCCTTAACTAGTAGTAAATTGGAACCCGTTGATCGTAGGGCTTTTGAATTCGAATCTCCTAACGAATGCTGGCAAAGTGATATTTCCGTAGGGCCTTACCTAATTATTAACGGAAAAAAACATAAAACCTATATAATTGCAATTTTGGATGATGCCAGTAGGACAATTATTCATTGCGAGGCTTTCTTTGAAGATAATTTTATATCTCTTTTATCTGTATTTAAAAATGCTGTAGCTAAAAGGGGTATACCTAAAAAACTCTTTGTTGATAATGGCAAAGTATACAAAAGCCATCAGATGCAGTTTATATGCGCTAGTATAGGTACTATTCTTTGCTATGCCAGACCTTACTCCCCTCAATCGAAAGGTAAAATAGAAAGATGGTTTAGAACACTGCAAGATCAATGGATGAACGTTATCGACTGGAAAGATTTTTCTTCATTACATGAACTGAATGACTCATTAAGTAATTATGTGGAGGATTATTACAACCGTAAATACCATTCATCTATTCAAGCAAAGCCTATTGATAAATTTTTAGCTCATATCCATTCCATTAAATTTATCTCATCAAAACAAGAATTAGATTGTATTTTTCTATACAGGATTACTAGAAAAGTTAAAAATGACTCTACCTTATCTATACAGAACTTTATCTTTGAAGTACCCCTAAAATATATTGGGGACACACTACAAATCAGATACGATCCAACCGATATGGGTAAAGCATTTGTATTTAGCGAAGATAACAAATTAATTGATACTATTTATCCTGTAAAGAAAGTTGATAATTCTAAAGTCATAAGAAGTCAGAATGTTAAACAAGTTGATTTTTCGTGCTTTGGGCCAAATTAAATTTAGGAGGTTAAAATTATGTTTCAATCATTTTATGGATTGTCCACGGACCCTTTTTTAAAATCTACGGAAACAAAAGATCATTTTAAATCACAGGATTTCAAAGAAGCTATGAATAGACTAGAGTTTTTAAAAAACACCAAGGGTTTCGGTTTAATTACCGGTGAGCCAGGGGTAGGTAAATCATTTTTGCTTAGATATTTTTTAAGCTCTTTAAATCCCAACTTATACAAGTCAGTCTATATACCAATTTCCACCTTAACGGTTATGGATTTTTACAGAGCTTTATGTATTGGTTTAGGCATAACACCATCACATAAAAAAGTAGGGATGTTTAATCAAATCCAGGAAGCAATTTATACATATTACCATAGCAAAAACATTACTCCAGTAATTATTGTGGATGAGTCTCAATTCCTTAAGAATTCTGTGTTAGATGACTTACGCCTTATATTTAACTTTGAAATGGACTCAAAAGATTATGCAATCCTAATTCTAGCAGGACAAACACCCTTTATTACACAAATTAGTAGACAACCTCACGAAGCTTTAAGGCAACGTATTGTTGTAAATTATTACTTAAAAGGGATTACAAGAGAAGAAACAAAGCAGTATATTGAATCTAGAATTAAGGCCTCAGGATGCCATAACCCAATTTTTACTGATAGTGCTTTTGAAGTTTTATACTCAACTACAAACGGTTGCATCCGAACCTTAAATTCTCTAGCTAGGTTATGTCTGATTTCTGGAGCAAACGAAGGACTTGCATCTATTGATAATGAAATAGTTTTTCAAGCACAGAGAGAACTGAATATTATAGCCTAATATCTAAGGGTTATCTTTAAAACTGGTTATTAAAATTTAAGGATAGCTCTTTTGCTTAATGAAAAGCTACAATAATTTGACTTATTGGTTAATTATTAATGACTCAGATTGCTTAATCTGATGTTTTTTCTAATCATAAGTAACTTTTTAAGATAATTTAATTTGACTTATGCAAGGTGGTATAATTTGACGCGTAACAGCATTTCCAGTCGAGTACTATTCAAGACCGTTGCAAATGTAAAACGTTAGTGGAAAGCTTTTTCAAGGTTTTTACGAGGTCTTAAATAAATATTATTTAAACAATGAAAGGATGAATTGCATGGGATATGAGTGGGTAGATGAGTATTGTCTTTCTAAAAAAGGGGTGAAAAAAGACTATAAAATTGAGTGGCAAGCTACTCGTTATATGATTAATGATAAGATGTTTGCTATGCAATGCGGAGATAAGGAAGGAAAGCCAATTATAACTGT
>CALINM010000126.1 GCA_938045315.1 uncultured bacterium | reverse complement strand
ATTATTTGAATAAAGGAGAGATTAGTAAAGCTCTCAAATTTGAGGAATATGTAGATAAAGCTCAAAGAGATAAAATAAAGATTTATAGTTATCTTTTTGATGGTAACTATGATAAGGCTTTATCTATTATTGAGAAATTAGATAAGCCCACTATAAGCGACATAGAAGATCTTTTCTATTTAGAAAATAAGTATAAAGATAAAAGAAAAATTACAAATATTTTGCGTAAATGGACTAATATTGAGGATTTAGAATGGAACTTATATGTCAAAATTGGTGACTATTTTTTTTATAGAGATAAGAAGCTAGCCCTGGAAAGTTATAAAAAGGCTTATATAAAAATTGATAAAAATGATGATAAAAGGATAATTGAGGATAGAATGAGTGCCCTTCAGAATAATTCACCTTTATTCTTTGAAATAAAAAGTGATTATGAGGAAAAACTTAATAAAATTAATGTACGTGAGAAGGTAATAGAAAAGATAGTGAAGGAGTATAATCTATGAACCAGGATTTGTTAAAAGAAGCTTTTTCGAGCTTTCTTGATGCGTCAAAGAGTTTAGAGAATTATTTTTTAGTTTTACAAGATAGAATTAATTATTTAACTAAGGAGTTGGAAAAAAAGAATAAAGAGCTTAAAGGTTTTCTTGAGGAAAAAGAAAGCACAAACAATTTTCTAAAAACCATTTTAGACAGTATTGATGAAGCAATAATGGTTCTTGATGGTGAAAAAAGAGTTATGATGTTAAATGAAGGGGCAAAAAAACTTTTAAATATTATTGAATCTGACGTTGTGGGTAAAAATTTTGCAAAAATTAGTATTAACATAAGAAAGGAAGGAGAAAACCAGTATTTGTTAATTGGAGAAAAACAAGTTCCTGTAATTTATTCCGAGTATCCTGTAAAAAAAGAGAACAAAGAAATTAATGGTTTGATAGTTGTAATCAAAGATATCAGTAAAATTAAGGAGATGGAAAATCATTATGAGAGAAATAAAAGACTTATTGCGATGGGAGAGATGGCTGCCAAAATTGTACATGAAATAAGAAGTCCTTTATGTAGTATATCCCTTTTTGCATCAATGTTAAAAGAAGAAAGTAATTTTGATAAGAAAAATGAACTTGTTGAAGGAATTATCGGTGGTATAGGTAGTTTAAATAACATTTTGAGCAACATGCTATATTTTGCGAAGGAGAGAAAAGTTAATAAAAGAGATGTATATTTTCCTTCTTTAATTGATGAAATGATAGAACTTTTCAAGCCTTTCTTAGTTAAGAAGAAAATTAAATTCAAGAAAAAGATAAATAAGTTCAATTTAGTTTGTGATCCAGATTTAATAAAGCAGGCTATTTTTAACATTTTACAAAATGCTTATCATGCAGTTGCTTATGAAGGGATTATAGAAATTTCTTTAGTGCAAGATGGTGAATATATTGTGTTATCAATAAAAGACAATGGTCATGGAATTAGCAAAGATAATATTAATAAAATTTTTGACCCCTTTTATACAACCAGGGATTCTGGTACAGGATTAGGTCTGGCTATTACATTAAAAATAGTTGAAGCCCATAAGGGTTTTATTGAGGTAATTTCAGAAGTGGATAAAGGTTCAGAATTTAAAATATTCCTGCCAGCATAAAGGAGGGAATTATGAATAACCCAGTGAAAGGTAAGGTGCTTGCCATTGACGATGATAGCAATATGAGAACTGCATTAAAAGAAGCTTTCGAAAGAATGGGCTTTATTGTTCATCATGCCATTGATGGTGAAGAGGGACTCATAAAAGTTAGAAAAGAAACATTTTCCCTAATAATAACTGATATGATGATGCCAGGAATGGATGGTCTTTCTTTTTTAAAGCATATTAGAAATGAGCATAATTTAACACCTGTTTTAATAATTACTGGTTTTGGTACTATCGAGAGTGCAGTTGAAGCTATGAAATTAGGTGCAGCAGATTATATTGTGAAACCCTTTTCCTTTGAAACTTTAAAGAATAGGGTTGAAAGGTTGATGCCAAGGACATTAGAAGATAGAGATATAATTTTTGGATCATCTCAGATGCAAAAGATTGTCAATTTAGCGACAGAGCTTGCCAAAAGTGATATCACGGTTTTGATTTATGGAGAAAGTGGAACGGGAAAGGAAGTCCTAGCAAGATATATACATAAAAACAGTAAAAGAGCAGAGAAGCCCTTTGTAGCTGTTAACTGTGCTGCTATCCCTGAGAATTTGCTTGAAAGTGAACTTTTCGGACATGAAAAGGGAGCGTTTACTGGTGCTTTAGAAAAAAGAATTGGTAAATTTGAAAAGGCACAGGGAGGTACGATTCTTCTTGATGAGGTAGGTGAAATGGCTCTTACTCTGCAAGCAAAACTTTTGAGAGTCCTTCAGGAAAAGGAGTTTGATAGAGTTGGAGGGAAGGAACCCATAAAAATAGATGTAAGAATTATAGCCACTACTAATAGGGACTTGAAGATAGAATGTGAAAAAGGTACTTTTAGAGAAGATTTATACTACCGCTTAAACGTGTTCCCTATAAAGCTTCCACCTCTTAGAGAGAGGAGAGAAGACATAGAAGTATTATCGGAACACTTTTTGCATAAATACAATATGAAGATTAATAAAAACATTCTTGGAATTGATAAGAAAGCTATGGATATATTAAAAAATCATTATTGGAAGGGGAATATAAGAGAATTAGAAAATGTAATTCAGAGGGCAGTTTTCATGTGTCAAAAAAATTACATCTGTATTGATGATATTTATTTTGAGGAAGATGGTATAGGACAAACAACAGGTATTGAATTTGCAAAGGGTAGTTTAAGGGACATCGAAAAAGAGATGATTTTTAAAACCCTTGCTGAGACAAAGGGTAATAAAACTAAAGCAGCAGATATTTTAGGGATTACTGTCAGGACGCTAAGAAATAAACTTAAGGAGTATGGAAATGTTTTCCCTATAGAGGAAAAAAAATCCTATGGGAGGACTTTGAATGGATAAATCAATTAAAATTTTAGAAAATCTTATAACCTATACATTAAAAAGACATGGAGTGCTTTTGTCTAACATAGCTAATGTAGATACTCCAGAATATAAAGTTAAGGATCTTATTTTTCCAAAGCTCGTTGAAGAAGAAGGTCTCAAATTATATACAACCAATGATAAGCATATTCAAACCGAGGAAATAAATAAACCTGAAGAAGAGGTCATAGAGCTAAATATAGAGAACTGGGATGATAAAAATAACGTAGAGCTTGATAAAGAAGTAGCAAAGGTAACGGAAAATTCGATTTTGTATCAAACGGGATTACACATGTTATCCACTCGCATTAGAATGTTTAAAAATGCTTTGAGGAGGAGTTAGATGGAGTCTTTTAAAATCTTTGATATAAGTGCATCAGCCATGTTTGCACAAAGGGAGAGGATGAATGTACTGGCATCTAATCTGGCAAATGCCCATACTACTAAAACTGAAAATGGGAATCCTTATATAAGAAAAGATGTGTTGTTTGCTTCTATACCACTTCCTTCAAATCCAGCTCCCCTTTATGGTGTGGGTGTATATAACATAGTGAATGATAATTCACCTTTCAAGGTAGTATATCAACCAGGTCATCCAGATGCTGATAAAGATGGATTTGTCAGATATCCTAATGTGGATGTAATAAAAGAGATGGTAAATATGATGATGGCTATGCGTGCCTATGAAGCATCAGCCTCTGCTTTTAATATTTCAAAAACAATGTATTTGAAATTACTGGAAGTAGGGAGGGTTTAAACATGTCAACTTTAAAAATTGATGGAGCTATAAATAAACTCGCTAACGATCTTGCTAAAATAAAAGAGAATTCTAAAAAGGATAATAATGAGTTTAATGAAGTCCTTCAAGAAGCTATAGGTACGCTCTCTAAAATTCAGAAAGATGCAGATGAGGCAGTAAAAGAACTTGTAAAGGGAGGAGATATTCAGAAGGCGGTTCTTGCAATGGAAAAAGCCGATATGGCTTTTAATCTTATGGTGGAAATCAGGAATAGATTGATAAATGCCTATGAAGAAGTGCAGAGAATGCAAGTATAGTTATCCATTTATGGAGATAGTTAAGTATCATTAATTTTTATTCTTTTTAAGCAAGGAGTTCCTTTTATGCCCAACTTAATTGAATTGAAAGAAAGATTCAATTCTCTAAACCAAAGACAAAAGATTATATTTGGTAGTTTAACTGCCTTTGCACTATCAGCTATAATTTTTTCGTTAGTTTTGTTAAATAGGGCTAATTATCAAGTACTTTATTCTCATATTAGCGAAGAAGAATTGGGAATTGTATTACAAAGGTTAAAAGAGTTAAAGGTACCCTATAAAGTCCAAAATGGTGGTATATTAGTTCCTTCCGATAAGGTTTATGAATTAAGACTGCAACTGGCAAGTGAAGGGATCCCTCAGAATGGTGGGATTGGTTTCGAAGTTTTTGATAAAACTAATTTTGCAATGACAGATTTCGTACAGAAATTGAACTATAAAAGGGCACTTCAAGGAGAGCTTGCAAGAACAATAAAAACTCTACCAGATGTAGAGCATGTTAGGGTTCACCTGACTATACCAGAAAAGACATTATTTGCAACTCAGGATGAGCAAACACCTAAAGCATCGGTAATGTTGAAGCTAAAACAGGGGAAAAAATTAAATGATAATCAAATTCAGGGAATAGTCAATCTTGTTGCAAGTAGTGTAGAAGGGTTAGATCCAAAAAATGTGGTAGTTGTGAGCCAGAATGGACAAATTTTATCCAAAAAGACTGATGATGGATTGGCACTTACCTCCACTCAAATAGAGTTGCAAAAAAATATAGAGAAGGAATTAGAAAATAAAATCATCAACTTAATAGAACCTGTTGTGGGTAAAAATAAGGTTAAAGCAAAGGTCGCAGTGGAGTTAGATTTCTCGAAAATGGAAAAGACAGAAGAGGTTTACAACCCCGAGAGTAAAGTTGTGAGAAGTGAACAAAGAAGTGTAGACAAGTCTATAGGAGCAATATCAGCAGGGGTGCCTGGTGTTTCATCTAATCTTCCTAATAAGACTAATCTTGCTACACAAACAGCTTCAGCATCACAGGGAGAAAAGGCTAACGAAGTTGTAAATTATGAGATTAGTAAATATATTAGCAGGATAGTCAACTCCCCGGGTACAATTAAAAGACTTACCGTTGTTGCCCTAGTTGATGGTGTATATCAGGGAAATGAGAAGAATAAAAAATATATTCCCAGAAGTGATGAAGAAATAAAGAAATTTGAAGATCTTGTAAAGAATGCAGTGGGTTTTAGTGAAGAAAGGGGAGACGATGTGAGGGTAGTAAATATGCCTTTTAATGTTCAGGAAGAGGAAATGGTAGAATCAAAATTTGAGTTTGTTAGTTTAATCCCATATATAATCCTTTTTGCAAAATATGTGGCTCCTATTATACTGCTTGTTTTGATTTATCTATTTATATTGCGGCCACTGATTAAAACTCTATATACAAGGGATTTACCAGAAAAAACTCAAGAGGGAAAAGAGGTAGAAGATAAGGTTGAGATAACATCAAAGGATAGGATTTCCATAATTGATAGACAACCACAAAAATTAATGTTACAGGAAGATAATGTGAATACATTTATAATTGAATGGGCAAAAAATAATCCTAAGGATGTGGCCAAGCTTATTAAAAAATGGGTGAATGAGGAGTAAGATGGAAATTAAAGGTTATGAAAAAGCGGCTATACTTCTGAATATTCTGGGTGAAGAACTGGCCGGAGAGATATTAAAAAATTTAGATAGAAAAGATTTGAAAAAAGTTACATTAGGGATTAACAGATTAAAAGATTTAAGTATGGAGACAATTGAAGAGTTAAAAAAAGAAGTAAAAAAATATATAGAAAATGGAATTAAGTTATCTATTGATGAAGAAACTATAAAGTCTCTATTGGCCAAGAATTTTGGGAAAGAGGAGGTGTCTAGAATTTTTGAGGAGGTTGGAGAAGAAATAAAAATAGAATCCTTTGAGAGTATAGATACATCGACTCTTCTTAATTTTATAGTTTCTGAACACCCCCAAACGATTACCTCAATTTTATGTGCCTTAGAGCCAAAGAAATCTGCAGAAATTTTTTCGAAACTACCCGATGGTGTTAAGTTCGATGTGGCAATGAGGTTAGTGAGTATGGAGAAAGTTTCTGAGAAGGCACTTAATGAGGTATTAGATATATTCAAAATTCAGTTTAATAATAGGGCAGTGAAAGAGAAAAAAATTAATGGCCTTAGGGCTTTAGCTGATATACTGAATTTTTCTGATAAAAATACTGAAGAATTTATATTAAGTATGATAGAAGAAAAAGATACCTCCCTTTCAGATAAGATAAGAAATCTTATGTTTGTTTTTGATGATCTTATTAAGTTAGATGATAGGGGAATCCAAACATTACTAAAAGAAATTAATAATGAAGATCTAATTGTAGCCCTAAAATCTGCCTCAGATGCACTAAAAGAAAAGATATTTAAAAATATGTCACAAAGGGCGGTTCAGATTATTAAGGAAGAAATGGAAGCAAAGGGCCCAGTAAAAATTTCTGATGTGGAAAGGGCACAGCAGAATATTCTTAAGGTAGCAAGAAGATTAGAAGCAGAAGGAAGAATAATATTAGGTGGGAGAGGGGATGATGTTGTTGTCTAAAAGACTGATTAAAAATATTAGTTTATCAAATTATAAGCCTTTGACTTTTGATTTAAAAGAAAGGGAAGAGTTATGGAAGGATGACTACAAAGAAGAAAATAATGAGATAAATTGTTTAAAAAAAGAGTTAGAAGTAAGATTAACCAATATAGAACATCTTGAAAGAGAAGCTTATGAGAGAGGATATAGTGCTGGAGAAAATGCTGGGTTTGAGATGGGATTAAAAAAAGCTGAGGTTATTATTGAGAGATTTCAAACAATTGTTCAGGAATTAGCAGAGCTTAAAGAAGAATATGTTAAAAAAAATGATAAAAAGATATTGGCATTAGCAATTGCTATAGCAAGAAAGATTATAGAAAAGGAGATTCGAGAAAACGAAGAGGTTCTTTTTGAGATTTTGAATAATGCACTAAATAAGATAGAAAGACGTGAAGAAATAAAAATAACAATAAATCCATTTATACAAAAAATTATAGAGAGGTTTAGAGGCAACATTAAAGAAATCTGTCCTAAAGTTATAATTGATATAGATCCAGATGTTAAAAACAATTTTGTAAAGATAGAATCGGAAACTGAGGAGATAATAATAGATTTTGAACAAGAACTTTATGAAATTTCTAAAAAATTAAGTGAACTTATTTAAAATGTTAGATTTTGATAGAGCATTAGAGTTAATCCAAAAAAGTGAGATTAGAATGTCTTTCGGTAAAGTTGTTGATATTACAGGTGTAATTGTAAGATGTGCTGGGATAAAAGCATCGATTGGAGACCCTTGCATAATTTATACAGAGGAAGATGAAAAAGAAGCTGAAATAGTTGGCTTTAAAGATGACTTTGCGCTTCTTATGGTTATAGATGATTTAAAAGGTATCAAACCGGGTAATAAAGTAAGAACTTTTTTTGAAAATAAGTATATAAAAGTATCTGATGCCCTGATGGGTAGAATAATAAATGATAGGTTAGAGCCCCTTGATGAAAGAGGTAAAATTGAAGGGGAGCTTTACCCAATATACTCTCAACCACCTCATCCTTTGAAAAGAAGAAGAATCCAAACTCCAATTGACTTGGGCATCAGAGCAATAAATGGACTTCTTACATGTGGCAGGGGGCAAAGAATTGGTATTATAGCAGGAGCTGGTGTGGGAAAAAGTGTCTTAATGGGGATGATAGCGAGATACACAGAAGCTCCTGTTACTGTTGTTGCATTGATAGGTGAGAGAGGAAGAGAAGTAAGAGATTTTATTGAAAAGGATCTTGGCAAAGAGGGATTAAGTAAATCAATAGTTGTCGTTGCAACGGCTGATCAACCACCACTTTCTAAGATACGGGCTGCCTATGTAGCTACTGCCATAGCAGAATATTTTAGAGAAAAAGGGCTAGATGTCCTATTACTGATGGATTCTCTAACGCGTGTTGCAATGGCACAAAGGGAGATTGGACTTGCCATAGGTGAACCACCAACTACAAAGGGATTTACACCATCTGTTTTTGCAATGCTACCCAAGCTGCTTGAGAGGGCAGGCACATGGGAAAGAGAGGGTAGTATAACTGGTATCTATACAGTATTGGTAGAAGGAGATGATTTAAATGATCCCATATCAGATGCGGCAAGGGCAATTCTTGATGGACATATTGTTTTATCCAGGGAACTTGCTATGGAGAATCATTACCCCGCTATAGATGTACTTGCAAGTATTAGTAGGCTTATGAACGATATAGTAGATAGTGATCATAAGACTCTTGCAAGTAAATTTTTGGAAGTCTATTCGGTATATAAAAAAAATGAAGATTTAATTAAATTAGGTTTGTATAAACAAGGAAGTGACCCTAATATAGATTATGCTTTGTCTCTTATCGATAGGATGAAAATGTATCTTAAACAGGATATCGTTGAGAAAAGAGATCTGGCTGATAGCATACATGGATTAAATTTAATTTTTCATAGAGGTTAATTAAAATGGATAAAAAAAGATTAGAAAAAATACTTGAGA
>CALINM010000125.1 GCA_938045315.1 uncultured bacterium | reverse complement strand
TAGGTCTATGTGTCAAAGTATGGGGGCATATGGGGCATATTATTATACAATTAACATCAGGTGCAATTATGGGACCACCAGCAGACAAAACATATGCTGTTGAACCAGTTGGTGTTGAAACTATCAACCCATCTGAACGATATTTACTAAGAAAGCAATCATTAACATATGTCTCAAGATCAATCATCCTTGCTAAATTACCCTTCGTTATAACTGCATCATTAAGCACTGTGGATGACTTTATTAACTTATCCTTTCTATATAGCTTCACATCACACATCATCCTTTCACTTATTTTACAACCATCTCTTAGAAAACATTCTACAGCCTTAAATGCTTCATTTGGTGCAATCTCAGTTAGAAAACCCAGTCCCCCCATGTTTATACCAAGAATAGGTTTTTTTTCACCTCTAAGTAACCTTGATGCATATAGAAGTGTTCCATCTCCACCTATCACAACAATTACATCATATATCTTAATATTGCGATTTTCAGGCTCTATCACTTCAGCAAAAATGTCTCTTTTTTTAAGCCAGCTAATTAACTTTTTTGAGAACTTTTCAGCTTCTTTACTTTTCTTAACAAGAATTCCAAAATTCATATCATTTTTTTTAACATAATTAAACCTCTTATTCCATAAAAATTTTTCTTGACTATTTACGTTAAAATATTTTTTAATTCTTTTATGGTATTGGGGGTGATTTTATGAAAATCTCTACTAAAACAAGATATGGTGTAAGAGCTATTTTTGACCTTGCCTATCATTCTAGTGGCACATCTGCTCAAGTAAAAGATATTTCAAAAAGACAAAATATTTCTCAGAGATACTTAGAACAGATATTTCACAGGCTCAAAAAAGCTGGTCTTGTAAAAAGTGAAAGGGGGCCAAAAGGCGGGTATATACTAACAAGATCTCCTAAAGAAATTACCATAGGTGATATTTATAGAGCCGTTGACAAGAATTTTGATTTAGTCCCCTGCAAAGGTAAAGAAGGCAGTAGATGCGAACATTTAGAGGAATGTGTTACAATGCCTATATGGGAGAAGATTTCTAAAGAAGTGGAAAAAATTTTTGATAGTGTTACCATCGAGGATCTTTGTAACATTGCTACAGAGAGAAATATACCAAGAGACATAGAAAATAAATATATGTACTTTATTTAGTTCTTCTATTGAAACCTCATTTGATAAAATCTTTTAATCACCCACGGGTGATTCATCCTTTTCGTCAACAACCAGGCTCACCTGGATGACCACAACAATTTTTTAAAGTAATTAGTTTGATAAAGCTATTCTTTAAAATCCTATGAATTTTCCTGTACCAGGATCCGTTTTTTCTTATATTGGAAACAAAATCCTTCAAATTTGGTTTTTCATCTCTCATTTTTATAGATTCTCTCAGGTATTCTTTTGTTTAAAAGATAGTTAGTAAACTCAACAGTTATATTTTTCTGCTCCTCTGGAATGTTTTTACCCTCCACTACTCTTGTTTGTTTTGCAGGAAGATAGTACCCATCAATCTTGCTAAATTCAGTATTAAATTCTGCCCTTAATGAATCATCATCGGTAGATAAATTCATATATCTTATCAAGTATTGACCATCCCTATTATCATATTCCACTTTAAGCTCATAATTAACGGCCCTATCTTTCCCCTCTGAAATAAGCATATTTTTAATTAAACCAGTATTTTTGTCTATATTAAATAATTTTACATCTTTAACCGGTAAAGGCAACCCCGTTTTATAGAATAAACTATCCACATAAATTGGATTGTTAAAGTCTAAAGTTAATGAAACATTATCCCCTCCTTTCTCTATATATTTTTTTGCCCCCTTTATAATTAAATCTCTTTCTCTCTTTTTATCGAAAGGTAAGAAAAAACCATTTAATTCCAAGGCAAATTGAGAAAACATTTTTTTAGAAAATTCCTGCATATAGGGAAACACATTTTTGCCCTCCAGAACTATTATCATGCCCTTTTTATAATGCCAGTTTTTTTTAATTTCTGGCTTTTCAGGCCTTGGTATATCTTCTGGCATCGAGGCAGTCATCTTATTCATTATAATATCAAATTGAGAAGTTTTAACATCGCATTTATAGCTTTTTAATCTCGGATAGAATACATTTGATGCCTTTTCCGCTTTTAAGTAGAAATCATTAAACTCATCAGCTATACGGTACTACAAAATAATAGAGCAAAAATTAAAAACTTAACTTTTTTCATAGAAGCCTCCTTTAACTCGCTATAAAATATACCATAAGATAAAAATTTGTAAAGGAGTCAAAAATGAAGTATACAAGTGGAGAAGAAATTAAAAATTTAACAAAAGATGACTGGAAAAATCTAATTTATTTTCTCAGTTTAGAATTAAATGCTGCAAAAAGATATGAACTATTTATCTCCCTTATAAAGGACCCCAACATAAATAGAACACTGGAAGGGATAAAAAGAAATGAAGAAGAACATATACAAAAAGCTTTATATCTAATAAAACAATTTTCTGATGCAAATGCTCCTGATGGTTTTCGAACTCTTCTTGCTTTAATGGAAATAAATTTAGATTTCGAAGAGAGGGCTATAAAAGTATATCAGGGCTTTGCAAAAGCTGCAAATGATCCGGTATTAAAAGATCTATACAACTCTCTTGTAAAAGCTGAAATGGGACATCTAAACATATTTCGCAAATATATAGAACTAATCAAAAATAAACAAATAGATGTTACTTTCTATTGTCCTGTTTGTGGGTGGGATATCAATTTTGGCAATAATCCAGTGGAATATAATAAATTATCCTGTCAAAGATGTGGAACAACCGTCGAGATTTACATCAACAATGGTGATTATGAAATAAGAGAAGTTAAATAAAATATTGACTTCATAACCGTTATATAATATTGTATATAGCGGTTATGACACTGAAAATATCAGGCAAAATCTGGATTGACAAAGATAGTAAACATTTTTTAGGTTCTGGAAGAATTCAACTTCTTGAAAGTATAGAAAAATTTGGTTCTATTACAAAAGCAGCTAAAGCAATGCAAATTAGTTACAAAACAGCATGGGATTATATAAATGAGATGAATAGTATTTCTGGCGAACCCCTTATTATCACAGCTATAGGTGGAAAATCAGGTGGTGGTGCTAAAATTACAACAAGAGGAAAAGAATTAATTAGATTTTTTAGAAATATGGAGAAACATTTAAGAATTTTTCTAAAAGGCAGGGATTTAAAAAATAGCGATTTTAATAGTTTAATAAAAATTATGGGTCTAAAAACAAGTGCAAGAAATCAGCTCGTTGGTAAAGTTATATCCATTAAAAAGGATTCTGTTAACTGCGAAATACTGCTTGAATTGAAGGGTAATTTAAATATCAAAGCGACTATAACAAAAGAAAGTCTTAGAAATTTAAAAATTAAATTACATGATGTAATTATTGCCATAATAAAAGCGTCTTCAATTATGGTTATGAAAAAAAATAATAACCTATTGATTGGCTCAGACAACATATTACCTGGTAAGGTGAGCAATATAAATGAAGGTTCAATTAATGCTGAAGTATCAATTCTTACACAAGGTGGTGATACAATAACTTCAATAATTTCAAAGACCAGTGTAAAAGCGATAGGACTTAAGAAATATGATGAAGTTTTCGCTCTTTTTAATGCATCTAATGTAATTTTAGGGGTAATTTCGTGAAAAAAATATTTTTGATGTCCCTGATCTTTTTATTTTTAACTTTTCTTTTCTCAAAAATTTCTTATAGTAGCAATAAAACATTAATACTTGGAACAACTACGAGTGTTCAGGATACAGGTTTTCTTGACAAAATTATACCAGTTTTTGAAAAAAAAACTGGGTATTTCGTAAAAACAATCGCTGTTGGCACAGGACAGGCTATCGCATTAGGTAAAAAAGGTGAAGTTGATATTTTATTAATTCATGCTCCAGAAGAAGAACTAAAACTTGTAAAAGAAGGCTATGGTTTGAATAGAAAAACCTTTATGTACAATACTTTTATACTATTAGGTCCTAAGTCAAATCCAGCGAAAATTAAAAAAGATATGGACATCGTTGAAGCCTTTAAAAAAATTGCAAAAAATAGATCACTTTTTATATCGAGGGGGGATAACTCGGGAACTCATTTAAAGGAATTATCTATATGGAATAAAATAGGAATAAATCCCTCTGGAGAAAAATGGTATCAGGAAACAGGAACTGGTATGGGACAAACTTTACTAATTGCTAATGAAAAAGATGGATATACCCTTTCTGACAAGAGCACGTACATTGCTTTGAAAAAAACACTTATCAACCTAAACCCTCTTATTGAACACGACCCTTTTTTGAAGAACTATTACTCAATTGTAGAAATAAATCCCGAAAAATTTCTCAAAGTTAATAATAGAGGGGCAAAACTTTTCATTGATTTTATTAACTCCATAGAAGTTAGAGAAATAATTAAATATTACGGCAAAAAAGAATATGGTGAACCTCTATTTTATCTTGTCGACAAATGATAAAGGCTTTATATGGATATTTTAATTCAATCCTTAAAAAGTGCAATAAAGTTATTAGTTTGTTTTGATAAAGATACATATGATATTATTTTTCTTTCTTTAAAGGTATCGATTTTTTCATCTTTAATAAGTGGTATAATTGGGATATTTCTGGCCTTTGTCATCTCCATAAAAGAGTTTCCTCTGAAAAAATTTATTTTAACATTTATAAACACAGGAATGGCTATGCCACCTGTAATTGCAGGTCTTTTAATTACAATACTTCTCTGGAGAAATGGTATCCTTGGTTCATGGAACCTTTTGTACACACCCACAGCAATAATAATTGCTCAAACCCTACTTGCAACACCTATAATTTTAGGCATTAGTGTTTCTGCATTCCAGAACTTCCCTGATAAATTTATACTACAGCTAATTGGTTTAGGGGCTAATAGATTTCAATTATTATTAATTATGCTAAGAGAGTGTAAATTACCAATCTTATCAGCAATAATGGCGGGATTTGGTGCTGTCATATCTGAAGTTGGTGCTTCTATGATGGTAGGTGGTAATATAAAAGGATACACAAGGGTATTAACTACAGCAACAGTAACTGAAAGTTCCAGAGGCAACTTCGATCTTGCAATTGCTTATGGGATAATACTTCTATTTATAACTTTAACAATAAACTTTATTTTAACAAAAATCCAACAATCTTCTGTAAAGAGATATGAGTAATATTCTTAGTGTCAAAAATCTATCCATCAAAAAATCAAATAAAGAAATAATTAATATTGATAACTTCACAATATCTGAAGGTAGTATTACATCAATAATTGGTGAAAACGGAGCGGGAAAAACAACCTTCATATTAACTTTGGCGGGTCTTTTAAAGCCTTCCTATGGAACTATTTTTTTTAAAGATAAATCGATTAAAGATATGCCCCTATCAGAGTATAGAAAACATATATCTATAGTTTTTCAAGAAAACTTATTAATAAATGACAATGTATATAATAACGTTGCCCTGGGACTTAAATTTCGTAATCTTCCTCACTCAAAAATAGAAAAAAAAGTAGATGATATACTTAGCAGGTTTAAAATAAAACATCTAAAATATCAAAAGGCAAACACATTATCTGGTGGAGAAGCAAAGAGGGTTAGTATAGCAAGAGCACTCGTAATAGAACCTAAGATACTTTTCCTCGATGAGCCCTTTTCTTCATTAGACTCTCTATCAAAGGAAGATATAATCACTGATATGATAAAAGTTTTGAAAGAAAAGAATATTACAGTTGTCATGAGTACTCATGACAAATATGAAGCTTTACGTCTTTCCCATTCAATTATTGTTTTAGAGAAAGGGAAGATTATTCAGAAAGGTATCAAAGAAGATATTATAAAGTATCCTGCTAATAGTTTTGTAGCATCCTTTGTAGGAGTAGAAAACATCATTGAAGGAATAATCATACAAAAAAAATCCGGCAGTTTCATCGCACAGGTTAAAAATAACTATATAGAAGGAGTTGGTGATTATGATATTGGAAATAAGGTTTTGTTATGTATAAGACCAGAAAATGTTTTTATATCAAAGCATTTAATAGAATCTCAAACAAGTACAAGAAATATTTTTAGGGGAAAAATAGTAGAAATTTTAGATTTTGGACATTTCTATAGGGTAACAATAGACTGCGGATTTGATCTAATATCCTATATAACTAAAGCCTCACTTATAGATTTATCGTTGAAATTGAATGACACAGTTTATGCAGGTTTTAAAGCAATGTCAATTCACACAATAACAATGGTTTAATCTTTATTTCAAAAATCCAAACTTTTTCATCCTATATCTCATAGCATCAACCCCAATATTTAAAAGTCTTGCTGCTTTGGACTGATTACCCTTTGACATTGCTAAAGCCTGTCTTATAAGCTCTTTTTCTACTTCTTCAATATCTATCCCATCGGGTGGAATTTTAAATTCAAAACTTTCCGTGGAACTCTGTCGATTCGAAGATGCAATAATCTCAGCAGGTAACCTTTCAACCATTATCATATCCTGGTCTTCAAAAATCATAGCTCTTTCAATAACATTCCTTAGTTCTCTAATATTACCTGGCCAATCATATTGCATAATCATCTTCATAGCTATTGGTGAAAAACCTTTAACCTTCTTTTTAAATTCAGTGTTAAACTTTTTTATAAAAAAATTAGCAAGTTCTATTATATCTTCCTT
This sequence comes from uncultured bacterium, assembly GCA_938045315.1. Lineage (GTDB taxonomy): Bacteria > CALINM01 > CALINM01 > CALINM01 > CALINM01 > CALINM01. The sequence continues at coordinate 3,082 of CALINM010000125.1, read as the reverse complement.
TCGTTCTCTAAGTGGTGGTACAAAAATAGGTACAACTTTTATTCTATAATAAAGATCTTCTCTGAACTTTCCTTCTTGTACTAATTTTTTCAATATCTTATTTGTTGCTGCAATGATTTGTACATCCACAGAAATATCAGTAAGACCACCTACCCTTCTAACCTTTCGCTCTTCTAAAAATCTTAACATTTTTGCCTGGATAGTCATGGGCATATCCCCGACCTCATCAAGAAAAAGAGTACCACCATCGGCAAGTTCTATTAGCCCTTGCTTTGTAGCCTTAGCATCAGTGAAAGCTCCTTTTTCATATCCAAAAAGCTCACTTTCAAGAAGGGTCTCCGGGACTGAAGCACAATTGATGGCTATAAATGGTCCTTCAGCCCTTTTCCCAGAGCTATAAATAGCTTTAGCAATTAATTCTTTTCCAACCCCGCTTTCACCTTCTATTAATACAACTTTTACATCCGCTTCTGCTACTCTTGTTATTAGATCCTTTATATCTCGCATAACTTTACTTGAACCTACTATAGCATCTAAATCATATTTTTGCTCCCTTTCTTTCTTATAATAATTTACTTCTTTTATTTTTTTTGCATACTCCTCGGCCTTTTTTATCACTACCAGCATCTCATCCATAGAGAAAGGTTTTGAAATATAATCAAAAGCTCCCAACTTCATAGCCTTTACAGCACTCTCTACACTTCCGTAAGCGGTTATCATTATTACAACAGTATCCGGAGATTTTTCTTTTATAAGGGACAAAAGATCAAGCCCCGTAATTTTAGGGAGCATGAGATCAAGCAGAATTATATCAAAATGAGTGAACTCAATGGCCTTTATTGCATCTTTAGAATTGTTTACAACAGTTACATCATAATCATTCTTTTCAAGCTCAGTTTTTAGCATATCACATATTATTTTTTCATCATCAACAATCAAAATCTTATTCATTTTTTCACTCCCTCTCTTTTTTGTTCAGGTGTAAATATAAACTCCCAGTCTTTATATCTCATTTTCCCTTCAAAATTTTTGTAAACATCTGGAAACCCTGTCTTTTTCAAGGGTTCTTTTTCACTTTTACTTCTTACTCCCTTGATTCTAATACCTGTGCCCTTCTCTAAACCAAAAAATGGTGAACCTTTTACTTTTCCCTCAGGTGTAACAGGAATTAGTTCCCATTCCCCATCTATTGTCATAGGATCTTTATATAATTTTCTTAAATGCCTTTGAACGGAAAGGCACCTTTTGTCTTTCAAAAGATCCTCTAAACTTGAAGGATACATATTAGGATGTCTACAATTTTTAGAGTCATAATAATAACTCTCAATTGCTTTTCTAATCTGATCACCCCGGAAAAGTAACTCCTCTTCCTTCTCCCTTTGTATAATTTTGCTCCATATCTTGCCAACAGATGCCATACCAATACCAACAAACAGTAAGGTTATCACAACAAATGAGAGAGCAAAACCATTTTTACTCATTGTTACATCACCAATCACTATAAGGTGTACCTGATAAACTAATTTCATTACTACCGCTCTTTATATCGTATACACCTGACTCTTCAGGATCAGGAGGAGGGACAATAATCCAAGTTGTATTAGAATTTGTTATTGGATCTTTAGGTATTGATCTTAGATATCCCTTTTGAACAAGATCATCCAGCGTCATCGGATATGAACCATTATCAGCATAATACTGATCTATAGCACTTCTCATGGCAAATAAATTTTCCTTTAATACCGTCTCTTTTGCCCTTTTAACGGATGATTTATAGGTGGGCTGAGCAATGGTAAGAAGTATTCCAATTATTGTTATTACTATCAATAATTCTATTATTGTAAAACCCTTTTCACCAATCTTTATAGTAAGTACCATCTAAAGCCCTCTCCTCGCTCAAAGAATACACATCATAGACATCTTCACCCTCCTGGGGACTATCGGGATCACTTGTATAGCTTCTTTTGCCCCATGTATCTTCGGGTCTTAAATTAGGGTCATTGTTAAAAGGATCCCTGGGTATTCTTCTTAAAAAATATAATTTTTTCCCTGTGCCTTTTGGGTCATCCACCCCTTCAACTAAAATATTTAAATTAGGGGGATAACCACTATCCGTAGCAGTACCAGGTTTTACTGGTAAATTTTTAGCAACTTTACCATATTTTTCATAGTAATCGTCAATGGCCTTTCGAATCATCCTTAAATTATATTTTAGTTCCATCTCCTTTACCCTCTTAACTGACATTCTCGCTACAGGAAAAACGGCGGTAGCCAAAACTGCCAAAATTGCTACAGCGACAACAAGCTCAATTAAAGTTACTCCTTTAACTTTCATATAGCTATTGTACTTCCATAAATCCATTAATAGTTCTTATTGTATACTGTTTACCATCTTTAGTCTTAACTCTACACCCTTTTAATAAAATCATTTCCATTCCAGGCGCTTTTTTTCTACCCTTAATATCAATTACTCCCACAGTAAAAGTTCCTGAAATTTCCTCACTAACTTTGGCATAAATACTAAAGTTACCGGTTTTTTCATCAAAACTCCATTGATACACATCCCCTTCTTTCATAGGAGGTCTTGCTTCCTTAAAACGAACTGGTTCAAGAAAAAGTGGATTCACCTGTCCAGAAACTTCAAATTCAACTACAGGTGGTATTTCTGAAAAAGCAATCTCAACTTCTATCTCTTCTCCAATAGCAAGTATCTCAGGTACGATAGGAGCAATAAAAACAATTTCATCTATAAAAAGATCTCCTGATTTAACGCCTATTATTTCTTCTTTTATATCTTTAACCCCTTTAATTTCTCTATTAGAGCCCTCATCCTGATCCTTTGTATTTTCAAAAATTCTTTTTATTTCTGAAGAAATTTTACCTTTTCTATCCTTTGATGGTTCCGTAACAGATTTTAATGCAGGACGCGCTGACATTCTATCTTCTGTACCAGACCATATCTTAGTAGCACTTAAAGGTGGCTGAACAATACCCCTTGAAATATGGGGGGTAATTGATATAAAAATATCCGATTGATCTACTTTATCCTCATAACTACTAAAAAGCCTGCCTAAAATAGGTA
>CALINM010000124.1 GCA_938045315.1 uncultured bacterium | reverse complement strand
TTTTTTCTTTTTCTCTTTCATTTTTCGCAAAAACATAAACTCTATATATATCATTGCCTTTAACTTTGTAATTATACTTCTCTCTTTTCAGCATAGAAACAATGTTATCTAAATTTTTCTTATTTTTAAAAACCCCTACCTGTATAATTATTCTTTTTTCTTCCTTCTTTTCTTGAATATTAACACTTTGTTTTACCTTCTCTGATGTATAGGTATTTTGTATTAAAGGATTAGCCTCTTTTTGCTCTATATCAATTTTTGTTTTTTCTTGAGAGATATTTTGTTTTAAAGCTTTTATTTCATGGTAAAGAACGTAAAAGAGCAGCAATAAACTCCCTGCGCTTATTATGAAGAAGAAAAAACTTTTAAAATCAAAATCCTTTCTCAAATTTTTCATCACATTCTCTCTGGACTATCTATTCCCAATAGAGATAACCCTTTTTTTATTACCTTTTGAAGCAAAATCAATAAACTTATCCTTGAGTTAGTCAATTCTAAATCATTTTCATTAATAAATCTGTGAGCATTATAATAACTGTGAAAGGTTTGAGCTAAATTAATTAAATAATAAGCTAAAAGATGGGGTTCCAAAAAATATTCAACATCAAAAAGCACATCTGGGAAAGCAAATAACTGTTTTATCAACTCCTTCTCTTCTTCTAGGCATAGCTTATTTAATCGAATTTTATCAGGTATTTTTATACCCCTTTCTGTGGCTACCTTAAGAACACTATTTATCCTTGCAAACATATACTGGACATAGAAAACTGGATTATCACTAGTTTTCTGCTTAACTAAATCGATATCGAAATCGAGGGGACTGTCATGTTTCCTTGTTAAAAATGTGAAACGCATCGGTTCTTTGCCCACTTCATCAAGTACTTCTCTTAGTGTAACAAAGTCACCACTCCTTTTAGACATGGTTACTGGTTTTTTATCTCTATATAAACTTACCATCTGAACCATTAGAATATTAAGTTTGTTTTCATCATATCCAAGGGCTTTTATAGCAGATTTTACCCGCGGCACATAGCCATGATGATCAGCACCCCATATATTTATGTATAAATCATAGCCCTTTTCAAATTTCAATTTATGGTACGCTATATCAGAAGCAAAGTATGTTTTATCTCCATTCTCTTTAACTAAAACTCTATCTTTATCATCGTAAAACTCTGTGCTTTTAAACCAAACTGCTCCATCTTTCTCATAAACAATGCCTCTCTTTTGCATTTCCCTTATACATTCATCAACATAACCTTTTTTATAAAGCTCAAGTTCCGATTGGAAATTATCAAAGGTTACACCAAAATCTTCTAAATCTCTCACAATCCAGTTCAATATTATCCTTTTGCCAAATAAACTTGCCCTATTAACTAAATCATCAGACAATTCTAGATTATCAACATTTTTTATAAATTCAGAAGCAATATCAGTTAAATATTCGCCTCGATAACAATCATTTGTATATTCAACTCTTTCTCCTTTCAATTCCTTTGCTTTTAGAATTATTGATAATCCTAAATTTTTTATTTGTGTACCAGCATCATTTACGTAAAACTCCTCATACACTTCATGCCCCAACTCTCTCAAAATATTTGAAAGAGAAGAACCTATACAAGCTCCTCTACCATGTCCAACATGCAAAGGACCAGTTGGATTTGCACTAACATACTCAATAAAAATTCTTCTCCTTTTAGGTGATTTAGGAGAAAGAAAGGTATCAAAATCACTAGATAGATCTTCCAACATTTTTTTCATTGTTACATGATTAAGAAAAAAATTTATGAAACCCGGTCCTGCAATATCAATTTTACAAAATAAATCACTTTTCAAGTCACTTACTATCAAATTAGCAATTTCACGGGGATTCTTTTTTAAGATTTTAGATAAAATAAGTGCCACGTTTGTAGAATAATCACCAAATTCTTTTTTCTTAGGAATTTCAATTTCATAAAAAATGGGGTATTCAAAATCGTATGTAGATCTCAAATCTTCTAATTTTATATTTATAATATCCTTTAGAATACTTTTCACAACTCCTCCTGCTTAAAAGGGCCTAAAATCCATATCTGGTTTAAGAGCAAATACTGTATATTTTAACAAATTTATTGTGTTATCAAGATCTTTTTCTGAAAGTAACTCTACAGGAGTATGCATATACCTCAAGGGAACGCTTATTAAAGCAGTAGCTACTCCTCCACGAGTTAGTTGCATAACATTAGCATCAGTCCCAGTTCCTCTCGGAGCCCCTTCTATTTGATAGGGTATTTTATTCTTTCTTGCAGAATTTACTATAATATCAAAAAGTTTTGGATTTATATTTGGTCCCCGAGATATTATGGGGCCACCTTCTAATTTAGCCTCCCCTACCAATTTTGCTTCTACTGATGGGAAATCAGTTGCAAATCCCACATCAACTGCAATACCTACCTTAGGTTTAATATTATAGGCTGAAACTGTAGCCCCCCTTAAACCTATTTCCTCCTGGACTGTGGCAACACAATATAGATTCATTGATAATTTATCTCTCTCATAAGAAACAAGTCTCAAAAGTTCGGCTCCACAAAAAGCACCCATTCTGCCATCAAAGCCCCTACCAACAAAACGATTGTTAAGTAATCTTTCAAAACCATAATCTACCGTAACAGGGTCACCAATAGAAACATATTTTTCTGCTTCCTTTTTATTTTTAGCACCAATATCAATGAATAGTTCTTTTATCTTTGGTACAATTTCTCTTTCTTTTGCTTCCATAAGATGGATCGGTTTTTGTCCTATCACCCCTTTTATTTTACCCTTTTCGGTATGAATCACAACTTTAAACCCCATAAGAAGCCTCGTATCAACACCACCTATGGCAGTGAAATATATAAAGCCCTTATCATCAATATATTTAACCATTAAACCAATTTCATCAATATGTCCAGATACCATTATATTTGCATCCGTTGAACGCTCCGCATGAATTACCCCTATTACATTCCCCAGGGTATCTACATAAACTTCATCACAAAATTCATCAACATAATCTTTGAAAAGCTTTGAGGCATTATCCTCAAAACCTGAAGGGCTTGGTAATGATATTAAATTTTCGAAAAATCTTAGAGATTCTTTCCTCATGATTCCTCCTTTTTAGCTCTTTTTTGATATTTTGCAACAGCTTTATTATGTTCCTTCAAAGTTTTAGAAAAAACATGGGTACCATCATTTTTAGAAACAAAGTATAGATAATCTACTTGTGCTGGTTTATAGGCAG
>CALINM010000123.1 GCA_938045315.1 uncultured bacterium | reverse complement strand
ACTGCGCTAACCCCTTCGTTGATAACACCCTCGTTATCGCCGCAGTCAACGTAGTCTTACCATGATCCACATGCCCTATCGTCCCCACATTAACATGCGGCTTCTTCCTCTCAAACTTTGCCTTTGCCATATAAAGCCTCCTACTTACCTGCTCTTAATTTTAATATTTGCTCAGCTATATTTGCTGGTACTGGTTCATAGTGTGAAAACTGCATTGTATATGTTGCTCTACCCTGGGTCATGGAACGTAAATCCGTGGCATAACCAAACATCTCTGCTAAGGGGACAAAACATGTTATGACCTGTGCATTTCCACGCATTTCCATACCCTGAATTCTACCCCTCCTTGAGTTTAAATCACCCATCACATCCCCCATAAAATTTTCTGGCGTTACTACTTCAACTTTCATGATAGGTTCAAGGAGTATTGGTTTTGCCTTCATAAATGCTTCTTTAAAACCCATAGAAGCAGCGATTTTAAAAGCCATTTCAGAAGAATCTACTTCGTGATAAGAACCATCAAAAAGTGTAACTTTTATGTCTATAACAGGATAACCCGCAAGAACACCTAATTCCATTGCCTCTCTAACACCCTTTTCTATTGCAGGTATGTATTCCTTTGGAACAACGCCACCAACAATCTTATTTTCAAAAATAAAACCACTTCCCGGCTCAAGAGGCTCTACGGATAACCAACAATGACCATACTGACCACGGCCACCGGTCTGTCTTATATATTTACCTTCAGCTTGTGCTTTGGTTGTAATCGTTTCTTTGTATGCAACTTGAGGCTTGCCCACATTGGCCTCTACCTTAAACTCTCTCATTAGTCTATCTATAATAATCTCTAAGTGTAGTTCCCCCATCCCGGAAATTATTGTTTGCCCGGTCTCTTCATCAGTTTTTACTCTGAATGATGGATCTTCCACAGCAAGTTTTTGAAGAGATGAACCTAACTTTTCCTGATCTGCCTTTGTTTTGGGTTCTACAGCAATAGAGATAACTGGCTCAGGGAACTCCATAGCTTCAAGAATTATAGGATTATTTTCATCACATAAAGTATCACCAGTGGTTGTAAACTTAAGACCAACAGCTGCAGCAATGTCACCTGCAAGAACCTCTTTTATATCCTCTCTCTTATTCGCGTGCATTTTAAGTAATCTACCGATACGCTCTTTTTTATCTTTTGATGCATTATATACATAACTACCTGATTCAAGACGACCTGAATAAACCCTAAAATAAGTTAACTGTCCAACATATGGATCTGTCATAATTTTGAAAGCTAAAGCTGAAAAAGGCTCATCATCGCTAACAATCCTTTGAGCTTCTTTGCCATCTGGTGTTTTACCCCGAACAGGAGGTATATCCAACGGAGAAGGCAAATAATCAACAACTGCATCAAGAAGAGGCTGTACACCCTTGTTTTTAAAAGCTGATCCACATAAAACTGGAACAATCTTCAGGCTCAGTGTTCCTTTTCTAATAGCTGATTTTAACTCATCTATAGTAATTTCTTGCCCTTCCAAAAATTTCTCCATAATTGAATCGTCCACATCAGATACTCTTTCTATCATTTTCTCACGCCATTCTCTTGCAAGATCCAGCATATCCTGAGGGATCTGTTCCTCATGAAATTTAGCTCCCAATGTTTCTTCATCCCATATAATAGCTTTCATTTCAACTAGATCAATAACACCAATGAATTTATCTTCAGCACCTAAGGGAATTTGAATAGGGACAGGAATTGTGCCAAGCCTCTCATATATTGACTGAGTCGATTTAAAGAAATCAGCACCCACTCTATCCATCTTATTTATAAATGCAATCCTTGGAACTTTATATTTATCAGCCTGCCTCCAGACCGTTTCAGATTGTGGTTGAACACCTGCCACAGCATCAAATACTGCAACTGCTCCATCGAGAACTTTAAGCGATCGTTCCACCTCAATGGTAAAATCCACATGTCCCGGAGTATCAATAATATTTATTCTATGATTTTTCCAAAAGCAGGTAGTAGTTGCCGCCGTTATTGTAATTCCCCTTTCTTGCTCCTGCTCCATCCAGTCCATTGTTGCAGTTCCTTCGTGGACCTCACCAATTTTATATGATACACCTGTGTAATAGAGTATTCTCTCCGTTACTGTAGTTTTTCCTGCATCAATATGAGCCATTATCCCGATATTTCTACATCTTTCTAAAGGTATTGTCCTTGCCAATGTCCTACTCCTAATCCTAAAAATTTATTACCAGCGAAAATGTGAAAATGCTTTATTTGCTTCGGCCATCTTGTGAACATCTTCCCTCTTCTTCACAGCTCCACCTTTATTGTTATATGCATCAAGAAGCTCGCTTGCCAACTTATTAACCATCATCCTCTCATTCCTGCTTCTTGCAGCATTTAAAATCCATCTTATAGCAAGTGAAATTTTCCTTTCTGGTCTTACTTCCATTGGAACCTGGTAGGTAGCTCCACCAACCCTTCTTGGCCTAACTTCTATCTGGGGTTTGACATTTTCCATAGCCTGCTTGAACACCTGAAGACCATCCATATTAGTCTTATTTTTTATTATTTCCATGGCTTCATAAAAAATCTTCTGAGAAACAGACTTTTTACCAGATCTCATCATGCAATTAATAAACTTTGCAACCACTACATCGTTGTAAACTGGATCTGGTAAAATTTCCCTTTGCTGTGCTCTTCTTCTTCTAGCCATTTTTAACCCCACATATTATGATTTTGGTCTCTTCGTTCCATATTTGGAACGGCTCTTTTTACGATTTTGTACACCACCTGCATCTAATGCACCACGCACTATGTGATATCTAACACCTGGTAGGTCTTTAACCCTCCCACCTCTAACGAGAACAACGGAATGTTCCTGAAGGTTATGCCCCTCTCCAGGTATATAAGATGTTACTTCATAACCATTAGTCATCCTGACCCTCGCTACTTTACGGAGTGCTGAATTTGGCTTCTTTGGGGTTGTCGTATAAACCCTAACACATACTCCTCTTCGCTGGGGACACAGCGTCAATGCAGGAGACTTGGATTTCTTTTTAACCTTTTCTCTGCCTTTTCTCACCAATTGGTTTATTGTTGGCATATTCACCTCTCAAAAAAATCAAAATACCTACCTGCTAACAAAACGTTAGCTTAAAAAGTATATTTAAGTAACTATCCTCTGTCAAGCTAAAAATTCTAATTAATAACCATTTTTAGCTAACTAATTTAAGACTATGAAAGATACAACATAATTAGGGGTCTTGTCAATAAATATTTATTATATTTTTTTATAATTTATTGCCAGCATACATCTTTGTAAAGACAACTATTGCAACTTTCTAAGTCTTCAGTAGGTCTGAAGATAGGGTCATTAATTATTTCCTTTATTAATCTGGTAATTATAATATTTATAAATTCAAAATTTTCTTCACGCTCCTCATCATTTTTAAAAAGTTTAATCTCAATTTTTTCTAAATCTTTTTTTTCCAATAAAAAATAGCTTGCATTGTATGGACTGAAGGGATATTTATTTTTTTGTAACAAGAAAATGTAGAAAAAAAGTTGAATGCTTTTAAAACTTTTTACCCACTCTTCTCTTTTACTAATATCAAACTTGTCCCATTTAACTTTATATTTATCCTCATTTGAAGCCTTTTTATAATCCACAACATAAACATAATCATCCCTTTTCTCTATCCTATCTACTCTACCTATGATTTTAATAATGCCAACATCTTCTATATCTATTTCAACGGGAGAAAATTCTTTTTCTAAATCCAGTATTTCAATACTTTGTGCACTAACAATACTTTGATACCCACTTATAAATTTCTTCAGTTTCTCATGAACCTGATGTTTCAAAATTAATATTTTCCCCTTTTGGCTACCGCCAAAATATTTTTCAAAACATTTATTAACTACTTCTATAAATCTTTTTTCATCATAATTAACAGCTTTATTGGCATAATACTCCTTTAAGATATCATGAATAATTACTCCCACATCTTTAAAGCTCAACTCTTCAACCATTTCATCTCTTTCTAAAGGAAGCAAAACATATTGATAGTAAAATTTAAGAGGGCAATTGTAATAAGTATCAATGGTGCTCGCTGAATAAGTTAGATCCAAAAGCCGACCTTTTACCAATGCTGTTTTTTCCACTTCTTTAGGCTTGTAAGGTGAAAGTTTAATTGAATAGCTAACTGTATTTACATATTTTCGATTTAAATCCTTATATTTTTTTTGCTTTTCCCAGATAATCTTTTCAATAAATCTGCTTCTTTCACTTTTATCATTTTCCACATAAAAAAGGGCAACCCTTTTTGCACCAGATATTATATTATGCAAGTAATATTCAAAAAGAATGTCCTTTTCTAAATAA
>CALINM010000122.1 GCA_938045315.1 uncultured bacterium | reverse complement strand
ATCATAATAAAGATAAACATCTTGAGATATTTCTTCGTAGGGCGAACCAAATTTTGGATATAAAAGTTTTTTTAACGCCTCTGACCATAAATCTAAGTTGCCTCTTTTTTTAATTACATCAATTAAACCAAGTGATTTTTCTAACTCATTATCTAAAATTCTCTTTGGATTTTTAATTTGTTTTAGAAGTGGTTTTAACCTTTTTGTGGAACATACTATTAGATTAAGGGTAAAAACTGCAAGAAGAAATATAAACCACCAGGAATGATACATATCATAAAGTTCTAACAAATCTATTATTTGTGTTAACATGTATCCATAATTATTGAGATATTCTTCATAACTGGCGTTTTGAGGAATAATTGTACCTACTATTGATGTTATAGCTAAAATTATCAGTAAAAAAACTGCTAATTTAATAGATGCCAGAAATTCCCATATATCAAACTTTTTATTAGAAACCATTAATTCTCCTTAAAATTTAATCATATGGGAGGGTTACTTCACCCTCCCCCAACCCCAAGCAACAAAATTTATTTTTTCTTATGACAATCTCCACATTTGGTTGGTCCCTTCTTGCCTTCTTCATGACACTTCTTGCAGCTGTTGTGAAAGGCCTCTTTTGCTTTTACTTTTGAATCCTTTGTATGGCAGGTGCTGCAAACTTGCTCCTTACCCGCTTCATCTTTGTGATGGCACTTCTGACAGCTTATTCCCATATCCTGATGGGCTTTGTGATTAAATGTTACCTTTCCAAATGTACCGCCCTTGAATTCATAAGTATCCTTAGCAGCTGCATAAACGCCACTTGTAATAATTACTAATGCGAAAACTACTGTTACTATGCCCGCTAACCTTTTCATTGTTTATCACCTCCTTTAATTAAAGATTTAATTTTTAATCTTACTTGTAAATCACCTACTTGTCAATCAATTTAAGTTTTCTTCACAGACTCTAAAATGATTGACATAACCAAAGCTTGTAATTACAATTAAAGTAGTTTCGGGCGATTAACTCAGAGGGAGAGTGCTACCTTCACACGGTAGAAGTCACTGGTTCGAATCCAGTATCGCCCACTCAATATTTTTTGCTTGAATTTGAAGAAATGATCTTTATTCCTGCGGGACCTGCTATAATTGGAAGCTTTTCATAAGAACCAATAGAAGCTCCCCAAAGAGCAGTCTATGTTAACTCTTTTTATAAAGACAAATATGAAGTAATGAATAGCCAGTATAAGCAATTCATTGACGCAACTAGAATAAAGCCACCTGAAAATACTATTAATACCGATTATACAGTATGGCAAAAATGGAACTTATCCAGAAGAATTAGCTAATCACCCTGTTGTTAATGTAACATGGCATGATGCAAAGGCTTATTGCGAGTGGAAAGGTAAAAGATTTCGAACAGCAATAGAATGGGAAAAAGCTGCAAGAGGTCCTTATGGTAATATTTATCCCCGGGGAAACGAATATTTTGAAAGTTTCACAAATCTTTATCAAAAAATGTGAATCTTACGTGAATAGAAAACTGTACCTGTGGGAACTTAAGATATGTCAAAAAGTTATTATGGAGTATATGATTGAGCTGGGAATGTATGGGAATGGGTCAATGATACTTACATAGATAAAAACACCAATTCTTTAAAAAAATTGGCTAAAGGTGGAGGCTGGGGATATAACGGGAACAAATATACTGCCAGGGCTTCTTATAGTCTTATTTTTGATGCTAATTATACACGTAACTGTTTGGGGTTCAGGTGTGCAAAAAAAAAGGGAGCTATTAAGCTCCCCTTTTTTTAGTATTCAGGCATTGGCGGCATGCCAGGCGTTGCTTTCTTATCCTCAGGCTTTTCTGTAATCATACACTCTGTAGTAATGAGTAAACTAGCGACTGATGCTGCATTTTGTAGTGCTGAACGCGTTACTTTTGTAGGATCAATAATTCCAGCTTTCATTAAATCCTCAAACTCTTCTGTTGCAGCATTAAAACCAAAAGCCCCCTGTCCCGCTTTAATTTTTTCTACAACAATTGAACCATCAATACCAGCATTTTGAGCAATCTGTTTTGCCGGCTCAAGAATTGCTTTTTTGATTATCTCCACACCAAACTGCTGCTCACCTTCCAATTTTAATTTTTCAAGGGCATCTAAGGTTCTTATCAATGCTACTCCACCTCCAGGCACAATCCCTTCCTCTACTGCTGCTCTTGTTGCATGCAATGCATCTTCAACACGAGCTTTCTTTTCTTTCATTTCAGTCTCTGTCGCAGCACCAACTCTAATCACTGCTACACCACCCACTAATTTTGCAAGCCTTTCTTGAAGCTTTTCTTTATCATAATCTGATGTAGTCTCCTGGATTTGATTTCGGATCTGCTTTACCCTTGCCTCTATATCTTCTTTCTTTCCTGCTCCATCAATAATTGTAGTATTATCCTTATCTACTACTATCTTCTTTGCCCTACCAAGATCTTTTAAAGTTGCATTTTCAAGCTTAAATCCCATCTCTTCGGAAAGGACTCTTCCACCGGTAAGAATGGCAATATCTTCTAACATAGCCTTTCTTCTGTCACCAAAGCCTGGCGCCTTAACTGCTACACACTGAAGTGTTCCTCTTAATTTATTGACCACAAGAGTTGCTAACGCTTCACCTTCCACTTCTTCAGCAATTACTAAAAAGGGTTTGCCTGACTTTGCTATTTGTTCGAGAATGGGGAGTAAGTCTTTCATTGAGCTAATCTTTTTATCATGAATCAAAATATATGCATCTTCAAGAACACATTCCATTCTATCTGCATCAGTTACAAAATAAGGTGATAAATAACCACGATCAAACTGCATACCCTCGACAACTTCCATAGTAGTTTCCATCCCTTTAGCCTCTTCTACAGTAATTACCCCCTCTTTCCCAACTTTTTCCATCGCATCAGCTATAATTTTACCAATCTCAGGGTCATTATTCGCTGATATAGTACCCACCTGAGCTATTTCCTTTGGATCTTTTGTGGGTTTGCTCATCTTTTTTAATTCTTCTACGCAAACTTCTACTGCCTTTTCAATACCTTTTTTAAGTTCCATTGGATTATGACCTGCAGCAACTAACTTTGCACCTTCACGAACAATTGCCTGAGCAAGTATTGTAGCGGTTGTAGTACCATCACCAGCTACATCAGATGTTTTGCTTGCAACTTCTCTAACGAGCTGAGCACCCATGTTTTCAAACTTATCAGAAAGTTCGATTTCTTTTGCAACTGTTACTCCATCTTTTGTGATTGTTGGAGCGCCAAAAGATTTATCAATCACCACATTACGTCCCTGAGGACCAAGAGTTACTTTTACTGCATCAGCAAGTATATTTATTCCTCTTATCATTGCTTCACGTGCTTCATAACCAAACTTTAACATTTTTGCAGCCATTTATCATTCCTCCTTTTTTTATTATTTTTTTGTAATTATGCCTAAAATATCTTCTTCTCTCATTATTAAGTATTCTTCACCATCAATTTTTATTTCTGTACCTGCATACTTTCCAAAAATTACCCTGTCTCCCTCCTTAACCTCTAGGGGAACTTTTTGACCATTTTCAAGGATCCTTCCATGTCCCACAGCAATTACCTCACCCTCCTGTGGTTTTTCTTTCGCAGTATCAGGGATTATAATCCCTCCTTTCGTTTTTTCTTCTTCCTGTACCCTTTTTACTAACACTTTGTCATACAGTGGTCTTACTTTCATAGCACCTCACTCCTTTTTTAGATTTTATTAGCACTTTCGTGCTTTAAGTGCTAATAAATTAAACATTAATTTTTCTATTGTCAAGGGGTTAGAATTTTTTTTTAGAAATTTTTTTTGTTTTGTTTTTTACCACACTGATAATTTCACCATATTGAACAATAGTCAAAATCTCATCCCCCACATTAATAGCATCGGGATTTTTAATAATTCTCTCTGTCTTAACCTCTCTCGTTATACTGTATCCCCTGGATATTACTTTTAATGGGCTTAATGAATCAAGGGAGGCTGAAAAATTATAAACAGGCATTTTCTTTAATTGAATTATTTTTTTTATGGAATTAATGAGAATACTTTTTAATCTCATTAATTTTTCTCTTTTTAATTTCAATTTTTTCTGAGGAGAAAGCTGACAAAAAAACTTATAAAGGTTTCCTATCTTTTGCTTCCCATTATTTAATTTTACAAAAACTGCCCTTGAAATTCTGCTTTCATAATATAAAATTTTCTCAGAACTACTTTTAATCGACTGGAGAAATGATTTTAAGCTCCTTTTTTCATAATCAATTTTTTTCTTAATTTCCAGTATTCTCTTAGAAAGGCTACTTTTACATCTTAAAAAAAGATTATAAATTCTATCCTCCAATACATCCTTACTATTTACTACCAATTCAGCTGCTGCTGATGGTGTAGGTGCTCTTAAGTCTGCTACAAAATCAGATATTGTAAAATCCGTCTCATGGCCTATTGCAGATATTATAGGTATATGGGAACAATAAATTGCATCAGCAACAATTTCTTCATTAAAGGCAAACAAATCTTCAAAACTCCCACCACCTCTTGCTAAAATTATTACATCAAGAAAATCTTTAAAATGTTTATTCGCAAAATTTATAGCATCAGATATCTCTTCCTTTGCCCCTTCTCCCTGAACCTTCACTGGGAAGATGATAATATGTAGTCCAAAAAATCTTCTTTTCAAGATATTCAACATATCTTTAATCACTGCTCCCTTTGTTGACGTTATAATACCAATTTTATGAGGGAAAAGTGGTATAGGTTTTTTCCTGGCCTCATCAAAATACCCTTTTTCTTCTAATTTTTTTTTCAATTCTTCAAATCTTATTTTTAAAATTCCAATTCCCAGAGGCTCCATATAATTTGCAACAAGCTGATATTCACCCCTTGCCTCATAAAGAGTTAATTTACCCCTTACTAATACTTTCATGCCATCTTTAGGCATAAATTTGAGAGAATTTGTATAACTTCTAAATAAAACAGCTTTTATTTGACTCTCTTCGTCTTTTAGAGTAAAAAAAAGGTGATTATTATAATTTTTGAAATTTGAAATTTCACCTTCAACCCATATTTCAGGGAAGGCTTCTTCCAGAATATTTTTTATAATACTGTTTATTTCTGATACGGTAAAAACATGTAAATTATCCATAAACTACAAATAAAAAAACCCTGTCCACCTTAATGGACAGGGTTCTGAAGTCCAGTTAAAAAAGCTTAGCTTTTTTTAACATTGGTGGCTTGTGGACCCTTGGGACCATCAGTAATTTCAAAAGAAACACTGTCGCCCTCTTTAAGGGTTTTGAAACCGTCAGTTTGAATGGCTGAATAATGAACAAACACATCTGGACCATTCTCCTGAGAAATAAAGCCGAAGCCTTTTTTCTCATTAAACCACTTAACTTTTCCTACTGCCATACTGCAATTCCTCCTTTTACTTCGCGGTTACCCGCATGATACGTTTTCAGTATAGACCTCTTAGATACCACTGTCAACAAAAATAATTTTTTTATCTAACCTTAATCCTTTTTTCTTCTGCTAAGGGGGGAGGGACTGGCTCGCCAACAAGTTTTTTTACAGCACTAAACTTTGTGGGACAAACTAAAAGGCATGTGCCACATTTTATACACTTGTCCTGATCTATTACATGAATTTTATTTCTACCACCCTCTATGGCATCTACTGGACATCTTTGGGCGCATATAGTACAAGCAGCACATTTTTCTGGATCAATCCAGTATGAGGGGATGGTATCAAATAGTTCCCTTACATGTTCTATAGTAAAAATTTTATCCCATTCCTCAGGATTATTAATCTTTAATTTAAATCTATCCCTCTCTACAATTTTAATATATGGGATAAGATTTATTAATTTTGAGAGCTTTGCTTTAATCTCTTCATCAGATATTCCTTCTCTTTCTCCCAACGGACCCAATAGTCTTATTTTATCTGTAAAATCATTAACTGTTTCAACAAAATGTTGCGCATCACTGGAAGTCATAAACTCTATATGAACTCTTTCTGGGCTTATTCCTAAATATTCCATAATCTTTTTAAAAAGTAATGTCATGTTTAGAGCATAATAGTTTCCATGAGTTATATAACTACATTCATTTAACCTGCAACCAGCGATAAAAACACCATCCGCGCCATTATAAAAAGAACGGGCTATGAAGGACATATCAATCCTTCCAGTACACATTACCCTGATTAATCTAATTTCACTTGTATATTGTAGTCTGGAAACTCCAGCTAAATCTGCAGCTCCGTACCCTCACCAGTAACACACAAAACCAACAATGTTTGGTTTAAAATTAATGTTCATGTAAACCTCCACTCTTTAATCTTATTCTTATTTATCACTTAACCTCATAAACTATATACATATTATCCAACCTTTCTAATGTTCTCAGATTCTTTTTTTTCAAAGACGCTATCTATTTCACTTGATAATTGATCGTCTGTAAAGTGTTTTAACTGTATTGCACCCGTTGGACACACAGCATTACAAAGTCCATCACCTTTGCAAAGAACTGGATTTACTTTGGCTTTCATACCCTTACTAGTTTTATATAAATCAATCGCCATATAGGCACATACTTCTTCACACGCACCACACCCAATACACTTTTTTTCTTCCACATCACATATAGAACCGGAAGCAAAAATTGTATCATTAGAAAGAAGCGTAACAGCTCTACTTGTCGATGCTAGGGCCTGACCTATAGATTCACTAATAAACTTTGGATAATGTGCCAGACCACAAAGGTAAACACCATCCGTCCCAAAATCTACTGGTCTCAATTTTACATGAGCTTCCTTAAAAAAACCATCTATACTTGTAGAGACCTTAAAAAAGCCAGCAACATCAAAAACATCATCATTGGGAATGATAGCTGCAGCAAGAGCCAAAATATCTGCTCTCAATTCTAATTTTTTTTGTAATACCTGATCAAAGACCCTTACAACTATTTCTTTTTTATTTCCATTAATTATTTCTTCCACTTCTGGATTTAAATTACTCTCGGGTTCAAATCTAATAAATCTGACACCCATTTCACTTGCTAATCTATAGTAATCTTCCTTGAACCCATCAGTTCTAATATCTCTAAAAAGTATAT
>CALINM010000121.1 GCA_938045315.1 uncultured bacterium | reverse complement strand
GGAAGAACTCCTGAAGAAATCCGAGATATTAAATGTGAGATAGGTGTTTTACCAAGAACACATGGTTCAGCAGTATTTACAAGGGGTGAAACACAGGCTTTAGTTGTTACTACTCTTGGAACCTCTGAAGATGAACAAAGGATAGATGCCCTTTTTGGCGAATCTTTTAAGTCTTTTATGTTACATTATAATTTTCCTCCCTTTTGTACAGGTGAAGTAAAACCTCTTAGATCACCGGGCAGGAGAGAAATTGGTCATGGTGCACTTGCTGAGAAAGCTATATCTCAGGTAATGCCAGATGAAAAAGAATTTCCCTACACGGTTAGGGTGGTATCAGACATTCTTGAGTCAAATGGATCATCTTCAATGGCAACTGTTTGTGGTAGTTCGTTATCTCTTATGGATGCGGGTGTTCCTATAAAAGAGCATGTTGCTGGAATAGCAATGGGACTCATAAAAGAGGGTGATAAATATGTAATTTTAAGTGATATTTTGGGGGATGAAGATCATATAGGCGATATGGATTTCAAGGTATGTGGCACAGAAAATGGTATAGTTGCAGTCCAAATGGATATTAAGATATCAGGATTAACCAGAGATATTTTAGAAAAAGCATTAGAACAGGCAAGGAAAGGAAGATTGTATATTCTTAATAAAATGAATGCTACAATAAACAAACCAAAAGAAATTTCCATTTATGCTCCCAGAGTTTATACTTTGCAAATTAAACCCGATAGAATAAGGGATTTAATAGGTCCTGGTGGGAAAAACATAAAGAGTATAATAGATCAAACAGGTGTTAGCATTGATGTTAGCGATGATGGAAAGATTAATGTTTTTTCTTCAAATGCAGAAAATGCTAATAAAGCTATTGAATTGATTAAAAAGATAACCTTTGAGCCTGAAGTAGGTGGTATTTATTTGGGGAAGGTGACAAAAATAGTAGATTTTGGTGCCTTTGTTCAGCTTTCGACGGGTGTGGAAGGATTGCTCCACATTTCCCAAATAGATACAAAGAGGATCAAGAACGTTTCAGATGTATTAAAAGAGGGGGATGAAATACTTGTTAAAGTTATCGATATAGACCAGTCAGGAAGAATTAAGTTGAGTCGTAAAGAGGCCATAGGTGGGTCTGAAACATAAGGGTTATCATAAAGCAATACTCCCCAATGCTATTAGATTAATTGGTGAAGAAGTTCCTGGATTTAATTCATGTACAGTAGGTATTTTTGTATTTACAGGCAGTAGGGATGAAAAGCCCAACGAATCAGGTATTGCTCATTTTACTGAACATATGCTTTTCAAGGGAACAGAAAAAAGAACTTCCTTAGATATCTCAAAAGCGATAGATAATGTGGGTGGAATTTTAAACGCTTATACCAATAAGGAATATACCTGTTATTATGCAAAAGTTGTTTCAGATAAGATGGATTTTGCTCTCGAAATTTTATCAGATATGTTTCTAAATTCAATCTACCCAAAAGTTGAATTGGAGAAGGAAAAAGAAGTAATTATACAAGAAATACATATGGTAAATGATTCGCCTGATGAACTTGTTCATGATTTACTTTTAGAAGCTTTATATGGCAAAAAGGGTTTGGGTAGTTTTATTTTGGGAAGTGAAGAAACAGTGCGTGAATTAGATAGTAATGACATAAGAAGATTTGTGGATGAGTTTTATTTAAACGAAAGAATAGTAATAGCCTGTGCAGGTAATTTTGAATGGGAAAAGTTCCGAAATAAAGCAGAAGAATTATTTAGCATAAGAGAGTCTAAAATTATAAATTTCCCTAGAAGGGAGTCGGATGTAATACCAGCTAAAATAAATGTTGAAAAAGAACATTTAAATCAAGTTCATGTAGCAATTGGTTTTCCAGCAATTTCAATTTATGATGATGATAAATATCCTTTAAAACTTTTAAACTATATTCTCGGTGTAGGAATGAGCTCAATATTATTTCAGGAGTTAAGAGAGATTTCAGCTTATGTATATTCCACATATTCTTCTATACATTTATACCAGGATACAGGTTTTCTATATATATATTTTGCTACAACACCGGATAAAAAAGGTCTTTGCATGGATAAAATAGAAAATATTTTACAGTTTTTGAAAGATGGGAATATAAATGATGAGGACGTAAAAAATGCGAAGGAACAGATAAAAGGTTATACTTTATTAAGTCTTGATAGTAGCGATGCAAAATTTTCTTACAATGCCCGTTCAGAACTTTATTTCAATAGATATATTCCTATAGAAGCTGAGCTGGAAAAAATATATTTACTTAGAAAATCAGATGTAATTGATGTGGCAAATAAATATCTTGATTTATCAAAAGCAGGCATCGCTTGTGTAGAACCAATAAATGAATAGCTGCAAACTTTTAATTAAAAGACTTCATAGTTTTGATTTGCCATTACCTACTTATCAAACAGAAGGTTCAAGTGGTATGGATTTATATGCTGCAATAGATGAACCAGTGCTTATTAAACCTTTAGAGAGAACTATCATACCAACAGGTATTGCCATAGAATTACCTGAAGGATTTGAAGCACAAATAAGGCCAAGGAGTGGGCTTGCTTTAAAACATGGTATTACAATATTAAATAGCCCGGGGACTATTGATGAAGATTATAGGGGAGAAATAAAGGTTATTTTAATAAATTTGGGACAGGAAGATTTTCTTATAAATCGGGGAGATAGAATAGCACAGTTAGTTTTATCTAAAATATACAGGGTAAATTTATTGGAAGTGGAAGGTTTAAGAGAAACTAAAAGGAGTGATGGTGGATTTGGTCATACTGGGAAGTAGTATCTGTCATTTTTTTTCAACAAATAAATGAGATTGCTTTTTTATTTTAAGTATATATCTTTCTTTTTTTCTTCCCAATTCACCATATGCAAATATTCTATCGCCAATTGATATATTCATTTTTTTAATTGGTCTTTTAGGGGTTTCGATTATTAAATGATCTGTTAAAATTTGAATTTTTTTTTCTCCCCAGACAATGTTTCTAACATAACCGTCATACCATCCAGTTTTCCCAGTATAATCATCAATATTTTTGATTGCTATTTTTTTTGAATACAAATTTTTCCCTTTTGTATATGCTTCATTGAAGGCTTTGATTAATCTATCGTTATAAGTCCCGGTTGTCTGTATTATATAAGGGAATGCTAACCCCTCTTTAAGTATCTCTTCATTTATAAAAATATTATCAACAAACACATAACCAAGAAGTCTTCCATATTTATCTTTCTTTACTTTGTCAAAAACAATTTTAATAGATTTGTCTAGGACAAGATGTTTGTTGAATTCAAATGCCTCTTTTGCAAATGGTTCATTTACTTCTACCCAATTATTATCCTTATTTAGATGTAGTTCGGGGGTATCAATGCCGAGATATCTTAGTTTTTCACCGCTGGATAATTCTATTGTGTCTCCATCATATACATTTATTACTGTAAGTTCTGTAGATTTTTTTGTTAAAGTGTTACTGTTACAAGAAAAAAGACAGAAGAATAAGATTATAAAAATATATTTTGTCTTTTTGTTGAATT
>CALINM010000120.1 GCA_938045315.1 uncultured bacterium | reverse complement strand
AAAGAAAGAAAATATATGCCATATTTTAGTTGCAAAGTAGTAGATAGATCTGGAAAAGTTAACTTTGTCAAATACTTTGCAGAATCAGTAGAAGAAATAAAATTGCTAGCAGAAAGAGATGGGTATCTACTTCTTTCTGTTGAAGAAGTTTACACAGCATCTACAAGGAGGAAAAAATTAAATTTAAGAGAATTTTTAACATTTAATCAGGAACTATATGTTCTTATCAAATCTGGGCAACCAGTGGTAAAGGCACTTGAGATTATTCTTGAGAAAATGACATTAAAAAAGGGTTTCCCAAAGATATTATATCAAATTAAAACCGATGTAGAACAGGGATTATCACTTTCAGAAGCCCTCGAAAAATTCCCAGATGTATTTCCCATGCTTTATATTGCTAACATTAAGGCTGGAGAAAGGGGAGGTAATTTAGCTGAAAGACTAAAAGATTATCAAATTTATATGAAAAAAGTTGAAGAATTAAGAAGAAAGATGGTTAACTCTTCTGTTTATCCCATAATTATCTTATGCGTTATTGTGATTGCTGTTATTTTTATGTTTACATATGTTATACCCAATTTTAGTAAGATTTACCTCGATTCAAATGTTCAGTTACCCTTTATTACAAGAGTTCTACTTTTTCTAACAGATTTTTTTAAAAAGATAATTATTTTTTTGATAATAGGTAGTATTGCAGGTTTTTTTGCATTTAGAAGCTATGTAAAAACATATAAAGGAAAGAAAAATATTGACAGAATAAAACTTAGAATTCCTATTATTTCAGAGATTTATAAAAATTATTTGATATCCAATTTTGCAAGAACCCTTTCTGCTATTTTGAAGGGTGGCATACCTGTTGTTGTAGCTTTGAAAACAGCAGTAAGTGTGTCTACAAATGAATTTTTTGGAGAGGAGTTGAAAAAGGTCATAAGAATGGTAGAGGAGGGAAATTCTCTGTCTTCCTCTTTAGAACAAACGGGTTTATTCCCTCCAATAAGTTTGAGGCTTATAAAGGCGGGTGAAGGAACAGGTGCATTGTGGGAGATGCTTGATGAGGTAGCAGAGTATTATGATAATCTGGTAATTGATTCCCTAACAATGATTTCCAATATAATTGAGCCAGCATTAATGATTGTCATGGGAATTATTGTTGCTATAATAGTAGTAGCAATGTATCTACCAATATTTAATTTAGCAGGAACAGTAGCAGGATGAGAAAGTATATTGGTGAGCTTTTATTAGAGAAAAAGCTGGTTTCTGAGGAACACTTAAAAATTGCTTTAGCTGAAGCTTTAAACTCAAGAGAGAGGATTGGTAATATTTTAATTAAGAAAGGCTACGTGACGGAAGAAGATTTTTATCAGACTCTCTCAGAACAGCTGAAATTGAAATATATGAACCTTAGTGATTTTGTAATTCCTGAAAAGATGCCAGAAAATATAACAATTGAGGTTATGCAAAGAAATAAGTGTATTTTTTTAGAGGAAAAAAACGAAAAGTTATTTTTTGCCTTTGTCGATCCAACTAACTTATTTGCTAAAGATGAACTATATCTTCTTACGGGAAAGGAAATAGAGGTTGTTTGTGCCCCTCCCTCAAAAATTGAAAAGATATTGAAAAAAATAGAAAGTACCTCTCGTGTTTTAGAAGAAGTTACAGAAGATATAAGGGTGCTTCTTGTAAAAGAAACTGAAGAAGGAGAAGAGGTATTATCTCTCGAGAAATTATCAGATGAAGAAACAAGTCCAATTGTTAAGCTCGTTGATACAGCTATTTATGACGCCCTTCAAAAAAGGGCAAGTGATATACATATTGAATCTTCTCAAGAGGGTGTATATATAAGATTTAGGATCGATGGTATACTTCAAAAAGCTTTAGGTCCAATTGATTTAAAATACCAGAATCATATAATTTCAAGAATAAAAGTAATGTCAGAGCTTGATATTGCTGAACAAAGAGTCCCCCAAGATGGGAGGTTTAAACTGAGAATAAAAGGTAGATCTATAGATTTTCGTGTGTCTATTTTGCCTACAATTTTTGGGGAAGATGCTGTAATAAGAATTCTTGATAAAGAGAGCATAATTATTGATTTAAAAAATCTTAGCTTAGAATCATTGGGGTTTGATGAGAATGTTATAAGTGTAATGAAGAAAAAAATTAGAGAACCTTATGGGATGATACTTGTTACTGGTCCTACAGGTTCAGGTAAAACAACAACTTTGTATGCTGCTATTTCAGAGATTAATAATGGAGAGGATAAAATAGTTACTATTGAAGACCCAGTTGAATATCAGTTAAAGGGTGTTGTGCAGATACCTGTAAATGAGAAAAAGGGCCTGACATTTGCAAGGGGGCTTCGCTCCATATTAAGGCATGACCCAGACAAAATTATGGTTGGGGAAATAAGAGATCCTGAGACAGCTCAAATTGCTATTCAATCTGCATTAACAGGTCACCTTGTATTAACGACGGTTCATGCAAACAATATATTTGATGTTATTGCAAGATTTTTAAATATGGGTATAAGCCCTTATAACTTTGTTTCATCTCTAAACTGTGTAATGGCACAAAGGCTGATAAGAGTGATTTGTAGCAATTGTAAAAAAAAGGTAAAATACAGCGAAGATTTTTTAACAGTGATGGGTTTTAATGGTGAAAAATACAGGGATTTTGAATTTTATGAAGGTAGTGGATGTAGTGAATGTTCTGGGACTGGTTATAAAGGAAGGATTGCAATAGGTGAAGTCTTAAATTTAAATGATGACATGAAAGAACTAATTATTGATAAAGCACCGATACATGTTTTGAAAAAAAAGGCAAAAGAACTGGGGACTGTATTTTTAAGGGAAGTTGCAGAAAAAAAGGTCCTTGAAGGAGTAACGACAATTAAAGAGATCAATAGAGTAACCTTTGCAGAGGTATGATGAATAAATTCTTAATATTAGAAAGAGCTGGTTTTTCATATGTTAATGTGGAAAAGAAACAGGGTATTATAACTTTGTCAGGTTTTGAAAAATATGAACATGAAGGAAGAACGCTTTTTCAAAGAAAAGGTGCTGAATTGTTAATGGATTGTGAAAATTTAACTCAACTCCTTAATTCGTTTGATAAAAAGCAAAAAGATAAAAAAAAAGAAATTAATATTATACTTCCCTACGGAGTAACCTGGTATTATACTCTCGATGTGGAAGATGTCCCTAAAAACAGGAATGAGCTATACGATTTTGTTATGTGGAAGATAGGTAAAATTATTCCTATCCCAAAAGAACAAATAGAAATGAGAATAGATGTTATTTCAAGGTTGAAAGAACAAACAACTCTTTTAATCGCGGTATCTTTCAAAACGCTTATTATGGATTTAGAAAAATGTCTTAAAGAAAGTGGTTTTGTTGCTCCAGTTATTATGCCACCATCAATAGCCATACTAAATGTTCTTGAACCTTATTTAACTGAAGATTGTGTTATATTATGGCTAAAAGATAAGGGTTATTCCATGATGGTTTATGTGGATGGTATTCCCAGATATATTCGTGAATTAGATCAAATGCTGCCATTAGAAAGATTGGAAGCGGAGTTTTTCAGTTTTTTATCAACAATAAATAAAACTGAGGGTATAAAAGCTCCTGAAAAGTTATTATATTTTGATGAGTTGGTGAGGGAAGATATAAAAAATTTTCTACCCGAAAAAAGTTTATCTATTTCTCTTTCAGAATTAAAGATACAGGAAAATGTTCAATATAATATATTAAGCAGATATGTTATAGCAGTTGGAGCTTTTAGTTGAAATACAGAATAAATTTTTCAAACTACAATAGAAGTAAAGAAATACAAAAAAAATTCTTTTCCAAAGCATATTGGATACTGGTGTTTATTCTTATAATTTTGACTTTTTATGGCTTTATTAAGTTTTATCATGTGGACAGAGAAATAAATAGAGTTAAGCAGGAATTAGGAGAGTTGAATATAAAACTTGAAAAGGCAAAGGAAGAGAGAAAAAGAATTATAACAAGTGGGGAGGAAGTAATTTTAAAAAATAAAATTAGATTTTATAATGAACTAAGGCAGGATAGGTTGACACAAACCGTTTTTTTTAACATTTTAGAAGAAAAAACGCCAAAAAATATAAAACTTGTAAGCCTTGATTTCGATATATCCAGAAAAACTTTTATTATAAATGGAGAAACTCTTAATCCAGAAGCTGTTGTTTCTTATTTGAGTGAGCTTCAAAGGGTTGAAATATTTAGAAAAGTAACATTGGTGAAGCAGACGATGGTTAGGGGAATGGATAAAAGGGTTACAATCGGGAACTTTGAAATAAAAGGGGAGTTGATTTGAAAAAAAAAGGTGCAATAGTAGTTATCCTTTTTATACTAAATGTTCTTATCTGGAGCATTATACTTCCATCAAAACAGAATCAGCTTAATAAATTAGTAAGTGAATACACTGAATTGAGAAACAGGGTAAAACATGAGGGGATTACTGGATATGAGTATATATATAAGATGAAAGAAGAAGTGGGGGAATTTGAAAAGAAGCTGAGAAGTACTAATAATTTCCCAAAGTTGATTTCTTATCTCTTCGAACAATCATATCTGGCAAAGGTTGATTTAATGAATATCAGTTATACCTTTGAAGAAAAGAAAGATGTAAGATTACAAAAGGTCATTTTAAATATTACTTTAGAAGGCCCATATGAAAATATCAGAAGATTTATCTACTCTCTCGAAAGGGGTTCACATTTTTTTGAAATTTCAGGTATAAAAATTAATAAAAAAATACCAGTTATTACGGTAAATTTATTTATTAATACCTATTTGAAGGAAACAAATTGATGGATAGTAAAAAAAAGTTACTTTTATATCTTATTGGGTTGTGGATAATAGTTTTTATTATTATCCAGTATAATGGTAACATAACTTTGAAAAGTGTAAATAAAACGACGGTTCAAAAAGGAGTTAATAAAGATTATTCTCCACAGGAATTTAAAGGGAAAACATACAACTATCCAGAAATTTCTCTTAAGATAACAAATAAAGATTTGTTTGGTGAGTTATTAAGACCTGATTTAGATCAAAAAAAGCAGGAAACAGAAAGAAAAAAAGCAACCCCAATACATACTCCACCACTTCCACCTTTACCTGTGGAGCCTAAACCTAAAATACAGGATAAAGAACCCGTGATAGACGAACTTAAAGATGTAATACTTATGGGAATACTCAAGAAAGATGATAAATATATTGCTTTTTTTAAAAAAGATAGGGATATAAAATCTTACAAACAGAAAGACAGGATATTTAATACAGGTTTTGAAATTTTAAAGATAGACGACACAGAGGTAATACTACTGGATGATAAAGGTAATAAAAGGATTTTAACTGTAGAAAAAGAGGTGAAAGATGCAAAAGATAAGAAGAAATAAGATGATCTTAATAATTTTTTTAATGTTTTTAATATCAGCGTGTGCTACAAATTCTTATTACAGAGCTGAAAAGTTAATGGAAGAAGGAAAGTATGATGAAGCTATAATTTATTATCAGAGGGCTTTAACTGATTCGCCGAAAAATTTTGAGTATAGAATTAAGCTATTAAGAGCCAAAGAAGCATCTGCGAGGGATCACTTTAAGAGGGGTCTTAAATTTTTAGAAGAGAATAATTTTACTGAAGCTGAAAAAGAGTTCCAGATGACCCTTGTATTAGATCCTAATTATAAAAATGCTCTCAAATATTTACAGGAAGTAAAAAGAAAAAAAGATGCCATAGAGAGTCTTACAAAGGCAAAAGAGTTTTATGCTTTAAACAAATTTAAAGAAGCTTTAGAAGCAGCAAAAAAAGCATACGTTTTGGACCCTAATTCAATAGAAGCTAAGGATCTTTTGGATACCCTAACCAATTATGATCAGAAGTCGAAGTTTGAATATGAGCTTTCTTTTGATTCTTCAAAACCAGTAACTCTAAAATTTAAAGATGCTAACATAAAAGATGTTTTTGAAGTACTTTCAAAACTATCGGGTATCAATTTTATATTCGATGAAGCTATTAGAGATACCAAGGTTACAATATTTATAGAAGATGCCACATTTGTTCAAGCTTTAGAATTACTTCTATTTTCTAATAAGTTAGCTGTAAAGATTGTAAATCCAAAGAACGTTATCGTATATCCGGATAATAAGCAGAAGAGAAGAGAATATGATGAATATTATATAAGAACTTTCTTTCTTAAGTATTCAGATGCGAAAAAAATGATAAATATCTTAAGAAGTCTAATTGAGGCAAGACAGATATTTGTAAATGAAGAACAAAATGCAATAGTGATTAGAGCAGATGCTGATTCTTTAGAGATAGCAGAAAAGGTAATTGAAGCTAATGATTTACCAAAGCCTGAAGTGGTACTAAATCTTGAATTTCTCGAAGTTAATAGAAACGATCTGGAAAAATTAGGCATTGATTTTAGTCCCTTGAACATACAAGCTGGTTTTGCAAAGGGTAATCCTCCTTCTTCAGTTACAAGTAGTTCATCTCTTACCGGGACACTTGTAAATATCAGGGATTTAGAAAACTCCATGTTTGAAAGAAATGTGTTATTTACTCTTCCCAGTGTTACCCTTAATTTTCTTAAGCAAACTGGTGTTACAAAAACACTTGCTAGCCCTCAACTAAGGGCTCTTGATGGTGCTAAGTCCCAGGTCCATGTGGGAGATAGAGTGCCAGTGATTACCGTTACAGTTAGTGGGGTGGATAATCGTTCTGAAAATGTCCAATATGTCGATGTGGGTGTTAAGTTTAATGCAGAACCAAAAATTCTTTCCAATGATGAAGTGGAAATTAAAATAGAAGCGGAGGTTAGTAATATAATTTCTGAGAATAGAACCCCGAATGGCACAACAGTATATAGAATAGGAACAAGAAATGCAAAAACATTACTAAGATTAAAAGATGGTGAGACAACAGTTATTGGTGGTCTTATACAAAACAGAACTTCTAAAACAAAATCTGGTATAATATTTTTAAGTGAAATACCTATTTTAGGCAGG
>CALINM010000119.1 GCA_938045315.1 uncultured bacterium | reverse complement strand
TTATTTTTTCCAGAAAAAAAGATAAATCCCGTTATTTCACAAAAAGCATATATATCTGAAACAGCAAAAATAAACAATAATGTTACTATAATGGAATATGCATATATAGGAGATAGCAGTATCATAGAATCCTATAGTGTTATTTATCCCTTTGTTTATATTGGTAACAATGTTAAGATTGGACAAAATGTAAAAATTTTACCCCATGCTGTAATTATGGATGATACTGTAATTGGTAATAATGTTATTATTTACCCTGGGGCAGTTTTGGGTTCCGATGGTTTTGGTTATGCCTTTGATGGAACAAAATATATTAAAATTCCCCAGGTGGGGAGGGTTATTATTGAAGATAATGTAGAGATAGGTGCAAATACAACAATAGACAGGGCTACTATGGATGAGACTAAAATAGAAAAGGGTACTAAAATTGACAATCTTGTGATGATAGGGCATAACGTTAGGGTTGGTAGTAATACTATCATAGTTGGACAAGTTGGTATAGCAGGGAGTGCAAAAATAGGTAGTAAGGTTATAATGGGTGGTCAGGTTGGTATAGCAGACCATGCTGAGATAGGAGATAATGTTATGATAGCTGCTCAATCTGGAGTAACGGGCAAAATTGAAGAGGGGGCTAAAATAGGAGGAACTTTCGCAATAGAATTTAGAAAATGGTTAAAAATCCAGGCGATTTTAAATGAATTACCAGAATTAAAGAGGAAAATAGATGAAATTTTAAAAAGGAGTAATGAAAGTGATTGACATTGTAGAAATTCAAAAAATACTTCCCCATCGGTTTCCTTTTTTATTGGTTGATAAAATTATAAGTTTCGAAAAAGATAAAAAAGCCGTAGGTATTAAAAATGTAACAATTAATGAACCTTTTTTTGTAGGGCATTTTCCTTCTAATCCAGTTATGCCAGGAGTATTAATGGTTGAAGCTTTAGCTCAGGTTGCAGGTGTTCTTGTATTAAAATCTGCAGAAAAGTACGGTGTTAATAATATATTCTTTGCAAGCATAAAAGAAGCAAGGTTTAGAAAAGTAGTTGTCCCTGGAGATCAGCTTATAATGGAAGTGGAACTTTTGAAACACAAAAGAAATATTTACCTATTTAAAGGTAAAATTGTGGTCGATAATGTTGTTGCAGTTGAAGCAGAATTTATGGCCACAACTCAAATATGAGGTTAAAAATGACAATAATTGATGAAAGAGCCGTTGTTTGTAAAGGTGCTCAAATAGGTTTGGATGTTGAAATTGGTGCTTATGCTTATATAGGTGAGAATGTCGTTATTGGTGATAGATGTAAAATATATCCCCATGCTGTAATTGATGGATGGACAATTATTGGTAATGACTGTAGTATATTTCCCTTTGCATCGATTGGTATGGCTCCACAGGATGTAAAGTATAAGAATGAAAAAACAGAGCTACTTATTGGTGACAGAAATACAATAAGAGAATATGTGACAATTAACAGAGGAACAACAACAGGAAAGGGTAAAACCATTATAGGAAATGATAATTTTATAATGACATCCTGTCATATTGCACATGACTGTCATTTATCCAATGGAATAGTAATGGCAAATTTAGCTACTCTTGCCGGTCATGTGGAAGTTGAAGACTATGCAGTAATTGGTGGCTTTACAGCAGTTCATCAATTTGTAAGAATTGGAACACTTGCTATGGTAGGGGGTGCCTCTGCGGTAGCACAGGATGTTGCGCCATATACAATAGTGTCGGGCAATAGAGCAAAACTTTATGGTCTAAATCTCGTTGGTATTAAAAGAAGAGGGATTGAAGGAGAAAGACTAGAAGCATTAAAGAAGGCTTATAGACTGATTTTCAAGAGTAAGTTAACAATTGCTGAGGCAAAAGAAGCAATTGAGAAACAGGGATTATTAAAGGATGAGGTAGAAACCCTTTTAAACTTTATTTTGAAAAGTTCAAGAGGTGTAATACGTTGGTAAGAGTAGGTGTTATTGGGGCAGGATATTTAGGAAAGTTTCATATTGAAAAATTAATCAATATCCCAGATTGTAAATTAGTTGCAGTTTCTGATATTAATCCTTTTGCTCTTGAAGGGTATAAGAATAAAAACTTTTTCATAACGACCAATTATAAAGATCTAATAGGTATGGTTGATGCAGTTTCTATTGTTGTGCCTACTATTTATCATTATGAAATTGCAGAATTTTTTATAAAAAAGGGAATTCATATTTTTTTAGAAAAGCCAGCGACTACAACATCAATTGAGTGTGAAAAACTTTTAGATTTGAAACCGGAAAATCTCATTGTACAGGTTGGACACATTGAAAGGTTTAATCCAGTTTACTTAAATATAAAAAAGCATGTGAAAAGTCCCAAGTATATGAGTTTTGTTAGAAAATCGCCATTTACTAATAGAGGAATTGATGTAGATGTGGTATTTGATTTAATGATTCATGATATTGATTTGGCTTTAAGTTTTTTTCCTGAAGATAACAGCTCAAAAGATTTTTTTACTTTTGGTGAGAAAATTGTAACCAATAAGAATGATTATATTAGCGCAAAGTTTTATATAAACAATGTTTCGATTCACATGGAATGTTCTAGAGTATCTTCAGAAAAAGAAAGGAAAATTACTATTATTGAAAATGGTAATATATTCGAAGGGAATTTAGTAAATTTTACTTACTTCCATAGAAACTTTAAAGAAGAAGTAAAAATGAGTGTAGAAACGAAAGTAGATGCTCTAAAGGATGAATTAGAAGCATTCATAAATTGCATAATTAAGGGTGAGAAACCACCTGTTACTCTTGTTGATGGTCTAAAAGCATTAAAATGTGCTGAAAACATTTTAAAGGCTTCAGAAAGGTAACTAATTAATGAATAAGATATTTATAGTTTCTGCTGAACCATCAGCTGAAATGTATGCTTCATTTATATTAAAGGAATTAAAAAAAAACATACAAATCTCAACAACAGGCATAGGTGATGATAGATTAAAGGATGAGGGAGTATATTTAATTGGAAAAGCAAGTGAGCTTGCAGTAGTTGGTGCGACAGAAGTTATAAGTCATTTTTTTAAAATAAGACAGGTACTAAAAAAATCAATAAAATGGATTAAAGAAAATAATCCAGAAATGATAATTTTATTTGATTTTCCTGATTTTAATTTTCTGTTGATAAAGAAAATTAAAAAATTTTTTAAAGGGAGAAT
>CALINM010000118.1 GCA_938045315.1 uncultured bacterium | reverse complement strand
TAAAAAGCAAATCTATTTTTATCCCCATGAAAAAAAATCAGGGTTCTGTCATCTTGAGAAAATGTAACTTCCACTTCCTTTTCTATCAAATCACCTAAATCAACAATTAACTTTAGGGGATCCCCATTGTATAAACGTAATTCTTTCCTGTTTTCAAATCTCAATAAAAAATTTCCAGAGTATGATGGTATAGTTATCCCTGTTCTATCAAAAAAATGTGCTAATGCTGTCATATGTGCCTCAATATTGAATGGATTATCCAATTTAGTTAGCGCTGTAGTCACTGAGTAAAGTATTGTTTTACTATTTAAAAATTCAGCATACCTTATATAACCACCTTCAGAAAACTTTCCTATTACTTCTAAAGTTGGTAGTTTAATTATGAAGGCATTTTTATGATCCCCAATTATACCTATCAATTTTTGATCCCTATCAGGAATTACCCTTGACACAAAGTTTGCTTCCAGTTTTAACACCTTTGAAACCCTATAAAAACTTCTTAAATCCTGTAAAAAAGAAAAAAATGGTATCTTAACCCTCTCTACTAAAATAATCTCACATCCCTGATTAACCAGAATTAGATTCCCCTTATTCAGAACTTTTATTATTTTTATAGGGTTAGAGCTAAGTCTCAACTTTCCTCTATAAACTTTATTTTTAATATCATAAAAATAGAGATAACCAGCATTATCAGCCAAGAAAAAATTTTCTCCTCTGGAATCCATTAAATATGATGAAACCTTCTCCTCCAAAGCAAATGACCATGTGTTTTTGAGTATTTTGTGAGCTGAAAAATTATCAGTATTTATATGAGGAGCAGGAAAGTAATTTTTGCTTATTTCCTGTATTTTTCTGCCTTCCAATTTGTAAACTACCAACTCTTTACCATTATCATAGTACAATTTATCTCTTTCATTATTTAACCACACATTACCACCTTCATATACTGCAATTGTATAGGTTTCTGAACTTTCAAAATTATTTACCTTAATTTTCATAGGAACCTGAGCTAACAAAAGGGATGGTGCGGTTATAAATAATAGAATAATAATAAACAAAGGCATAAAATTATAGCTAATTTTTTATTAAAGAAAATAAATTTTTTGTAACGCCAAAAGTTTAACCCATATGCTCGTAAACCTTTAACATCTCGTCTATAAAGCGTTTTTTTGAGAATTTTTTTACTGCTTCGAAACCATTTTCTATTATTTTTTTCCTAATTTCTTGATTTAAAGATTTTTTTATTTTATCAGTTATATCATTAATATTTTCAGGATCACATAAAAAACCGTTAACTCCATCATTAATAATCTCTTTAACCCCACCTTTTTTTGTACCTATTACTGGAATTCCCAGAGCCATGGCCTCTAAATAAACAAGTCCAAAAGCCTCTGTAATAGAAGGCATAGCAAATATATCGCTATCTATCATAATTTTTTTTATCCCATCCCTTTGTAAATGCCCTTTAAATTCCACAATATCATTTAGACGTCTCTCTTTCATCCATTTTTCTATGAGTTTCTGGTTTTTATCTTTGCCTGCAACAACTATTTTAAAGTTATATCCTTCCTTTTTTAACTCCTTAACTGCCTCGATTAACCTAATTAAACCCTTCCTCTGAAAATTCCCTCCCACAAAACTAATGATATATTTATCTTTAAGCTCTATTTTGTTATAGGAAGCGGGGTTCACTATTTCCATGGGAGCGGGCAAATGAACAGTTTTTACCTTATATTCATGAATATCATAAAAATGATGAAGTCTCTCTTTTACATAATCTGTGTTGGATAGTAACAAATCAAATTTTTTATAAGCATTTTTTTCAAATTTATGAAGGAAGTAATAATAAATCAACCTTTTTTTCCAATCAAAGAAATGCCTTTTTAGAATACTCTGGGATTGTAAATCCCATGAATAAGTATCATGTACCGTGCCTAACAAAAATATATCTTTCTGTTTTCTAAAAAATAGTGCTTCCCTGGCATCAAGAAAATGAACAATCTGAACTTTGTTTTCTAATCTTTTTAAAATTTGGGAATATTTAATTGACAATTCAAACCATCTATTAGGTGTTAAAGAAATTTTTGGAGTTTTGACTTTTATAAAATAGGGAAGTTTTTCATCGCAATCAGGACTGATAATATAAACTTTATTGCCCGACTCAATCAAAGCGTCAACAAGTATATTTGCATAAGTTCCAACTCCACTCGTTATATTTTTGTAAGTAGAAGTTACTATTGCAATGCTTCTCGACATTAGGTCTCCCGAATTATTTCCTTTAATGTATTTCCCAGAACTTCAAAAGAAGCAATTTGAAAAAATTTTTTTTGCCCCCTTTCTGCAATTTTACTTCCCTCATTCCCATTGGCATTTACCCAGAGTATCTTCTTAGCTAAATCTTGCGGATCATCAGGTTTAACCAAAATAAGCTCCTCCTTATCCTTAAAATACTCTCTTACAGCAGGCGTATTTGCAGTGATTACAAGCGAACCACAGGCTAAAGCATCATACACTTTATTGGGCACAACTCTCATTGCCTTACCATCACCTTTAAAGATTCCTAAGACAACATGGCAGGATTTAATCAATTGTCTTAATTCACCCCTATCAACCCATTCTATAAACTCAATGTTTTTTATACCCAGTTGATCTACCATCTCTCTTATACTTTTATACAACTGGCCTTTACCAACAAAAATAAACTGTATATTTTCTCCTTCCAGAATTTTTGCTGATTTAACAATTATTTCTACACCATGAAGTGGTATATATTTACCCACATAAAGAGCTGTAAAAGTATTCTTTTTTTTGACCCTTTCGATCTTACACTCGAAAAACTCTTTCATTGAACCCACAGGTACGACTCTAAATTTTTTTTCATCTATTTTAAAAAGATTAGCAATAAATTCTTTGTGCGTTCTTGTGTCAATAAAGATAACATCTGAAAGACAAAACGCAAGCTTATCAATGATATAAAATATTTTTGATAGGATTGAATTTACTTTAAAAAATTTTCTATCCAGCACAAAAGTGTCATATAAAGATACAAGGGGATTAAAAAAAATTTTCATCCCCTTTAGCTTTGCTGGGAGGTAAAAAAAAATAACATCAAGATGTGAAGGATAGCCGATAAATAAATACTTTGAATCTTTAATTTTTAATAACTGAACAAAAAGGTATAAATAGGCCCTGACAAATTTTACCCCTAATTTGATTAAATTACTAAATTGTTTATATTTTAAAGCATTTTCTTCTTTAACTTCCCTATTCAAAATTACCACATCTATTCCTGCACTTCTCATAGCATCAACAAAAATTATGTTTCTTGAATAATCTTTTTCAAAGGTGCCAAAGTAATAAACCCTCAATTCTCAAGTCCTTTAATGATATTTGCTACATACTCACCAATAGCGAGAGATGAAGTTAGCCCTGGTGATTCGATGCCTATAAGATTTACTACTCCCCTTAAACCTGAGCCACCTTCTTCGTTAATAATAAAATCTTTGATGCCACTACTCTTTATTTTCGGTCTAATACCAGACATGTCTGGCATTAAAGCATCTTTATCTAATCCATCAATAAGTAAAGAAGCCTTTTCAAAAAATAAATCCCTCTTACTCAAATCAACATTATAATCAATTTTTTTTACTTCGTATACATCTGGCCCAACCTTCATTCTTCCACCCAAATCTATTGTTATATGTATACCCAATCCCTTTAAATCTGCATGGGGTATGGGATATATAAGTCTCTGAACACATGATGGCTTTGTATAATAAAAATAATCTCCTTTATAATAAGCAAGTCTATAGCCCTTTTTATCAATATCAATACCCATCATTTCTGCAACATGATCTGCATGTAACCCTGAAGCATTTATAATATATTTAACCATAATTTTTTCACCAAATGATGTAGTTATCTTGTATAAATTATTTACTCTATCTATCTTAATTACCTTATGATTGAATGCAAATAAGACTTTCCTGTCCTTCGATAGGAGATACAATTTTTTCATCATCCCATGGGAATCAATAATACCAGTTTCCTTAGAATATATTGCCCACCTGCCTTTTGCCATTTTTTCA
Organism: uncultured bacterium; assembly: GCA_938045315.1. GTDB lineage: Bacteria > CALINM01 > CALINM01 > CALINM01 > CALINM01 > CALINM01. The sequence goes on along the minus strand of CALINM010000118.1, from coordinate 7,097 downwards.
ATTTTTTTTATATATGATGAATCAATAATTTCTATTTCCTCCACACCATTCCTTTTTCCCCTTTCAAATATATTAAATAGCTCTTTTTCCTCTTCTTCATTAGAAACTAAAATTAACTTACCTGTTTTTCTATGATTAATGTCATACTTTTTGCAAAATTCGTATAATAGTAGTCTACCTCTAACACAAAATTTAGCTTTCAAAGAGTTCTCTGGATAGTATATACCGCTGTGTATAACCTCACTATTTCTACTGCTTGTTTCCAAGCCAAAACTTTCATTTTTTTCTATTACAAGAATATCTTGAAAAAATTGGGATAAATAGTAGGCGCATGATAAGCCAACCACACCTGAACCGATTATAGCAATATTAAATTCTAACATATTTGATAATTGTCATTTATTACTGAGAATCTTTAAAATTAATTTCCCTCTTGATAGAATATTCTTTTTCTTTTACGTAAAAGCTTGTAAGTAATTCTCCTATCAATCCCATAGAAATAAACTGTATACCAATAATCATATTTAAAATCCCTAACAGAAGTAAAGGAAGCCTACCAAGAATACTGCTATACTTAAATCTTAAATAAGCAATATAAATATTTATACAGAAACCTATTAAAAATAAAATCAAACCAAAAAGTCCAAAAAAATGAAGGGGCTTTTTCCCGAACTTTCCCAAAAAAATAATTGTTAATAAATCAAAGATCCCTGATAAAAATCTTTTAGCACCAAACTTACTTTTCCCAAACTTTCTTTCCATATGCTTGACTTTCATTTCTGTAACTTTAAAACCCTTCATATGGGCTAAATGAGGCATATACCTGTGAAGTTCGCCATAAAGTGGAACTTCTTCAACTACCTCTTTTCTCATCACTTTAAGCCCGCTATTCATATCATGAATTTTAAGACCTGTAAAAAAAGATGTTAGACTATTTATTACCTTTGATGGGAATTTTTTCGTTATAGGATCTAATCTGGGATACTTCCAGCCGATTACCAGATCATAACCCTCCTGTAACTTGTCTATAAGTTTTAGTACTTCTTCAGGCTGATCCTGCAAATCAGCATCCATAGTAACAATTATATCCCCACATGCCTTTTTAAATCCCGCTGACAATGCAGCTGACTTGCCAAAATTTCTTCTAAAAGATATGATTTTTACTCTATTATCTCTTGATGATATTTTTTCAAGAACTTGAAGACTTCCATCTGTACTCCCATCATCAATAAAAATTAACTCCACATCTTCTTTAAAAACACTACAAATCCTTTCATAAAGAAGCTGTAAACTTAGCTCTTCATTAAAAAGCGGTATAACAATTGAAATCATAGTTTTAAGATATCATAACTCCTTAACTTTAAAAATATTTATTTATTTTTTTCATTACCCTTATGAAGAGCTATCTCTCTTATTATTTTGGTAATATTCGCTTCCATACTTTCTGGCCTTTGGTTTATCCTAAATAACAAATAAAAAATTACTATGATGGAGATGTAAATAAAAAAATCTGCCCCCCTGGTAACATTAAAAAAATGGGCCATCTTGTTTGTTGATTCAGGAAAAATTATCGCCAAAAGCACCGATAACCAGAAAAGAAAGGAAATGATAAATTTGTTAGCTTTTAGTTCTCTTTTCCTATACGCAAAGATATTTTTCAAAATTATAAGAAATACTATGATTCCAAAAAAAATCTGATATTTAAGCAAAAAACCTCCTCTTTAACATATGAATCAATATATTTATGGCCTTTAAGTTTTTCTGTCCTTTACTAATTGAATAGGGGGTATACAAAATTTTAACAGGTACTTCCTTAAAAAAACTATTGAAAACCCCAAATACCTACTAGTTTTATAGTCTCTTGAATACAACAAAGTGTATCCAAAGACGTATAAAACAATTATTCCCGCGTATAGAATAGCTCCCTGCCATAATAAAAAAATTATCAATAAGCATAAGACAAACTTTGTAATATCTTTAAAGTTATTTTCTTTATATACATCCATAAAAGAATTAAACAAAAATAAAGCCATAAGACTTTCTAATGCATGATGATCACCGTCTATCGCATTTGTATACCAATAATGAAGGGGCATAAAAACAGATATAAAAGATACCATCAAAGCATATTTATTACTCATAATTTTTTTAGATATTAGATAGACTGGTATGCATATTAAAGAACCAGAAATAGCAGTAACACCCGATGTTACAAGCTCAACAATATGTAAGTTTGCCTTACCCAGTGAAATTATCCATGATACAAATGCTAAAAAAAATGGATAAAATGGCGGGCTTGGAAAATCAACTGCTTCAGCAAAGTTCAAATAATAGTCAAATCTTGGGACTTTAGGGAAATCATTCAAAATAGTCATTACACGCCTTACATAGTATAGATTATCGGGCTGATAAAATAAGATAGGGCTTTCTTTTAACTCATTAAAAAACGGCAAATATCTTATAATTAAGCCAATAAGAACAAAAAGAATCAAAAACGCTTTTTCATTAAACTTTGACATACTCAATATTTAACCCACCATTTTTTACTTTTTTAAATGGTGCTTTCAGAAGACCATAAACAAGGCCTACCCCATAGGTTATATGTAGTATAAAAGTGGTGATAGGCAAAAATATATACCTTATGTCCTTACTTTTGATTATTTTTATCAGGCAATCAAGAATTAATATAACAAAGTAAAAAATCAAGGGAATAAAAAAATATCCTCCATAAAATAGAGAAAACAATAAATACAACAAAAAAATTAGTGGTGCAAAATTAAATAAATTAAAACTCTTAGGATAAAATACTGTCTGTTCTCCCCTACCTCTTCCGTAATTAAAAATTTGTTTTATGAAGGAAATCAGTGTTTTTCTTGGCATTCTTATCACTGTAGCATGGGGATCATAAATCATCTTAAAACCAGAATGTTTAAGTTTATCCATCAATTCATTTTCTTCGTTGGGATATAATCTTTCGTTAAAACCACCAAATTCTAAGAAAATATCCTTCTTCATCACCATATTACATAATATAATTTCTTTTTCATCTGTAAATCTTACATCTCCAATCTTTCTATACCTTGCTCTTGAGTGCCCAGTAGAAAAAAAAGATTCTAGTGTTTTCCCAAATACAAAGGCTTTAACAGGTAGTTTCTCTGGCATGATGCTTGGTCCACCTGCTAAAACAACATCATCTTTTATGTGCACTATAAGCTTCATTAGAGTATCTTTTTCGGGCATAGAATCATTATCAAGAAAATATATTATATCTCCTCTTGCAAGCTTCACTGCCTCATTTCTTTGTTTAGAAGGATTTCTTCCGTATACAGTTATAACCTCTATTTTATCCTTAGGATAATTTATTTTTTTTATAGCTTTAATTGCATCGGGGGTTAAACCAGGCTTTACAGGAATAACAATTGTAACAAATGGCAATTTACGTTCTTTCATGGTAAAATCTTAACATATAATCAGTTTTAAAAATATAAAATTGTAAAGGGGGGTTAAATGAAAATTTTTGTCACAGGAGGGACTGGTTTTATTGGCAAAAAATTAACAAAAGCATTGATAGATAAGGGGCATAAGTTATATATACTAACGCGTTCAAAAATAGGTAAAACTGATTCAGAAAGTATTACATATATTGAAGGAAATCCCATATATCCTGGTAATTGGCAAAATTTCATTAAAGAGTGTGACTTGGTAGTAAACCTTGTGGGGGAAACAATAGGACAAAGATGGAACGAAGAAGTAAAAAAAAGAATTAGAGAGAGTAGGGTAGTAGCGACCAGAAATATAGTAGAAGCATTGCCATCAAAAAAGAATTTCACACTAATTAGTACATCTGCTGTAGGTTATTATGGATTTCATGATGATGAGATTATAGACGAATCCTTCCCTCCAGGTAATGACTTTTTAGCAAGCGTTGCAAAAGATTGGGAAAGTGAAGCTTTAAAAGCAAAAGAAAAGGGAGCAAGGGTTATAATTACTCGTTTTGGTCTCGTTATAGGTGAAGGGGGAGGGATATTAGAAAAACTTATACCCATTTTTAAAATGTATGCCGGTGGCCCCATAGGAAATGGGAAACAGTGGTTTTCATGGATTTATATAGATGACTTAATTAAGGCTTATCTTTACATATTGGATTCACAAGAATTAGAGGGGCCTTTTAATATAACTTCTCCAAACCCGGTAAGGAATAAAGATTTTTCAAAGGCTCTTGCTGAGGCTCTCGGTGTTTTTGCTATTTTTCCTATCCCAAAATTTGCAGTAAGGTTAGCCTTAGGGGAATTCGCAGAATATTCAATTAGGGGTCAAAGGGTTATACCAAAAAGGCTATTGGATCTTGGTTTTAAGTTTGATGTACCTCATATTTCAGAGGCTTTGAAAAAAGTTTTAAAATAATTAGATCATATTAATTTGCAATAATATATATATTCATTATAATAAATTATATGAAATTTAGATTTTTTTTCCCCTATTTTTTGTTTTTATTCTTTTTAGCTCTTTTTATAATTGGGATAAACTGTAAAGAGTACATCCCTGTTTTAGAAAAAGCCATCAAAATTTGTCTAAGTTGTATAGGTATAGGATGATAAATATCTTAAGAAGATATATACAAACAGCGATTACATTTATCAACAATTCCTACTTTGGTTTTATCTTTAGCGGTAAAATTTATCAAGGTCAACTTAAATCTTTCTGTGCTCCAGGCCTTAATTGTTATTCTTGCCCTGCTGCAATATGGGCATGCCCCATTGGTTCTTTACAAACAATTTTTGCTTCCATAAGAATTTCTCTACAAAACTTTAAATTTCATATAGGGCTTTACATTTTTGGCTTCTTAGGAACAATTGGGATGCTTGTTGGAAGATTTCCCTGCGGATGGTTATGTCCTTTCGGCTTTTTACAAGAATTAATTCATAAAATTCCATCAAAAAAAATAAATATCCCATCCTGGACCCAATATGGTAAATACTTTTTTCTCTTTTTCTTTGTAATTTTATTACCCCTTGTTGTTATTGATCAATTTGGATATGGAATGACCTGGTTTTGTAAATTTGTTTGCCCTGCTGGCACATTAGAAGCAGGAATACCAATGACTTTATTAGACCCTTCTTTGAGAAGGTTAATAGGTGTTCTTTTTTACAATAAATTAATAGTACTTATTATTATTCTTATAGCAATGGTATTTATCAGAAGACCCTTTTGCAGAACAATATGCCCCCTTGGCGGTTTTTATTCCTTTTTTAATAAAATCAGCATAGTAAGAATGAGGCACGATGATAAAAAGTGTGTGAGATGCAACCAATGCTTTAGAGATTGTCCTATGCATCTCAAATTTTACGAGGGGGCAAATCAACTAAATTGTATAAGGTGCTTTAAATGCTATGCTACATCATGTAAATATGGAGCTATATCCGTAGAATTTGTGGGTAAAGAACAACAAAAAGTCATAAAGGAGAATTTAGTATGAAAAGAGCTATTTATATCCTATTATTAATCTTAATTTTCTCAGGATGCGAGAAGAAAGAAGAAATAGTTAAATCATCTGGTCAATTCAAGCAACTTACACTCGCAGAGTTTAACAATATTCTAAAGTCCCACTCTGGCAAAGTTGTTTTGGTAAACTTTTTTGCCACTTGGTGTCCACCATGTAGAATAGAAATACCTGAGCTAATAACCATTTCAAAGGAATATAAAGACAAAAATTTTATAATTATAGGCATAAGCGTAGATGAAAATGGAGAAGAAGCTGTGGCACCTTTCTCAAAACAAATGGGTTTTAATTATCCTGTGTTTCTTACAACCTCAGAGCTTAACACAACATTTAATATTGATGCGGTGCCACAGCTCTTTTTATATGATAAAAATGGTAAGTTAATCATAAATCTAAAAGGATATGTGGAATCAAAAGAACTGAAAGCTATGATTGATAAGCTTTTATAAAAAATAGGGGGCTAAAAAAGCCCCTTATTTTTATATCTTTTCAATATTTGCCATAAATGCTTTTGACTCTGGAATTGCCGTATTTGCATCACCTACAGTTGGGGTAAGTAAATTAGCAGAATCACCAGCTCCTTTTGGTGTTAACCAACCAAAAAAGAATGGAAGACCAACTTAATGTATTTTTTGTTCACCCAATTGATATGCTGAAATTCTCTTACTTACAATAGCAATAGCTTCTACCTGTCCTCTTATTGTTACAACTTTTACTTTATCACCCGATTTTATCTTTTTTATATTTGCAAGCTCCGTTCCAATTTCAACAAATAACTGGGGTTGCATTTCGAGAAGGTGCTTTATCCTCCTCGTCATTACCCCTGTTTGCCAGTGTTCAGTAACTCTATAAGTTGTACAAACATATGGAAATCCTGGATCACATGTGGCAAAAACATCTTTCGTTCCCTTTGCTTCAAAAAATGCGGCTACAGGATTCACACGCTGGCCAGACATTAAGTTTCTTTCCACCGGACATTCAAGAGGCTCATAATGCTCGGGAAATGGACCATCATTGAGACCGGGACCGAATATATACGCCATTCCCTCTGTTTTCATTATAAAAGGATATTTACCATTCTTATCATCTGCCATTGGTGGCCATGGCCCATCCGGCACATCACCAACCCATTTTTTGCCATCCCACCTGATAACTGGCCTTTCGGGATCAAAGGGCTCTCCCTCTAAATCAACTGAAGCCCTATTGTAGAGAATTCTTCTATTTACTGGCCAGCACCACGAATAGTTTGAGTAAAGCCCTAACCCTGTGGGATCATCAAGTCCCTTTCTCGCCATATTATTTCCCTTATCATTGTAGCTTTGACAATATAGCCAGTTACCACACGCCGTTGAACCATCTGCTTGAAGAAGGGCAAAACCCGATACTTGAGTGCCTTTCTGATAAGTCATAAAACTTATAAAATATTTAGGATAGTTTTGCCACCAGTTTGCACTCCTAGGATCTGAGTATTTAGGGGTATACTTCTCTAAATATGTTTTCAAATCTTTAAATTCTGAGTTAACAATTTTTAAATATCCAGGATAAATATCAAAAAGTAACCCTTGATCCGTAGCTCCTTGGACGTTTGACTCGCCTC
>CALINM010000117.1 GCA_938045315.1 uncultured bacterium | reverse complement strand
AAAAAAAGATAAAAGATTTTATTAAAGGTCTTGAAAAGCATAATTTTGATATTCTAACTTTTCCTACCCAATATTCGGGGCATGCAACTCTTTTAGCAAAAGATATTGAGAAAAGGGATGATATAGAATTTATTATTGTGGCTGGTGGAGATGGAACTATAAATGAATTAATTAATGGTTTTATAAGTTTTAATAAGCCAGTTGCTGTTGTTCCCCTTGGAAGTGCAAATGTACTTGCCTGTGAGTTGGGGATTTACAATATTTGTGATTCCTTGAATGCAATATTAATGAATAATTTGGTTGATTGTTATCTTGGGACAATTAATAATGACAGAAAATCAAGGAAATTCATCTTGATGGCTGGTGTTGGTTTTGATGGATATGTGGTTAGAAACGTAAAATATAAAGGCAGGGCGGCTATAAAAAAGTTTTTATTTATTTTTGAAGGGATTAAGGAGCTTTTAAAAAAAGATGAAGGAATGATAGATTTATTTATAAATGGTAAAAAAATAAGTTGTAGCAATGCAATTGTGTGCAAAGCGTCTAAATATGGTGGTAACTTTATAATAGCTAGTAGCGGAATCTTACAAGAACCAGTTTTTCAAGTTTTAGCATTTGGATCGCCTAACAAAATATTACTTGTTAAATTTTTATTTTCCACACTACTGAGATTATCTTACCCTAAAGGTATAAAAGCTTTTAGTGCTAGCGAAGTTGAAATTAGAGGGAAAAAACCAGTTCAGATCGATGGAGAGTTTTTTGGGTATACGCCATGTGAAATTTCAATATATCCAGAAACCATTAAGATTTTTTCATCTCCTTCTTAACCTTAATGATAAAAATAAGTGCTATAAAAATCATTGAAAGCAAGGAGAAGAAAGCCAGTTTATATCTTATATTTTCGTTGAAAAAAGGGATTGTTAATATGGCACCAAAGATTAAGGGCCCCATAATGGAAGAAATTTTACCTGTGAGATAATAGAATCCAAAAAATCTCCCCGATTCTTCTTCTTTAATTAATGAAAGAAGTAATGGCCTATCACAAGACCATGTACCTGCAAGGGCTATACCGGTAAAGGGACCTATAAACCAGTAAAAAAACTTTTTTAAGGGAAGTAAAATTATGAAAAGAAGGATACACCATAAACATAATGTTAAAATAAGTCCAGACCTTGGATCCCTCTTTTTTATGTAATATCCCCATAAAAGACCACCCATAACAGCAAAAATAGTGGAAAAGAGAAAAAAGTAATTTATTTCTCCACCTTCCTGAGAAAAACCTCCTATTTTTACAAGAAAGATTGCCATAAAAGCTATTATTGTATTTACCGCATCGAGATACAAAATATGTGCAATAAAATAATTTAGTAGATCCTTATCTCTTATAATTTTTTTAATTGTATTTTTAATGTTTACCTTTTCTATGGTCTTTTCTTTAATTTCCCTAATAAAAAAACAGGGGATTGAAAAAAGGAAAAATAATATTGCTGTGGGTAGAAAAATTTTTGGGTTATCATTGGGTGATTTAACGATAATTTTACCCATGAGGAGAGCAAAAAAAGTTCCCACATAACCCATTGCTACTCCGAAGCCAGAAACTATGCCATAGTTTTTTTGTACTGAAGTGCTTGGTAGCAGTGAATCATATACTATTAATGAAATCTGGTAAAAAAAATTTGCTCCTATAAAGAAAATTAATGCCATATAAAGCCTGTCCACTATAGGTATAAGGGCTGTGAAAAGGCATGAAAATAATGTTGTAAAGGTGAGCATTATATTTTTTTTGTATTTCATATCCGAATACATCCCAAAAAAAGGGCTAATCATTGCTCCAATTGCCATAGAAATAGCTATTCCAAGGCTTATGTGAAACTCCCTCCCGTGGAGATTCTGAACAACATAAAGGGGGAAATAGAGGGTAACTATATTCATTGAAAATATTGTGTTTGAGAAATCATATAGAGCCCAGGATAAAGTTTTTTTATTTAACCAATCGAACATTTAAGTAATTCTACCATTTTGCTTTGTTTTGTAATAGAATAACTTTATTCAAAATGCTCATAATCGACAAAAAAGTTAAAAGCCTCCTGGACGAATTGTATTTTAAATATAATAATTTTGAATACTATAAAAATGATCCAATAATATTCCCCCATAAATATTCTGATGAGAGAGATATTGAGGTTGCAGGACTAATTGCTAGTTCTTTTGCATACGGTAAATTGGGATCGTTTATGGTGGTACTTGATAAAATATTTAAAATTCTCGGAAAGAGTCCTACTGCTTTTCTTGAAAATTTTAATTTAAAAAGAGATAAGGTTCTTTTTACGGGCATAAAATATCGTTATAACTCTAACGAAGATGTCTTGATGTTGATTTATTCCCTTTCAGAATGCATCAAGAGATGGGGGAGTATAAAAAAACTCTTTTTGGAGGGTTTTAACAGGTTTCACAATATCAAAGATGGACTTTCATTTTTTGTCAGAGAATTGGAAACATTTATACAAGGAGAAAAGTTTACTAATCCTTATGAAATAAAAATGCTGCCTAACCCTGAAAGGGGATCTGCGTGTAAAAGATTAAATCTTTTTTTAAGGTGGATGGTGAGAGATAGAGACATTGATTTTGGTATATGGAAGGAAGTGGGTAAAGAGAATCTCATAATCCCCTTAGACACACACGTGGGTAAGATATCAAGGTGTTTGGGACTATTGAAGAAAAATAGCAATGATTGGCTTGCAGCTTCAGAACTTACGAACTCTTTGAAAAAGTTTGATCCCTATGATCCTGTAAAGTATGATTTTGCATTGTGTCATATAGGGATTGATGGGATTTGTAATAGAAATAGGTGTAATAATTGCAAAATAAGATATCAGATTTTTGAAAAGAGTTAGAATTAGTAAAATCTAAATAAAGTAAAAAGTAAGGTTGTTGATTATAATGCTCTGAAATATTCTGGCTTAAGATAATCACTGTTTCTTTCTAATATTACCTTATCAAGCAAATCCAATGCGTGCCGTTTATCCTTTGGCATTCTAATCTTTAGAGGTAAATAGTTTGATGCATGGTTTGCCATGAAAAGCCCAGATTTTAAGTCTGTATTTTCTATCATAACTTTTAGCTCTTCTAATAACTCGAAAGGTGAAGGTAATACAAATTTACCAGCCCTTTGCTCATTGTATAAAGGTGTACCTTCAATAACCATAACAGTTAAAGCACCCACATAATTTGGTTGCATCTCTGTCAAGAGTTTTCCCGTATCAATGGCATGTATTTTTGATAATTCTTTTCCTCCAATACCCAACAAAACAGTTACACTGAGTTTTATCCCTGCTTCTAAAATCCTTTTGCCTGCTTCAAGCATCTGCTTACCTGTTACACCTTTTTTAACCCTTTTTAAAACTTCATCATTCCCCGATTCAACACCCAGGTAAACGATCCCAAGCCCATTTTCTTTTAACATAACGAGTTCGTCTAATGTTTTTCTTAATATACTTTTTGCGTTTCCATATAACCCTATCCTCTGAAGATGGGGGAAGGCTCTTCTTAATTTTGAAAAAAGATTAAGTAAATATTCAGTTTTAAGTATAAGAACATCGCCATCACACAAAAAAACTCTTCTAACAAAGTTACCAAATCTTCTTGATGCCACATCAATATCATTATCGATTATCGCCTGATCTTTTAATTTAAAGTTAACACCTTTATAGGTGGGACAAAAGGTGCATTTATTATGAGAACATCCTACAGTAATCTGTAATATCAAACTATCTGCTTCACTGGGAGGTCTTATTATTATACCTTGGTAGTCCATGATTTTATTATAAATGAAAATTTTTTATAAATCACATATTATTTGTAAGTATTTTTTATATTTGATACCCTTTTAAAAGTTTAAAATAAAAAAGCGGGTTTTTCAAGCCCGCTTTTTATCAAAGCGTCCCCACGGGGATTCGAACCCCGGTTACAGGCGTGAAAGGCCTGTGTCCTTGGCCTCTAGACGATGGGGACAAGTAAATTCTAATATATGAGCCGCGATGGATTCGAACCATCGACCACCTCCTTAAAAGGGAGATGCTCTACCTGCTGAGCTAGCGGCCCTAAATACTTTAGGAAGTAATTTATACTATAAGTTCTAATAAAATGTCAAGAAAAAACATGTGTCTTACACAGATAGGTATTTATAAAGAGAAGATTAAAATTTGTATTTTAATCCAATACTTGTACAAAATTTTATCAGGATTTTAGGTTAATATTTTTTTCCCGGTGAGAGGTATAATCTCTGTGGATAAATGGTGTTTAGATACTGAATTTGTAAAGACTTTTTCTCCTTTTCCTATCCATAAGGAGGTAAATCTTTAATAATGGTAAGATGTGGCTCTCATTTCATAACTTAAGTTATCTGGAATTTTTATTACTAAATCGTTTTTAGCTACAGCAATTAAAAACCTATTTTCATAAAAGGGGTCCACATATTGACTATATACAGTAACTATTTTCATTGGCTTACCTGAAAATTGGATAAAAAATTTTGTGGATGAAAAACCATTTATTAATCTTATCAGTATCTCATCATCTTTTTTGCTTCTATTTTTAATTTAGGTTGACCATTTATTAAAAAATAGTCATATGCCATATGGATATGTCCATTGGATGGAGCCATAGAATCTCTCTTTTGATATAATCCTTTAGCTTCTTGGCTTTCATGGCTCCTTTAATGCTTTGTGCACTGCCTTTTTGAATATATTACCAATTCTCCTCCTCTTTTTGTAATCTCCTTGGGGCTTTAAAATGTCCAATTGGATAAAAGTATTACGTATTCTCATAAATAATTTTTTACCCCAGATTTTTTTTGCAAAGGAACTATGTAAACCCAGCTTCTCCTATAAAATCGAATGGGCGTGATACCACTTTGTCCCTAATTGTCTGATTGGAAATTCATAAGTAAATTCACTTTTCGATGATATTAGTGGAGAGCTAACGTAAGGTACCCCATCCCTTTTAGGAAGAACAAAAATGCCATGCCGGTGAATTGAAGTTGGTTCATTTATAGATTTTTTACCTTTATTTTTGCAATATCGTTTTATCTAAATCTGAGTGCAGATCCAAGAATTGAACCATTAATTGTTATACATTCTTCTATTCTGGCTTTTATTTCCATTTCTTTCTACTCTATTAATTCATACTCAACTATCCCGGCATTAAGAGTACTTGTTAAACAGAGGGTTTTTAAAAGTATTAAATTATTTAGCATATCTTTCGTTTTTCCACGGATCTCCATGGTTATGATATCCCCGTTCTTCCCAATAACCTAATTTATTTTCTTGTAAAAATTCAAAACCACAAACATATTTAGCACTTTTCCAGGCATAAAGCCTGGGAATTATAAGTCTTACAGGAAATCCGTGCCTTTGCGGCAAAATGTTACCATTCATTTTAAAAGCTAATATTACGTCATCATCAAAAAGATATTTAGTTAATGTATTGGTTGTATAACCATCTTTTGAATGGACTAAAACATATTCACAAGTAGGTTCTACTTTATTTAGTATTTCCCTGAGCTGTACTCCTTCCCAATGTATATCTTTAACACTCCAGTGGGTTACGCAATGAAAATCAGCGACTACCTCAACTTGGGGTAGTTTGAGTAATTCTTGATAGGTGATTGAAAAGGGGTTTTTTACTTTGCCAAAAAATTCAAGTTTGTAATTGTCTATGTCAAAATTAGTATCCGAAGTTATGTCATATGGCACCAGTTTTTCAATCCATTTTTGCCCTGGTGGTAGTCTTTGGGACTTTAAATTTATGGGGCTTATAATTATTCTTTTATTTTCCCTTTGCATATATCAATCTCATTATTTCTCTTAAAAAATATGGTAAATCAGCAGGCATGCGTGAAGTTACAAGATTACCATCAACAACAACCTCTTTATCTTCATAAATGGCACCAGATTCTTTTAGTTCTAAAGAAACAGTTTTATAACAGGTAGCTCGCCTGTCTTTTAGTAAACCTGCAGAAATTAAAGTTTGAGGACCATGGCATATTGCGCCCACAGGCTTGTTTTTTTCAAAGAAAAATTTTGCTATTTCCAAAGCTTTTTTATCCTTTCTTATCTTCTCTGGTGCCTTACCACCGGGTAGAATTAAAAGATCATATTTGTTGACATCCACTTCATCGAGGCTTAAGTTAGCCTCTATCTCATAATTTCTAATTCCTTTAATTTTCCCCTTCTTAAAGGAAGCGATGTCAACCTCTATATTCTCTTCTTTAAACCTATAATAGGGCACCAGTAGCTCTAAGTCTTCAAAACCATCAGCAGATATAATTAATGCCCTCATGATTACCCCCATAAAATACTACGCCCGAATAAATTATCGGGCGTAGTTAGAGTATTATTTTTTTGCAAGATATTTTAAGTAGGCTACAAGTGCTTTCATATCATCGCTTTTTGGATCTAAACCTTTACCTCCCATGGCATTTTTAATACAGATATTTATAGCCTCCTCAATGGATTTTGCCTTATTTCCCATTATTGAGTATTCTTTTTTATTCAGCCATTTTGCGGCAGAGCTTTCTGAATGACAGGAAGCACAGGATTTTCCTGATGTTGCACCACCAAGTTTTGGATCTTTGTATAGAGCTTTTCCTTTTTCAATATCATCAGCCATTGCAACTGAAAAACAAAGAATTGAAAAGAAAAGCAAGGAATAAAAAAATTTTCTAAGCATTTTGATCACCTCCTTTTTAAATTTTTTGCAAAAAATTTTTCTCCCCTAAGATCATCCTTTGAGATAGCTTCTTTTAAACTTTCAATGTGAGAAAAGTAAAGCATAACAACATCTGCCACAAACTTTACTAATCATTTTTTTAACTTCATGGCTATTTCAGCCACCCTTTTTCCAAGAGAAAAAGCTAAATTGAGTTCAATATCATTAGGTTCCATATCTGCTCTTGGACCGGAAACTGATGATGCCCCATAGGGTGTGCCACCCCTTGTTGTTGTTATCAGCCCCATCTCTGAATAGGGGATACCAACTATTATTGCCCCATGGTGGAGCATAGGAAACATCATGGATATTAATGTTGTCTCGTTACCACCATGTAACGATGATGTGGAAGTAACAAATCCTACTGGCTTATTTATTAATGCTCCTTCAAGCCAGACCTTTGAAGTGGAATCAATAAACATTTTTAAAGGGGCTGACATGTTTCCGAATCTTGTGGGGGAACCAAGTATTAATCCGTCACAATCTTTAAAGTCCTCTGGTTGTGCCTCTGGTAATGCTGAATATTCTTCATAAGTTTTTTTCCATCTTTCATTTTTTTCAATTATAGCTTCAGGTTCAAATATTTTAACTCTTCTCAATATTCCATCACACCCTGTTGAATCCACACCATCTTTAGCCTTTTTAATTAGTTTCATTGTGTTACCATATCGGGTATCAAAAATTAGAAAAATTTTCATAAAGCACCCCCTAGTTGTTTTTTAAGTATCTAAGAACTTCTTCGTCTGTAAGGTCATACCACTCTTGGTAAGCATCTGCTACTGCAAATGGATATTGCTCCCTAATATTGGCACAAAAAATAATATCCACATCGTTTATTAATCTATTTATTGTGTCCAGAGGTGCCGTTGGAATTGAAATTATGACTAATTCAGGGCCTTTTTTATTTACAAACTTAACTGCCTCTTTCATTGTATATCCTGAAGCAACACCGTCATCTACAAGGATAACATTTTTATTTAATAGCTCTGGGAACTCTCTATTGTCTCTTAGAATTTTATTGCGATGGATAAGTGTTTTTTTTGTAGATTCTATTTGCTTTTCGATTTGTTGTTGAGTTAATTTTAACCTTTTTACAAGACCCTCATCTATTATAACTTCAAAATCTGGCCCCACTGAACCAAATCCTGCTTCAGTATTGCCGGGTATTTGAATTTTTCTAACTATTAGAAGTTCCAAAGGAAGGTTGAATGCTTTTGCAATTTCATATGCAACAGGGACACCACCAGAAGGAATAGCTAAAACATAGGTATTTTTGATGTCTATTCTGTCTTTCATAAGTTTTACTAAGCGTTTACCTGCGTCGCTCCTGTCTTTAAATACAAAATAGAGGTTTCTTAAATTTACATCTTCAAATATTTTTCCCTTTGCCATTTAATTCATTTCCTGCCTTTATTATCAAGATAAGCCTTCATCTCCTGTATATTTTTTGTAAGTTCCCACCAGCCGTATTTAAAACTTGTATAGTCTGGAGCTCCACTCATGGCAGATGCATATCTAACACTATTGCCATAAAATAACCACTGCTGTATCCATTTCCTCTCGATGGGTTCATCAAAGGGGTTTTTATTGTCAGCAATCCCTTTGTTCCAAGCATCTACTAAAATTAGTGTAGCTGTTTTTGTCATCTCATCAGTCTCTTTTATAGTGTTATTCATCTTTGTAAAGTGTCCGTTTATCCAATCTGTATTGTGACAGGCAGAACATACATTTTTCATCTTCTTCATCCTGTTTTCAGCTTCTGAACTTGATATTAAATATTCTTCGGCTAATTTCCCTGTAAATGTCACTGGAAGTGGCAATCCATCAGCATTTTTTATGATTGTTGTATCACCATACTTAGGTTGTGGATGTGTGTATATAAGCCCAAAAAGTCTAACCCACAATCTCGATCCAAAGTCGTGAGTTCTTTCTGCTAAAATTTTGCCCTGTGGATTGACAATCAAGCTATTATGACAGGTAGCACAAGTGGGACCGGTAAAATCTTTTCCTGCTTTCCATGGTACTGATTCAAAATTCCATTTATGTTCACCCACAGATTCATATATATTACCATGTTTACTTTCTTTGTAAACATTGTAAGCTGGTACATCTGGTTCTAAATGGCATTGAGCACAGGTATAGGGTTTTCTTGCAGTGACAATGGAAAACGCGTGTCTTGGATGACAGGAAGTACAAGCACCCAGACTCCCATCGGGATTAATTCTACCAACACCTTGATTGGGCCAATTAGTAAGATCTGGAACTGTAATCTCAAGTCCACTAGATAGGGACTTAATTTTTTTAAAGCCCCTTACCTTTACCTCTGTCCCATGACAACCTAAACAGGTTTCATGTAAGGTGCTATTTGACGGGGTTACCTGTGTTAGCTTACCATCTTCATATGTAATGATTCCTGTTGACGTGTTTACAAGGGTATGATAAATGGGGTTTTTCATAATGTTTTTAAAAGCATAGTATTTTTTTGTTCCAGTATACTGTTTTACTTCATCGGGATGACATATAGCGCAATCTGGAGGTGACACTACAACGTTAATTTTATTACCAAAATGGTTGAAATTGTCCTGATGATTATCTGCATTAAGGCTATGGCATTCATAACAACCTACAACAACTTTTGATAAGTTTTCAGGAACAATTTTAGCACTTATCCTTCTTTCTAGTTCAGTTTTTTTGATACCCTCTTCGGGAGTTGTTTTTGAATGCCTACTTTTAAGCCAGTCGAATACTATTCCTGGAGTATACTGCTTGTGACAACTAATACACTGTTTTGTTTGATTACTGATATTCTTTGGTAGTTCAATATCTTCAGCATTTGTAATACAGGGAAGCAATACGGATATCAATAGAAAAAAAAGTATTCTCATTTTTCCCCTCCCTTTTTTGTTCTATATGAAAGTTACCACATTTTTTGAGCTTGTCAATTATATTGGTTCCTTACTTCTTTACTTTTTATTATTTTTTTGTTAAATTTGCATTTAAGATGAAAAGGGATGAAGATATTTTAGAATTAATTAAAAATAGAAGAAGTGTAAGAAAATTTCAGTTAGATAGGGAAATAACTGTAGAAACTTTAAAAAGTATCATAACTGCTGGTAGTTTTGCTCCTTCAGGCCACAATAACCAGCCTTGGAGGTTTGTATTAGTAAAAGATAAAGAGTTAAAATCGAAGATATCAAAATTTACAAATTATGGTTCTATTGTTAACTCTGCCAATGCATTGATAGCTGTGTTTTTTCATCACCCCGATTCGTATGATAGAGATAAAGATCTTATGGCTATAGGAGCCTGTATTCAAAATATGTTGCTATATATAACCTCATTGGGACTTGGTTCTGTATGGCTTGGAGAGATTTTAAAGAATAAAGAAAGGGTTAGAGAATTATTAAATATACCTCCTGAAGATGAACTCATGGCAGTAATAGCATTAGGTTATCCTGCTTTTATCCCAAAACCAACAAGTAGAAAACCAGTAGAGGAACTAATCATTAATGTTTATTAATAAAAAAGACATCAAGGGGGTATCATGAAAGCTGTTTTAATGGCTGGTGGTTTTGGAACAAGATTAAGACCTGTAACTCAAAATATACCCAAACCTATGGTTCCTCTTGTAAATAAGCCAATGATGGAACATATCATTAATCTTTTAAAAAAACACAATATATCTGAAATAATTGTTCTTCTCTTTTATCAGGCTGAAATTATACAGGACTATTTTAGAAATGGTGAAGATTTTGGCGTAAAAATAAGTTACATTTTACCTCAGGAGGATTATGGAACAGCAGGTGCTGTTAAATTAGCTGAAAAATATTTAGATGATACATTTATAGTGATATCTGGGGATGTTCTTACTGATTTTAATCTACAAAAGGCAATAGATTTTCATGGGAATAAAAAATCTAAAGCTACTATCTTACTTACAAGAGTTCAAAACCCTCTTCCCTTTGGCATAGTTATATTCGATGAAGATGGTAAGATTACTAAGTTTTATGAAAAACCTACCTGGGGTGAGGTTTTTAGCGATACTATTAATACAGGTATTTATATACTTGAACAGGAGATTTTAAAACATATTCCTGAAAATAAAGAATTTGATTTTAGCAAAGATTTATTTCCCCTTTTAATGAAAAATGGGATAAGTATTTATGGTGCTTTGATGGAAGGTTACTGGAAAGATGTGGGTAATTTAACGGAATATAGATTAGCACATCAAGATGTGCTTGAAGGAAAGGTTAAAGTAGAGTTGTTAGGTAACAGAGTAAGAGAAAATATCTACCTTGATATTGATGCAGAGGTTGATTACTCATTAGTAGCTGAAGGAGCAGTAATTATTGGAAGAAATACTAAAGTGGGTAAAGGGGTCAAAATAAGAAACTCTGTAATAGGAAAAAATTGTGTCATAGAAGATAATGTACATATTTTTGATTCTGTTATTTGGGATAATACATATATTGGTAGAGATTCCCATCTCCATGAAAGCATTGTTTGTAATAATGTTTCAATAAAGGAGGGTGCCCATCTTGGAGAAGGGGTTGTAATTTCCGATCATTGTGTTATTGGTAAGAATGCAACAATAAAAGCTGGTGTAAAAGTCTGGCCCATGAAGACGGTAGAGGATGGTGCAACACTCGCAACCAGCCTTGTGTGGGGTGAAAAGTGGTCAAAATCAATTTTTGGTCCCTATGGTGTAAATGGTATTGCTAATTTTGAGATTACACCTGAATTTGCTGCAAGACTTGGAGCTGCTTACGGTGCTACTTTTAAAAAAGGTAGCATAATTGCAACTTCAAGGGATCATCATCCTGCATCAAGAATGATAAATAGAGCTTTTATGACGGGAGTTTTATCTACTGGTGTGCATGTGCACGATTATGGTGTAGTACCCATACCAATTGTAAGATATCTATCAAGGCAGGAAAATGAAGTGGGTGGTGTTCATACAAGGCGTTCGCCCTTTGATAGGGATTTTATAGATATGAAATTTTATGAGGAATCGGGTATTGATATTCATAGTTCAAAGGAAAAGACTATTGAAAGATTCTTCTTTGGTGAAGATTTCAGGAGGGTAGTATTAGAAGAAACTGGAGAGATAGCCTTCCCGTCCCATGCTATTGAAAAATACATGGAGGGCTTTCTAAAACACATCGATCTGGAAAGAATAAAGGAGAAAAAATTTAAAATAGTGATCGATTTTTCTCATGGAAGTTCTTCTTCTTTGTTTCATAATTTGATTGGTAAGATGAATTGTGAAGTCGTGGCGCTTAATGCAAATTTAGATAGCTCAAGGTTAACAAAAACAGCTGAAGAATTTGATTATGCGATCAAGCAGCTTAGCAATATTGTTGTCTCCCTTAAAGCAGATGTGGGCTTTTTCCTCGATGCGGGGGCTGAAAAAATATATATTATTGACCATAAAGGGGAAATTTATGATGGTTCAACTGCTCTTTGTGTTGTTACTAAATTATTTCTTGATACATTTAAGCCTTTAAGAATAGCAGTGCCCGTTAATGCATCGATGATTATAGATATGCTGGTTGAGAAAATGGGTGCACAGGTAATAAGGACTAAAACAACAAGTAGGGCTTTAATGGAAGCCTCTATGATGTATGGGGTTGGATTTGTAGGTGAAAATTATGGTGGATATATTTTCCCAGATTTTTTACCCGCATTTGATGGGATGTTTAGCATAGTTAAAATACTCGAAATGCTTGCTAAGCTCGATGTGACAATAAATGATATATTAAGAAGTATTCCAAAGTCATATTTAATTACTAAAAATATTCCCTGTCCCTGGGAGAAAAAAGGAACTGTAATGAGATACCTTGTAGATAAAACATCAAACAAAAATGTGGAATTAGTAGATGGTATTAAGGTTTTTGAGAATGATGGATGGTATTTAGCTATTCCCTCTCAGGATAAAGCTTATTTTACCGTCTATGCCGAAAGTTTAGACAAAAAAAGTGCTGAAGGACTTTTGTCAAAGGTTGAAGAATTAGTTAAAAAAGGTGTTAAATAGGGGGGAGGATTTATGGGGGTTATAAAGTTTGGAACATCTGGGTGGAGAGGGATAATAGGAGAAGAGTTCACCCTTGAAAAAGTGAGAGTAGTAATTCAAGCTATTGCAGATTATGTAAAAAAAGAGGGTATCCACGATAAGGGGCTAATTATTGGTTACGATAGCAGGTTTATGGGGGAATGGTATGCAAAGGAAGCTGTTAAAATTTTATCTGCAAATGATATTAAATCTTATCTTACCAATAGAGAGACGCCAACCCCTGTAATTTCCTTTGAAATTTTAAACAAAGGTACTGCAGGGGCAATAAATTTTACTGCAAGTCATAATCCACCTGAGTATAATGGTGTCAAGTTTTCGCCCTCCTGGGGTGGCCCTGCTTTACCTGATACAACTTCATGGATAGAGAAAAGGGCAAATGAACTCTGGGGACAGATAAGTTTTAAAGAAGACTTGTCTTTTGAAAAAATAGAAAAAGAGGGAAAAGTCATAGTATATGACCCAAAAGAAGGATATTTAAATAGGTTGAAAGAGATAATAGATTTTAAGACTATATTTCAATCCCAGTTAAAAGTAATTATCGATCCCATGTTTGGTACCGCAAGAGATTATATTGACAATATTCTTGAGAATGAAGGGTTAAAATGTAAGGTAATTCATGATTTTAGAGACCCATATTTTGGAGGAAGGGCTCCAGATCCCATGGAAAAGAACCTTCAGGAGATAATAAGCTGGATGCAAGAAGACAAAAAGATCGCATTGGGGGTTGCAACCGATGGTGACGGTGATAGATTTGGGATAGTTGATAAAGGTGGTAAATTTGTTAATCCCAATCTTGTTTTGGCAGTTTTATATCATTATCTGATAAAATACAGAGGTCTGGCAGGTGGAGTAGGTAGATCTTATGCCACAACCCATCTTTTGGATAGGATTGCAAGAAAGTATGGTTATACAGTATTTGAGACACCGGTGGGCTTTAAATATTTAGGGGAACTTTTAAGTAACAAAAAAATTGTATTGGGAGGTGAAGAAAGTGCTGGCCTTTCAATAATAGATCATGTTCCTGAAAAAGATGGTATTCTTGCCTGTCTTCTTGTAGTAGAAGCAGTTGCTAAAAGGGGAGCATCTGTATTTGCGATGGTGAAAGAAATCTTCGATGAGGTGGGACCTCTTTTTTCATTAAGAAAGAATTATTTAATTACTCCTGAGATAAAAAAGACTTTTAAAGATAAGCTGGCTCATATACCCTCTTCCTTTGCGGGGTTAAAAGTTGTGGATAAGAAAGAAATAGATGGTGTAAAGATTTATCTCGAAAATGATTGTTGGCTTCTTTTTAGAGAATCGGGGACAGAACCAGTGATAAGAATTTATGCAGAAGCAGAGGATCCTGTTAAAGTAGAGGAGCTTCTCGAAAGTGGAAGAAAGTATATATTAGGAGAATGATGATGATTTTTAAAAGATTTGTTGTAGGTGCGTTGGAAGTTAATTGTTATGTTATTGCTGATGAAGAAACAAAAGAAGGGATTATTATTGATCCCGGTGACAATGTGGATGAGATTTACAATTACATTTCGAAAAATGGCATTATCATCAAGTATATTATCAATACCCATTGTCATTTTGACCATTGTGGTGGAAATAAAAAAATGAAAAATCTAACTAATGCAGAACTACTTATTCACGAAATGGAAAAGCCAGTTTTAGAGAGGATGGATACGAGCGCCCAGATATGGGGATTTTATGTGGATAAATCTCCAGAACCTGATAGGTACTTAAAAGATGGGGATATTTTAAAAGTAGGTAATATAAACATTGAAGTTATTCACACACCCGGTCATAGCCCCGGCGGAATTTGTTTAAAAATTAATAATAAAGTTATAACGGGTGATACTCTTTTTGCAGGTGGTATTGGAAGAACAGATTTTCCCGGCGGCGATTATGATACGCTTATGAAATCTATAAGGGAAAAACTATTTACTTTGCCAGAGGACACTGAAATCTACCCCGGTCATGGTCCCTCTTCAACAATAAGAAATGAAAAATATTTCAATCCCTTTTTTTAGGAGGCCAACAATGAAAAAATATGTTTTTTTGATTTTTACTTTAATTTTTATGTTTCAGACTGTTTTATTCGCAAACGAGGGTGTAAGAAATCAGGATCCAAAGGATAATAAAGGGGTTCAAGAAAAGAGTGATACAATCATTGAAATACCCATAAGGGATATAGATGATATCCCAATACCATCTATGATGAAAATAGATAAAAATAATACTTTTCTATTTGAAGCAAAGGGCATCAAAGTGGGTATACTTACTTACAAAGGAAGGGTTGATAGCTATTCCCTCGCTGAGGCAATTAAAAATAATATGGATTCTGAAAAATGGAGGCTTATAAATGCCCTTACATTTAAAAAAACAATAAATTTAAATTTCGCCAAGGGTGATAGAACCTGTAATGTTTTTATTGAAGAAGGATGGATATACACGAACTTGGAAGTTCGCGTAGGTGTTATATCAACAAATTAAATAATTTCTTACAAACTTTAAAACTTAAAAAGCCTTTCTAAAAATAGAAAGGCTTTTTTTATCAATTAAAAAAATAATTTAGGTGTTATTATTGATTTAACATTGTTTTATTTTAGAGGGCTTATGAGATTTGGAATGTTAAATGATGTTACAAGATGCACAGGCTGTAGGAGTTGTCAAGCAGCCTGTAAGCAGTGGAATGATAGAAAGCCAGAAGAGACTAAAAATCTTGGTACCTATGAGAATCCTTTCAGTCTTTCAGATAATACGTGGAAAAGAGTTAAATTTGTTGAGAAAGAAAAAGGCGATGACATTAAATGGAGCTTCTTTAGTTATCAGTGCAATCATTGTGGTGATGCAGGTTGTATGGCAGTTTGTCCTGCTAACGCTATAAAGCGTAATAAAAAGGGAGCGGTATTTATTAATGAGAAAATATGTACGGGCTGTAAATACTGTTTGCAAGCATGTCCCTTTCATATTCCCCATACTGATGAAAAAAAAGAGTTTCATCAAAGTGCACATTTTGTGTAGATAGAATATCTAATGGTTTGCCACCAGCATGTGCGAAAGCATGTCCAACGGGTGCAATTGTTTTTGGGAGTAGAGATTATGTGCTTGCCGTAGCAAGGGAAAGAGCAGGTATATTAGCAGAAAGGGGAGAAAAAAAATTTACAATTTATGGTGAAAACATTTCAGGAGGGCCTGGTGTTATTTATTTATTACCCGATTCACCAGAAGTATATGGGTTCCCAGAGAAGCCAAAAGCTCCACCAGCTGTCAACTTTGTAAATGTATTTAGTAACTCTTTTGTTAGTTTAATAGCAGCATTTTTAATCGCAATTGGAGCTTATGTAAGCTTCAAAAAGGAGGATTAAAATGCACGTTAATTGGGGATTTTTATAGCTGGTATGGCAGGTGGTATTTATTTTATTACAGCCATGTATGAGTTTTTTAATAACGGTGCTACTGAAAAGATTAAAAGGGGTTACTTTTATTCATTTGTGATGTTAATTGTTGCAGTAATCTTTTGATGAAACTGGCAGAGTGATAAAAGATATGTCAATGGAGGATCCAAATTGTGTATTCCAGCTTCTAAAGAAGCATTATAGTAGGTATACACCTGATATGGTTAGTAAAATTAGTGGAATACCAAAGGATAAGCTTATTAAATTTTATAAATTATATGCTTCTACCGGTAAGCCTGACAGATCAGGTGTAATAACTTACGCGATGGGTGCAACTCAGCACACCGTAGGAACACAATATATCAGAGCTATGGCTATAGTTCAGCTTCTCTTAGGAAATGTGGGAGTTGCTGGAGGGGGTATTGCTGCACTAAGAGGCGAGTCAAACGTCCAAGGAGCTACGGATCAAGGGTTACTTTTTGATATTTATCCTGGATATTTAAAAATTGTTAACTCAGAATTTAAAGATTTGAAAACATATTTAGAGAAGTATACCCCTAAATACTCAGATCCTA
>CALINM010000116.1 GCA_938045315.1 uncultured bacterium | reverse complement strand
AAATTTTTTTTTAATATTAAACCCATCAAAAATTAACAAGTTCTTTTTGTCCTGAAAAATTACAAAAAGTTGTTTATATTTACAAAAAATGATACCATTTATAAAACATGTTTAGGGTATTTTGGGATGGATAAGTTTATTATAAAGGGTGGTTATAGATTAACAGGTGAGGTTACCATAAGTGGTGCTAAAAATTCAGCACTTCCTCTAATGGCTGCGTGTTTATTAACAGAAGAAGAATGTGTGCTTGAAGGGATTCCTGAACTAAGGGATATTCAAACAATGGAAAAACTCTTAAAATCTCTTGGTTGTGAGGTTGAGAGGGATAGTAAGAGATTGATGCATTTATCAGCAAAAAAAATAATTAATTATGAAGCACCTTACGAGTTGGTAAAAACGATGAGGGCTTCTGTGCTTGTTTTAGGGCCTTTAGTAGCAAGACTTAAAAAAGCAAGAATTTCTATGCCCGGAGGGTGTGCAATAGGCGATAGGCCAATTAATCTGCACCTTGCAGCGCTACAGAAAATGGGTGCGTCAATTACCCAGTCCCATGGATATGTAGAGGTAAGTGCAAAAAAACTTAGAGGTGCCAATATTTATTGTGATGTTCCTACCGTAACAGGAACAGAGAATATGATTATGGCTGCAGTTTGTGCTGAAGGTATAACTATCATAGAGAATGCAGCAAAAGAACCAGAAATAGTTGATCTTGTAAACTTTTTAAGAAAAATGGGAGCTAAAATTGAGGGGGAAGGTACATCTGTTATAAAAGTAGAAGGTGTTAAGGGACTTAAAGGAGCGAAACATAAAGTTATACCCGATAGGATTGAAGCAGGCACATTCATTATTGCTGCAGCAGCTACTTGTGGAAATGTTTTAATTAAAAATTGTATTCCTGAACATCTGGAGGCTCTGGAATTTAAATTAAGGGAAGCTGGTATTCAGATTGAAAAATATATTGATTCCATAAGAGTTATTGGAAATAGAAATATTAGAAGTGTTGATATAACCACAATGCCATATCCAGGATTTCCCACTGATTTACAAGCTCAATTTATGGCTCTAATGACAACGGCGAAAGGATTATCTGTTATTAGAGAGACTATTTTTGAAAATAGGTTCATTCATGTAAGTGAGCTAAAAAGAATGGGAGCGGATATAACGATTAAAGATAGAAATGCAATTGTTAAAGGTGTTGAATATCTAACAGGTGCACCTGTAATGGTGTCTGATTTGAGAGCTGGTGCTGCTCTTGTAATTGCAGGTCTTATGGCAGAGGGAGAAACTGAAGTACAACGGATTTACCATCTCGATAGGGGATATGAAAGCATGGAAAAAAAACTATCCCGATTAGGTGCCAAAATTAAGCGAGTTAAAGAGAAGTAGTTATGGTAAGTATTGCTTTACCTAAGGGAAGAATTTTAAAAGAAGTATTACCACTTTTTAAAAAAGCAGGTTATGATTTCTTGGAAATTCTACATGATGATCGGAAACTGAAGTTTGAATTTAATCAGAAGGGATTTATAGTAATGCTCTTGAAACCCTTTGATGTGCCCGTTTATGTGGAAAGAGGTAGCGCAGATATTGGTGTAGTTGGTTTGGACATTCTATTGGAGAGAAATAGTGATGTTTTAAATTTACTGGATTTAAAACTTGGCATATGCAGGGTTTCTGTAGCCAAACCAAAAACAAAGCATTTTAATTGGGAAAATGGTTTAAGAGTGGCTACTAAATTTACAAACATATCAAAAAAGTATTTTGAATTTAAAGGGATTAACGTAGATATAATAAAATTAGAAGGTTCTGTGGAACTTGCACCAATTACTGAAATAAGTGATGTTATTGTAGATATTGTTTCCAGTGGTGAAACTCTTAGGAAAAATGGTCTTGAGGAAATTGAGAAAATATGTGATATTTCTAGTTATTTGATAATGAACAGGACTTTTTTCAAAACAAGATTCAAGGAAGCATGTGAGGTAGTTCAAAATATAAGAGGGGTAATTGGGTGATTTATGGGTATATTAAAGTTTAGAGAAGCAGATATTAAAAAATATATGGAGAAATATTCTTTTAGAATTGGTTATAAGTCAATTTATGAAAAAACAGTGCAGGAAATTATTGATAAGGTCTTAAGGGAAGGTGATAAAGCAATAGCTTTTTATTCAAAAAAGTTTGATGGTATTAATCTGAAACCGAAGGAGTTTAAACTAACTGATGAAGATTGGGAGAAAGGGATTGAATTATTAGAACCTAAAATGAAAGAAGTAATTGATATAACGGCTGAAAGACTGGAAAATTACTATAGGAAAACAGTTTATAATTCATGGTTCAGCTATGACGAGTTTGGAAATTTACTGGGCGTTAAAATTTCACCACTAAAAAGAGTTTTAGTTTATGCTCCTGGAGGTAAGGCAGTTTATCCATCGTCTGTTTTAATGGGAGCAATCCCAGCAAAGATTGCTGGCGTTAGAGAGATTTTACTTACTTCGCCTTCTAAAGATGGAAATGTTTCGCCAGCAGTGTTATATGCTGCGAAAAGAGCAGGTGTAAATTCAATTTATAGAATTGGTGGAGCACAGGCTATAGCCGGTTTTGCTTTTGGCACAAAGCATATTCCTAACGTTGATAAAATTGTTGGTCCAGGCAATATTTATGTTGCCACAGCAAAGAAAATTCTATTTGGTAAAGTTGATATTGATATGATAGCTGGACCAAGTGAAGTGTTTATAATTTTTGATGAAACTGCAGATTTAAGTAATGTTGCTCTGGATATGTTATCTCAATTAGAGCATGATGAACAGGCCATTGCTATAGCTGTAACATATTCAGAATTACTGGGAAAAGAACTTGAAAAAAAACTGTTTGAAGAAGCTAAAAAATCAGAAAGAAGGAATATTATTGAGAAATCACTTAAAAATTCTGCAATTATTATTGTTGAAAATATTATGGATGCGGTATCAATAGCCAATCAAATTGCCCCAGAACATTTAGAGATTTGTACCAAACATCCTTTTTCATTATTGCCCTTTATTCAAAATGCTGGTGCTGTTTTTCTCGGTAATAATACACCAGAAGCCGTGGGAGATTATATGGCTGGACCAAACCATATACTGCCAACAGGTGGAACGGCAAGATTTTTTTCTCCTTTAGGTGTTGAAGATTTTATAAAAAGAACAAGTGTAATTGCGTTTACTAAGGAGGGTTTAAAGTCTCTGGGGGATAAAATTTCTTATTTTGCCAGATATGAAGGACTTTTTGCTCATGCAAAGTCTGTTGAAACAAGGCTAATGAAGGTAGAAGATGAAGATTAAAAAAATTCTTAGCAATTTTAAACCCTATTTCGTTGAGGATAAACCTGTCTTAATAAGGTTGGATGCTAATGAAAGTCCCTATGATTTGCCTGCAAATTTTAAAGAGGAATTAATTCAAGAACTGTCTAAAATTGAGATAAATCGTTATCCAGACGCGTTTATCAGGGACCTGAGAAAAAAAATCTCTGATAAAGAGGGTGTTTCAGAGGATTCCATTATTTTTGGGAATGGTTCTGATGAGTTTATTTATATGCTATATACTGCATTAGAAAAGGGAGCAAAGGTTGCTTATCCTGAGCCAGGATTTTCTATGTATAGGATAGTTGGAAGTATATTTGAGATGCGTCTTTTTCCCTATTATTTGAATAAATTAGATTATTCTGTTGATAAAAAAAATCTTGAGAATGTATTGAAGGAGGAAATTGATTTAATTTTTTTAGGCAATCCCAATAACCCCACAGGAAATATCTTTCCTGAAGAATATTTAGAAATGGTTTTGTCTAATAAAAATACTATAGTTGTATCAGATGAGGCTTATTATAGTTATTCTAAAAAAACTTTTATGAAGTATTTAGAAAATTATGATAATTTACTTGTTATGAGAAGTTTTTCTAAAGTGGGGTTTGCGAGTATAAGATTAGGTTACATGATGGGTAATAGCAGATTGATCAATAAGTTAAATATGATACGTTCTCCCTATAACATTAATAGTTTTACTCAGAAAATAGCTCTCCTTTATTTCAAACATGAGAATTTTTTTAAATCTAAAATAGAAGAAATTATATATGAAAGGGAGAGATTGTTTAAATTTTTCAAGAATAATAATATTTTTGCGATCCCTTCGGAATCAAATTTTATTACCTTCAGAATTGAAGTCCCTGGATTTTATCAATATCTATTGGATAGGGGGATTAGAATAAAAGATTTAAGCCATTCTTTTAATATGACAAACTATTATAGGGTAACAGTGGGCACAGAATTGGAGAACGATTCGTTCATGGAGAGTGTAAAAGATTTTTTATCTGAAAATAACATATGATAATGTTCTTCAATAAAATTAAGCAAAAAATACAGGAGAATAAATTTAAAGTGTGTTATAATATCTTTTTAAAGCAGGAGATTTTATGGATACTGTAGAAATTAAAAGGGTTACAAAGGAAACAGAAATTTTTGCAAGGCTTAACATATATGGTATGGGTAAATCCATGATTTCTACGGGAATACCTTTTTTTGATCATATGATTACACTTTTTGTTAGACATGGCTTTTTTGATTTAGAATTAAAAGCGGTTGGGGATGTGGAAGTAGATTTTCATCATACTGTTGAGGATGTAGGTATAGTTTTAGGAGAGGCTTTTAAAAAAGCTTTAGGTGATTTCAAATCAATTAAAAGGTTTGGGTTTTTTTTAGTTCCCATGGATGAAGCTTTAGCTGAAGTGATTTGTGATTTTTCTGGTAGACCAAACCTTATATATAATGTCACTATACCCCATGGAAAGGTTGGGGAATTTGATACAGAACTTATTGAATCATTCTTTAAAGGTTTTGTGGATCATGCTGGTATAACTTTGCACATAAGACTTCTTTATGGCAGAAATTTACATCATTGTATAGAGGCTATTTTCAAAGCCTTTGCTAAAGCTCTCTCTTCAGCAATAGAAAAAGAATTTCGTTATGATGTGCCATCTACAAAGGGTTTGATATGATTGCTATCGTAGATTATGGTATGGGTAATCTATATAGTGTTCATAATGCATTAAAGTCTATGGGGTATGATTCTATTATAACATCTGAGAAAAATGATATTTATAATGCAAAAGGTGTGATATTGCCAGGAGTTGGTGCTTTTCCTGATTGTATGAATAATCTTATAAAACTTGGGTTAATAGAAATTATAAAAGATATTATTTTCAAAAAACCTTTTTTAGGTATTTGTTTAGGGCTCCAGTTATTGTTTCAAGAAAGTGAAGAGTTTGGCCCAGTAGAGGGTTTGAAGATTTTTAATGGCATAGTTAAGAAATTTTCAGATAATATGAAGGTAAATGATGAGAGATTGAAAATTCCCCATATGGGATGGAATAGCATTAAAATTAAAACTGAAACACCTTTTTTAAAGGGCGTTCCTGATAATGCTTATTTTTATTTTGTCCACTCATATTATGTGGAATGTGAAGAAAACTTAGTTTCAACTATTACTGATTATGGCATTAATTTTGTATCCTCTATTTATTGGGAAGACACATTATTTGCCTGTCAGTTTCACCCAGAAAAAAGTCAAAAATATGGTTTAAAGATACTGGAAAATTTTGCAAATATAGTATTTGGAAGGAAGCTTTCATGAAAAAATTAATTTATATTCTTTTATTTGTGCCCCTTTTTTCCTGTAAAAGCATGCAAAGTTATTCAATTGAGAAAAAGCAAATCTGTCCGGTTGTTCCGATTATAAAAAGGGTGGTAGTACTTCCCTTTGATATACCTTCTAATGCACCTTTTGGACTTGTTAAAGAAGGAAAGATTGAAGAGGGTAGCATTGAAAAGTTATCAACATTTACTGAAGATATATTAAAATCCTTTGGCTGTTTTGATGTAATATCATGGGAACAGGTTATAGAGAGATTGCAATACGAAGACATGGGAAGGGTGCTTTTAGATGCAAAAAAGGGATATAAGGATGAGATTATAAAAATTGCCAGAATTTTCAAGGCAGATGCTGTTCTTATGGGATATGTAACAAAATATACAGAGAGAGAAGGCAAAGAATATGGTTCTATGAAACCAGCTTCTGTATCTTTTTCATTATTTCTATATGCGGGATCAGATGGTTCACTATTATGGAATGGCAGTTACAGAGAGACGCAGCAGGCTCTTCTGGATAATTTATTTAATATTAATCTATATATTAGAAGAGGTTTTAAATGGTTATCAGCCGATGAGTTAGCTAAATGGGGGCTTAAAGAAATTTTGAAAAATTTCCCGGGGAGAAAATAGGTGCTTATAATACCTGCGATTGATCTTCTTGATGGCGTTTGTGTTAGGTTAAAACAGGGAAAATTTGATGAAGTTACGGTTTACTCTAAATACCCTGAAGAAGTAGCTATGAGCTTTGAACAAGACGGTGCAGAGTTAATTCATATAGTTGATTTAAATGGTGCTTTAAAAGGAGAACCTGGCAATCTAAATACAATCGAGAAGATAGTTAAAAGTATTAATATTCCTGTAGAAGTGGGTGGTGGCATAAGGGACGTGGATAAAGCCATGAGCTATGTAAATTTAGGTGTTAAAAGGATTGTTATTGGTACTAAGGGCTGTGAATCTCCGGATTATTTTGAAGAAATGTGTAAAAAAATTGAAGCACATATAATTGCTGGTATAGATGCGAAGGGAGGCAAAGTAGCCATAAAGGGTTGGGTAGATGTGTCAGATTGGGATGCGAAATCTCTTGCGATTGAACTTCAAAAAAGGGGGGCAAAAGAAGTAATTTATACAGATATAAGCAAAGATGGAATGAGAACAGGTCTAAATTTAAATGCAACTTTAGAAATTGCAAAGAGCCTTTCTATCCCCGTCATAGCATCGGGCGGGATATCAAGTGTAGAAGATGTAATTTCCTTACTACCCTATGAACAATATGGGATCAAGGGTGTAATTGTAGGAAGAGCGATTTATGAAGGTACTGTTAATTTAAAAAGTACAATAAAAAAACTTAGGGAGTTAGCTTAATAGTGTTGGCGAAAAGAATTATCCCCTGTTTGGATGTAAAAGCCGGGAGGGTGGTTAAAGGTGTTAATTTTGTAGAACTTAAAGATGCGGGAGATCCCGTGGAGGCTGCAAAGGCATATGATAACGCTGGTGCAGATGAACTTGTTTTTCTTGATATAACGGCATCTTACGAAAACAGGGATATAATAATTGATGTGGTAAAAAAAACTGCTGCATGTGTATTTATGCCTCTTACAGTAGGTGGTGGTATAAAAACGCTCGAAGATATAAGAAATTTATTAAAGGCAGGTGCTGATAAAGTATCAATTAATACCTGGGCAGTTCAAAATCCAGAGTTTGTTAAATATGCATCCAAAAAATTCGGGAGCCAGTGTATTGTTGTAGCCATAGATGCTAAAAGGAGTTCAAAAGAAGGTGGATACTATTTTCAGGTGTTTACACATGGCGGAAGAACACCAACTGGTATCGATGCAATCGAATGGGCAAAGAGGGTTGAAGATTTAGGTGCAGGTGAGATTCTTTTAACCAGTATGGATAGAGATGGCACTAAAGAAGGTTACGATATTGAGTTAACAAGGGCAATTTCAGATGCTGTTTCAATACCAGTTATAGCATCTGGTGGTGCAGGCTCATTGGAGCATTTTTATGAAGGTATTGTTTTAGGTAGGGCTGATGCAGTGCTTGCCGCATCCCTTTTCCATTTTGGGATAATTACAATAGAAGAGACAAAAAGATATTTGGCTAATAGGGGAGTTATTGTCAGGATATGATTTTGTATGAGTTATACGAAGTGATATTAGAAAGAATAAAATCAGCAGATCCTGAGAAATCATATGTTGCGAAGCTACATAGTTTAGGAGAGGAGAGAATATTAAAAAAAGTTTCTGAAGAATGTTTTGAACTAATAATGGCTTCTAAGGACAAAAAAAAAGATGCCATAATATATGAGACTGCTGATTTGTTATTTCATGTATTTATTTTACTTGCAGAAAGGGATATAAATCCAGATGAGGTATTTAATGAGCTAAAAAGGCGATTTGGTATCTCAGGACTGGAAGAAAAAAAACAAAGAAAAGGAGAAAAAAATGAAAGTAGCTGAAAGAACAGTAGTAACAATGGATTATGAGCTAAGATATCCCGATGGAGAGCTTATAGAATCCAGTATCGAAAGTGGGCAAAGCCTTCAGTTTGTTTATGGAAGAGGAGAAATCTTAGAAGCCCTTGAAAAGGCTATTATTGACAAAGAGCCTGGTGACAGGATTACTGTTACTTTATCACCAGAAGAGGCTTATGGACCATGGGAAGAAGAGGGACAGTGTGTTATACCAAGGCAGCAGTTCCCACAGGACCTGGAGTTAGAAGAGGGAATGATGTTTACAATGGATTCTGAAGATGGAAGACAGGTACCATTTACAATTATTAATGTCTCTGGAAATGATGTTGTGGTTGATTTTAATCACCCCCTTGCTGGTGAAACGCTGGTTTTTGACCTTTATATAAGAGATGTTCGTCTGGCAACCCTTGAAGAGTTGACAAATAAAAATTCCTGTAGCAGTGGTAGTTGCGATAAAGGTTGCTGTTAATTGTTTTATGAGGAAAGTTCTGATTGCTAAATACATGTCAAGATGTATGGGATGTATGTCCTGTATGTTTGCATGTGCAAGACGGGTAAGAAAGAGTTTGTCTGTTGCTAAGGCAGCAATCAGAATAAAAACTAAGGGTGGCTATTCCAGCGGCAATATGGTAGCAGATCATTGCCGGGGATGTGAAGATCCACCCTGTATTTCCTATTGCCCTGAAGGTGCTCTTGTTAAAAGGAAAAATGGTGGAATCATTTTAAAATCTGCTCTTTGTAAGGGATGTAAAAATTGTATGGAGGGATGCCCTGTAAGGGCTATTTTTTGGGATGAAGAAAAAAACTTACCAATTTTTTGTATTCACTGTGGTAACTGTGTTGAGTTTTGTCCTCATAACTGTTTAGTGATAGGTGAAATATAAATAATGAAAATACCCAGAGTTCTGTATATTAGTTTGTCTAATAAGAGAAGTGAAATTGTAGAAAGGGAAGATTTGAGAAATTTTTTAGGTGGAACAGGACTTGCAACAGAGCTTTTTCTTGAAAATGTATGCTTAGATTTGCATCCAACAGATCCAAAACAGCCAATAGTAATATCTCCAGGTTACTTAACACCCTATTTCCCTGTGGCCACAAAAAGTATAGCAGTATTTTATTCTCCCTTAACAAATTCTTTAGGTGAAAGTCATGCTGGTGGAAGACTTGCTTTGGCTTTTAAATTAGCTGGGATTGATGCTGTTGTTATAACAGGTAGAAGTGAAAAGCCATGCTATATTTCTATAAACAATGGAGATGTTAAAATAAACAATGCTGAACCATTGTGGGGATTAAAAGCTACAGAGACTGCAACCTACATAAGAGACAGAGAAGGCATGTCTGGTTTGAGAAGTATTTTAAGAATAGGACCTGCTGGTGAGCAAAAAATTGCCTTCTCAATGGTAATAGTTGATACTTACAGGCACTTTGGAAGGTTGGGGTTAGGGGCACTTATGGGTTCTAAAAATATAAAATCTATTGTTGTGAGTGGCAATGGTGTTGGCCTGGATAGAGATGTTGATTTTGATGAGTATAGAAGGATATTTGAAGAGTTACATAGAAAAGTAATAACAGGCTCAATGAGAAAATATCATGAGTATGGTACATCAATAAATGTTCTTCCTTTAAATGAGTTAGGGGCACTTCCTACAAGAAATTTAAAATCTGGGTTTTTTGAAAGAGCAGAGAAAATTTCTGGTGAAGCTTTTGCTGAACATAATCTTACTAGAAAATTTGCCTGTGCAGGGTGTCCATTGGGCTGTATACATATTGCCATGAAGAGAAATAAGTTTGCCCATGAAGAAGAATGGGAAAGAAATGAAGTTTCCTATGATTATGAATTAATATATGCACTGGGAAGTTTAATTGGTATTGATGATAGGCAAAGTATCTTAAAAATGATTGAATGTACTGAAGAGTTAGGGATAGATGCGATATATACAGGTGTATTTTTATCCTGGATTACAGAAGCCTATGAAAGAGGTATTATAACGGAGAATGATTTAGGTGTTAGTGAAGTTAAGTTTGGTGATACTGAAAAATATATAGAAATTTTACAAAACCTTGTCTATTCAGATAAAAAGTTCTATGTTTTAGCCAGGAAGGGACTTACTCATATAATAGAAGAGTACGGAGGATTTGACTTTGCTCTTCTTGTAAACAAGAACGCTATGGCAGGATATCATACAGGATATGCTAATTTAATAGGACAATCTATTGTTGGTATCAGGAATGCACATACTGATAATGCTGGATATGCCATTGATCAGGAGGTAAAAAATTTTGATCCAAAGACTCTTATTGATTTACTGCTTAATGAGGAAATATTCAGAGCTTTTTTTAATTGCACGGGCATATGCCTTTTTGCAAGAAAGGTTTATGATATTAATTTACTTGTTAAAATTTCTCGGCTTATGGGATATGAAATTGATGAAGAGTACATAAAGCAAATCGGGGAAAAAATATACTTGAAAAAGATGATTTTTAAAGAAAAAACAGGCTTTGACATAGATAATTATAAATTTCCAGAAAGATTTTTTGAAACACCTTCAGGTAAAAAAATTTTATCAAGAGAATTTGTTGATGCTGCTTTAGGGGAATTTAAGGATAGATTGAAGACACTAAAAAGGGAGTATAATCTTTAATGAGAATGTTAGTTGTTATCCCCACTTATAATGAGTTAGAAAATATAACCAAACTTTTACCAATAATTCTTAATCTGAGAAATGACATGGAGATTTTAGTAGTGGATGACAACTCTCCTGATGGTACAGGTAATTATGTGGAAAAACTGAGTCTTGAAAATAATAGAATCCATATTTTAAAAAGGGCCGGTAAAATGGGGCTTGGAAGTGCATATATCGAAGGATTCAAATGGGCATTAGGTCAAAAGCCAGATTTTGATTATATATTCCAGATGGATGCTGATTTTTCCCATGAGCCTGAAAAACTACTTGAATTTATAGAAAAATTGAGTGATTATGATGTTGTGATTGGTTCAAGATATTTAAATGGAGTTTCTGTAGTAAATTGGCCGATAAAAAGGTTAATTTTGAGTTATTTTGCTAACTGGTATGCAAGAACCCTAACGGGTATGAAAATCAGGGATTGTACTGGAGGGTTCAAAGGTTTTAGAAGAGTAGTTCTGGAAAAAATACCTTTTGACTACATAACATCTGATGGTTATGCCTTTCAGATTGAGATGAATTATTATACCCAGAAGCTTGGATTTAAAATAATTGAAATACCTATAATATTTGTAGACAGGCATGCAGGTACTTCTAAATTATCCAGACGTATTGTATATGAGGCTATATTCAAAGTTTTATACTTGTTTTTTGACAGAGTATTCAATGTAAAGAAAATATAGGGTTAGTTTGTATGATAAATGAGAAGTTTGCTTTTTTAACAGTTGTGAGTTTTTTAGGGTGGGTAATAGCTACTATTTTATTTATCTTTAAATCCTTCAATGAAAAGGGTGAGTTTTTTGCAAAAAGGGCCATTAAATTTGGCATTATAATTGTTATATTTTACGCCCTATGGATAATTGGTATGTTAAATGCCTGAAAAAATATTCCTTCAATTTATAAAAGCTTCTAATTAATGTCTAAATTTATGTTTTAGAAAGAAAAGAATACT
>CALINM010000115.1 GCA_938045315.1 uncultured bacterium | reverse complement strand
GGAAAGACTATAATTTATTTGCTACCCTGCTTCTTGATATTTATACTGCTATCAAACCAAAAATAAATATTCTTGATGCAATCACAGGTATGGAAGGTAATGGTCCTTCATCGGGGGAGCCAAGGAATTTTGGTTTTATTGCAGCTGGTAGTGATGCACTATCTTTGGATATGATAGTGTCAGAATTTTTAGAAATCCCTGCAGAAATGGTCCCATACCTAAAAATAGCTAAACAGAAGGGATTAAAAGAGGTAGATTCAAAAGAAATTATTATAGAGGGTATCAATGAAATAGTAATAAAAGGTAAGTTAAAATACCCACCCAATTATTCTACAAATTTCAGATTGCCTAAACTTGTTAATAATTTTGTTAATAGTTTTTTTGTATCCTATCCCTGGGTAAGCAGTCTATGTAAGGGGTGTGGAATATGCAAAAAACATTGTCCTGCAGGAGCAATTATTATTAAAGGGATTGCTAAGATTGATAAAAGAAAATGTATAAGATGCTTTTGTTGCCAGGAATTATGCAATTACAATGCTATCAAAGTGAAAAATAGATTATTCTAATATCTTGTATTTTTTTAAAAAACTTAGGAAAATTTTTAATTATGTCAATGAGGGTTGTATTAATTCATCCAGATATACCACAGAATACTGGAAACATTGCAAGACTTTGTGTAGCAACTAATTGTGAATTGCATCTTGTTAGACCACTTGGTTTTTCAATAAGTGACAAGCATCTTAAAAGAGCAGGTCTAGATTATTGGCGATACTTAAAACTTTTTATTTATGATTCCTTAGAAGAGTTTATATCAAATTTAGAGGGTAATTTTTATTTTTTCTCTTCTAAGGGGCAAAAAACCTATACTTCTATAAAATATGAAAAGAAAGACTGGCTCATTTTTGGTTCAGAAACAAAAGGGTTTCCTGATATAATTTATCATAGGTTTTCGGATAAAATTTTTACAATACCCATGTTTGGTCCTGTTAGGTGCTTGAATCTTGCTAATTCTGTAGCTATAGTGGTTTATGAGAGCATAAGACAGATTGAGGGATTTTGATATTTGGCTGTATTGATATTTTTTATATAATGTGAAAAACAAGGAGGGTTTGTGAGAAGTTTAATTTTTTTATTATTTTTATTTGTAGTTTGGATTGTCCTGTTGAAAGTTATTTTCCCAAGGTTAGGTATAAGGGGTTGAGGCTATGATCCAGACATCGGGTCACGATGTGATAAAGAGAAAAAGGATAGTAATAAACAAGAATGAATGATGTGCAAGAATTAAGAGTTTTAGTTGTTGATGATGATCTTTATTCTTTGGAAGCCGCTTCTTCTTTATTAATTGCCAATGGATTTAATGTTGTAAGTTGTTTAGGTGGTGACGAAGCATATAACAGATTTTTAACAGATAAATTCGACATTGTATTGACGGATATAAGAATGCCAAAAGTTGATGGGATTGAACTTTTAAGTAGAATCCATACTTTAGACCCCGATGTGCCAGTTGTACTAATGACTGCGTATGCAGAAATTGATGTGGCAGTTGAGGCAATAAAGAAAGGGGCTTACGATTTTATAATTAAACCGTATAAGCCAGAGCAACTTATATATGCTTTGAAAAAAGCTGCAAAATACAGACAGCTGATTCTTATGGAAAAAAATTATAAAAAGGTACTTGAAAAGACAATTTATCAAAGGACCAGGGAGTTAGAAGAGGCTCTGGATATGCTTAAATATGCAAGTTCAGAGATGATAAAACGACTAACTATTGCAGCTGAGTATAGAGATGATGATACGGGTATGCATATAAAAAGAATGGGACTTTATGCAAGTGTTATTGCAAAGGAATTAGGGTTTAATAACAAATTTGTTGAAAACATTGAAATTGCTGCGCCAATGCATGATATTGGTAAGGTAGGAATTTCTGATGCCATACTTTTAAAGCCAGGGCGGCTCACTCAAGAAGAATTTGAAATTATGAAGAATCATACAATAATAGGTGCAAATATTCTTTCTGGTTCAACATTTCCCCAGATTATGCTTGCTGAGTCAATTGCATTAAATCATCACGAAAGATTTGATGGCACTGGTTATCCAAGGGGGCTTAAAGGTAAAGAGATTCCTGTAGAAGGCAGGATTTTGATTCTTTGCGACCAGTATGACGCATTAAGAAGTGATAGACCATATAAGAAGGGGTATGATCATAAACAAGCCTGTGAAATTATTCTGAAAGGTGATGGTAGAACATTACCGTCCCATTTCGATCCTGAAATTTTACATATCTTTGAAAAAATTTCTTATATATTCAATGAAATTTACGAGACCTATCAGGATTGATTAGATTTTATTGTTTTTTTGTGTTATCATAACAGTTTGCAAATTTAAAGGGGGAAAAGATGGTTAGAACAAGATTTGCTCCCAGTCCAACAGGTTATTTACACATAGGTGGTGCAAGAACAGCTCTTTTTAACTGGCTTTTTGCAAGAAATAGAGGGGGGAAATTTATACTAAGAATTGAAGATACTGATGTGGAGCGATCTACTCAAGAATCTGTTAAAGCAATTCTTGATGGTATGAAATGGTTGAATCTTGATTGGGATGAAGGTCCTTTTTTTCAAAGTCAAAGAATGGATAGATATAGTTACTTTGCAGAAAAACTTTTAAATGAAGGCAAAGCATATTATTGCTACTGTACACCAGAGGAGTTGCAGGAAAGAAGGGAAAGGGCACTAAAAGAAGGTAAGAAGCCCACATACGATAGAAGATGTAGAGATTTGAAAGAACCAATTGTTGATAGAAAACCCGTTATTAGGTTCAAAGCACCTTTGGATGGTGAGACTATTGTTGATGACATTGTTAAAGGCAGGGTAATTTTTAAAAATGAAGAACTCGATGATCTTATAATTATTCGTTCCGATGGTTTCCCAACTTACAATTTTGCAGTTGTAATTGATGATGTAGATATGAATATCACCCATGTTATAAGGGGTGATGACCATCTTAATAACACTCCAAGACAAATTCAGATATACAAAGCTCTTGATTTCCCAATACCCATTTTTGCTCATGTGCCAATGATATTAGGTAGTGATAAAACAAGGCTTTCAAAAAGACATGGAGCTACATCTGTTATGGCTTATAAAGAGATGGGTTATATAAGTGATGCGTTGGTTAACTATCTTGTCAGGCTTGGCTGGTCCTATGGTGATCAGGAGATATTTAGCAGAGAGGAGATGATTAAAAAGTTCAGCCTTGAAAATATTGGTAAATCACCTGCGGTATTTAATCCAGAAAAGCTATTATGGCTAAATGCCCATTATATCAAAGAAATGGAACCCTCAAAACTTGCAGAACTGGCAAGGGAGTTCTTTATTGAAAAGGGATATAGTTTGCCAGAAGAGACAAAATTTGAAAAGATATTATGTTCTTTAAGGCAGAGGGGAAGAACTCTTGTTGAAATTGCGGATATGGCTGATTTTTACTTTACCTCTGAGTTCAATTATGATGAGCAGGGTATTAAAAAAATATTTAATGAACAAACAAAGAAATCTTTAAAAGAGATTAGAGAAAAGCTTTCAAAGGTAAATGAATTATTAGAACCAGATTTTGAAATTATTGTTAGGAAAACGGCAGAAGAATTGAAATTAAAGGTATCTGAGGTAGCTCAATCTTTGAGACTTGCTATAACAGGCAAAACTGTTAGTCCTGGCTTATTTGAAATTATTGAAGTTATTGGAATCAATGAGACAATAAGAAGAATTGATAGGGCAATAAATTATATGGATAAGGTTTAGTTATCCTTTAATCACTCCTAAGGGTCTTAACCTGGCAACTTTCTTTGAAATCTTTGCATTAGCAACAACTTCTACTACATTATTTATGTCTTTATAAGCTTCAGACATCTCCTCAGCAAGTGTTTCTCTACCTGCACTTTTTACTATGATTCCCTCATCTTC
This sequence comes from uncultured bacterium, assembly GCA_938045315.1. Classification (GTDB taxonomy): domain Bacteria; phylum CALINM01; class CALINM01; order CALINM01; family CALINM01; genus CALINM01. The sequence continues at coordinate 3,876 of CALINM010000115.1, read as the reverse complement.
CAATTCCTTTTTTATTGATCTTCCTTTAGCTTGTCTAATTGCTTGATGTCTTGATAGTACTCTTCCCGCTCCATGGCATGTGGAACCAAAAGATTCTTCCATGCCTTCTTTGGTACCTAAGAGAACATAAGAAGCCCTTCCCATATCTCCTGGTATTAATACGGGTTGTCCAATATTTTTATATATTTCGGGAAGTTCTGGATGTCCCGGTGGAAAAGCCCTGGTTGCACCTTTTCTATGAACTATAGCCTTAATTTTTTTTCCATCAATTATATGTTCTTCCACTTTGGCAATATTGTGAGCCACATCATAGATTAACTTCATGCCCAAATCCCTTGGTGACATTTCAAAAACCTTCATAAAGGACTCTCTTGTCCAGTGCATTATGCATTGCCTGTTAGCCCATGCATAATTTGCAGCTGCTTTCATGGCAGCGATATACTGTCTTGCTTCTTCGCTTTTTATGGGGGCACATGCCAGTTCTCTGTCTGGTAAAAAAATATTGTATTTTTTAACTGCTCTTGCCATAATTTCGATAAAGTCTGTACATATTTGATGTCCAAATCCCCGAGAACCGGTGTGTATCATAACTGTTACTTGATCAGGAAATAGCCCGAGTGCATCTGCAGCTTTTTTGTCATAAATTTCTTCAACATACTGAATTTCGAGGAAATGGTTTCCAGAACCAAGTGTTCCTTGCTGTGACCTTCCCCTTTCATATGCTTTTTCACTGATTAGAGAAGGATCTGCATCTTCTAAATAGCCCCCAGATTCTGTATGCAATAAGTCATCTTCTTCACCAAATCCATTCTCTACTGCCCATTTAGCACCTTTTAACATAAGTTGTCTTTCATCGTTTTTAGAGAGTTTTAATTTGCCTTTAGAACCAACACCTGATGGAATTTCATATGATAAAACCTCAACAAGTGTTCTTATTTTAGGGATTACCTCTTCCTTAACAAGATTACTCCTTACAAGTCTAACTCCACAATTAATATCGTATCCAACACCTCCGGGAGATACAACACCATCTTCTAAATCAAAAGCTGCAACTCCACCAATCGCAAAACCATATCCGGTATGTATGTCTGGCATTGCATATGATGCCTTGATAATCCCTGGTAATGTCGCTACATTCGCTACCTGCCTTATTGCATCCTCTTCTAAATATTTTTCCAAGATTTCATCAATGTAAATAATTCCAGGTACTCTCATACCATCCACATATCCTATTGGAACTTCTATACGATATTTATCGATTCTCCTTATATTCATAATCATCCTTTAAATGTCAAAAAGTATGGTTGCTTTCCATCCTGTATTTTTTCTTTCTAATTTAAGTTTATGGTAAGTTGCAGCTTTAATCAAGACCCCCTTAGAATGCTTTTTTTCATCAAAAAAATCCCCATCGATTAGGGCAATCAATTTTTTTTCTGTTAGCTCCAATATTTTTACTCTCTTCCCAATAAAACCTTCTGAATCAAAGAGGAAAACTAATTCGTTCAGCCAGTTTATTAAAAGACTTTCATAATCATCTGCCCTGATCTTAATCTTTTTAGTTGCATTGATTTCCATATTTTTTATATCGGTTATAAGAGAAAACAGGCCAATTGCGGCCTGTTGAAAGATGTTTTCAAGGGTTTTACCATATACATTTAAACCCACATCACCTGTGGTATCAAATGTTTCGAAAAATGCTTGCATTGCGTTAAGTCATAAAATTGTTTTAATCTGGCAATTTGCCTCTAAAAGGCACTTTTTTCCATGGCAAACCATATTTAGGTAGAGCTTCCATAAATGGATCTGGATCTAACTGCTCTATATTCCAGACGCCAGGTTTATTCCAGACACCAGTTAAAACCATCATAGCACCAATCATTGCTGGTACTCCAGTGGTATATGAAATTGCCTGTGATTGAACCTCCTTATATGCTTCTTCGTGATCACATACGTTGTAAATGTAAATTCTTTTTCTTTTGCCCTTTTTAAATCCATCAAAAATGCAACCTATTACAGTTTTGCCTTTATAATTCTTGCCAAGTGTTGCTGGATCAGGAAGAAGAGCTTTTAATACCTTTAAAGGAACAACTTTTTGCCCCTCAACATCAATTTCGTCATATCTTGTAATTCCTAAATTGTGTAGAACTCTCAAATGCGTTAGGTATGAATCTGAAAAAGTCATCCAGAAACGTATACGTTCTAATCCTTTTATATTTTTTACAAGAGATTCTAATTCTTCGTGAAATAACATATAGCACTCTCTTTTGCCCACCACTGGGAATTTAAAAGTAAAGTGAATACTCTCTGGATCTAATATTGGTGGTGATTCTATCCATTTGCCTTTGTTCCAGTGTTTTGCATTCTGTGTAACTTCTCTAAGATTTATTTCAGGATTAAAATTGGTAGCAAAGGGATATCCATGACTGCCTGCATTGCAGTCAAGAATATCAATAGTTTTGATTTCATCAAAAAGATGTTTTTGAGCATAAGCACAAAAAACATTTGTCACACCGGGATCAAATCCACAGCCTAAAATTGCTGTTATATTTTTGTTTTTAAATTTATCATCGTATGCCCACTGCCATTTATATTCGAAAATGGGTTTTTCGGGAGGCTCGTAATTAGCTGTGTCTAAGTAATGAACTCCTGTTTCTACACAGGCATCCATTATAGTCAAATTCTGATAAGGTAATGCTAAGTTAACTACCATATCAGGCTTAAAGGATTCTATGAGTTTGACAAGTTCCTCAACTTTATCAGCATCAACCTGAGCTATCTTTATTTTTCTTTTGTACTGTTTTTCTATATCACTTTGTATTTTTTCACATTTACTTAAAGTTCGGCTGGCAAGACAAATGTCTGTAAATACTTCTGGTAGTTGTGCCATCTTTTTAACAGCTACATTACCTACTCCGCCTGCTCCAATAACTAATACTTTACCCATATTGCCTTACCTCCTCTATGATTAAAATTTAGAAGTGCAAAACAATTATACAAATTTTTTTTGTAATATTCAATATTCGTTAAGCAAAATTTGACATTTTTTTAATTTTTTATTCTATATTATGAAGTGAAAGGGGTGTGGAAATGAAAAAAAATTCTAGCTGCTATGTTAATTATTTTTTGTCTCTCAGTAAGTTATGCAAAAGAAGGTAAAAAGTTAGCTAAAGCAGGAGATTTAATAATTACAGAAGAGGATCTAAGTAGAATAATTGAATATAATTAAACCGGGAAGAAACAGGCAATTAAACAAAATCCTCAGATGAAACTGATGGTTTTAAAGCAAATTGTAGCAAATAATCTTATTTATAAAATTGCTGATGAAAAAAATTTTTAGAAAAAAGGAAATTAAGGAACAGGTTAAACTATCAGAGGAACATTTCGTAACCTCATTATTTTTAAAAGAAGAGGTTATAAAAAAAGTTTCTTCCCATGAAGGGGAACTAAAAAATTATTATGATACTCATTTAGATGAATTTATAGATGTTCCTGAACAGGTTAGAGCAAGGCATATTCTCCTTAGACTGCAACAAAATGCTGCTGAAGAGGAAAAGAGAAAAATCATAGAGAGAGCTGAAAGTATAATTAAGTTATTAAAAGATGGAGCAGATTTTTCAAAGATGGCTAAGATACACTCCGATGACCCCGGTACAAAATCAAGAGGTGGTGATCTTGGATTTTTTGGTAGGGGTAGGATGGTAAAAACCTTTGAAGAAGCTGTATTTTCAATGAAAGTGGGTGAAATAAGCGGGCCAATTCAAACCAATTTTGGAATACATATAATAAAACTAGAGGAGAAAAGAGAAGCTAAATACAAACCTTTTGAAAAAATAAAAGATCAGGTTGAAAAAAGAGTAATTGAAGAAAAACAAAAAA
>CALINM010000114.1 GCA_938045315.1 uncultured bacterium | reverse complement strand
TTCTTATTTTGAAATTTCCTATCTCACCTATGTTAACGGGTAGAAAATCAAAAAATAGGGTTCTATCCGTTTGAGTTGCAAGACTTACAAGTTTTCCCCTAGATTCGGGATTTAGTTTTTTATGTATATAAAGAATATTTGTGGTTTTTCCTGATAGTCCTGGACCATAGTATACAATTTTTGCATTAATTTCTCTGTTTGTGTAATTCACATATGCCATTATTTACTCCTGGAAACTATTATCTTTCTTGCACTTGTTGCCAATGCTGCAGGGACATTCCTGCTTTTGGCAACGTTTGCTAAATCTTTTAGTGATAAAGATGATAAAAACTTAAGAGCCATAGGGAGTGGTGTTTTTGGATGCATTACAAGGTTATATTTTATTGCATAATTTTGAGTCCAGTTATTATTATGACAAATAAGTCTTATAATCTCTTCGTTCACATTTTTGTCCTGAGTTATTTTTACTATCTCACCATCTGTTATTCGTGGATTTTTTAAAACTGCCGTTGAAACAAGTTTATTGCTGTCCTTGATCAAAATAGATCTAACTTCTTTATTTCCCATTAGGGCTAATTTAATCTTTTCCGCAACACTCATTTTCGAAATTTTTCCTGAAAGACTTCTTTTAGCTTCTATATCATCTTTTGTGTCCTTTTCTTCAATGAGGTCACTATAATTTTTTTTGTCCTCCTCAGTTATTATAACGTCTTCGTGACTGACAATAACTTTATCTTCTTCCCCTGTAACCTCTGATTTTTTATAAAATTTCAGTTTTTGAATTAAATCGATGGGAGTATTAGAATTTGCAAGTAGATTATCGATCACCTTTGGGTTATTAATCCATCTACTTTCCACTTCAATTAAACGCCTCAATACTTCTTCGTTTGAATGTTTAGAAAACATTTCATAAACCTTATGAGGCGTAGAAGGGTGTCTGAATATAACTTCTAATTTATAAGGATCATTTTGAAAAACATAGGCTAAAAAAAGTATGACTTTTTCTGGCAATTGGGGTTCTTTAAAAAAGTTCTGGTACAAAGTATGGGGCAAATCTATTAATGTCTTTATACAATCTTCTTTAATATTGAACTTGTTCTCAAAACCATAGTGACAAATAACGTAAATTAATTCATTTGGTGGCAGTGGGAAGTTCCCCTTTGCCACCATCTTCACAACTTCAACATTCGTTTCTATTAAAAGCTTTTCTGCAATAGGAGAAAGTTTCATTCTGCCTCTTCTTTTTCCCTTTTAGCCTGCTGTATAATCTTTTCACTTAAATGTCTCGGCACCTCTTCGTAATGGGAAAACTTTACATGAAAAAGTGCTCTACCACTTGTAATTGATTTTAAATCATTAGCATATTTAAGTATTTCAGCCATAGGAACTTTTGCACGAACAATCTGGCTATTTGCTTTTGGTTCAACACCAACTACATGTCCCCTTTTGCTATTTATATCTCCTATAACATCTCCAAGACAATCATCGGGAGTTATTACCTCCAGATCCATTATTGGCTCAAGGAGTACTGGATTTGCTTGTTGTGCTGCTTTTTTAAAAGCAAGGGACCCTGCAATTTGAAACGCTAAATCTGAAGAATCAACAGGATGAAATGAACCGTCATATAATGTTACTTTTACATCTACAACTGGATAACCAGCAAGAACACCTTCTTGCATAGCTTCCCTTATACCTTTTTCAACAGCTGGTATGTATTGGCGTGGTATTACTCCACCAACTATTTTATCCACAAATTCAAAACCAGCACCTCTAGGGAGTGGTTCTACTTCAATCCAGCAATCACCATATTGTCCATGACCACCAGATTGTTTTTTATATTTACCCTGCACATTAGCTCTCCCTTTAATTGTTTCCTTGTAAGGAACCTTAGGCGTTTTTAATTCTATCTCAACACCATATTTTCTTTTCAATTTTTCCAATGTTATTTCTACATGGGTCTGCCCAACTCCAGAAAGCAAAAATTCTTTTGTTTGTTCATCTTTAGCAAATCTTATAGTTGGATCTTCTTCAATAATTTTCGAGATGGCATTGCTTAGTTTATCCTCATCTGATCTTGTTTTTGGAATTGCTGCAAAAGATATAGATGGCTCAGGTATTTCTGGTCCCTTGTATACTATTGGTGCGTTTTCATCACAGAGTGTATCACCAGTTTTTACATTTTTTAGCTTTGGAAATGCAACAATATCACCCGCTTGCGCTATGTTAACAGGTTTATATTTTTTACCTTCTATAATCATTATATTTCCAAGCTTCTCCTTTTCTTTTTGAGAAGCATTATAAACAAATGACTCTGGTGTAATTTTTCCAGAAAAAATTCTTGCAACAGAGATTTTTCCAGCAAAGGCATCCATATAAGTTTTAAATATAAAGGCTGAAAAGGGAGCATCAGGAACACGTTTCCTCATTTCTTTATTGCCAGTATTCGGATTAATACCAATAGCATCAGGAACTTCATCTGCTGATGGAAGTATCTTCACTATCCAGTCAAGAAGATGTGAAACCCCAATGTTTTTAAAAGATGAACCGCAAATAACAGGCAAAAACTGATGAGTCATTGCCCCTAATTTTAAACCATTAATAAGCTCTTCTTCTGTGATTTCTGTCCCTTCTAAGTACTTCTCCGTCAATTCATCACTTATTTCTGCCACTTTTTCGATTAAAAACTCCCTTAAACGATCAACTTCATCAATTATATCCTTGGGAATTTCACCTTTTTTATATATTCCAGAACCATTATTCTCGAAAAAATATGCTTCTTTTTTGATTAAATCAACAATACCTTTAAAATCTGCTTCAGTACCTATAGGATATTGAAGTGGTACTGGTATCACTTTCAAATCTTTTTCTATATCATCCACAGCTTTCAGGAAATCTGCCCTTTCTCTATCCATTTTACTAACGAAGGCAATCCTTGGAATTCTCCATTCTGTAAGTAAATTCCATAAAGTATGTGTTTCTACCTTAACACCTGAAATTGCACTTACAATAAGAACAGCACCGGTTGCAGCTTTGAGGCAAAATTCAGTATCTGTTAAAAAATTAGCATACCCTGGAGTATCAAGAATATTTATATAATTTTTGTTCCACATAATATGGTGAAAGGAGGAGGATATACTTATTTTTCTTGAAACCTCCTCTGGCTCAAAATCGAAATTCGATGTTCCCTCATCTACTCTTCCTATTTTGTCCACCACCTTACCATTGTAAAGAATAACATCTGCCAATGTGGTCTTGCCTGCTCCTCCATGTGCTACCAAAGCAATATTCCATCTTTTCTCAAATTCTCCCATAAATACCCCCTTTTTTATTTTTGATTTAATTCATAAAGTATCTTTAATCCTCTAAGGGTCAAATTTTCATCAACTTCTTTTATGAAATTAGTCTCCTTTGAAATTACATGGGCAAGACCACCTGTTGCTATAAAATTGATATTTTGCTCTTCCATCTCCTTCTTTATTTTTTCACAAATTGAATCAACCATTCCAGCATAACCGTAAATTATTCCAGATTGAATTGCGGATACAGTATTTTTTGCTATAATCTTTTCTGGTTTTACAAGCTCTATCTTGGGTAGTTTTGCTGTTCTTTCAGACAGGGCTTCAAGAGAAATTTCAATACCCGGTATTATTATTCCCCCAATATATTCCCCACGTTTTGAAACACAATCAAAAGTTGTTGCTGTGCCAAAATCAATAACTACCAGAGCATTCTGGTATTTCCTATATGCAGCAACAGCATTAACAATTCTATCAGCTCCCACTTCCTTTGGGTTATCATATAATATGGGCATACCTGTCTTTATCCCGGGACCAACAAAAAATGGTTCTTTATGAAAATATTTCTTACTCATTATAGTTAACATAATGGTAAGAGGTGGAACAACATTAGAAATTGCAATACCATCAATATCAGAAACCTTGATATTAGAATGTTCTAAAAAACTATAAAATTGAATACCTAATTCATCAGAAGTTTTATTTCTCTCCGTTCTCATACGCCAGGAATTGATCAATATGTCACCATTGAATACCCCAGCCACCATCTGAGTATTACCTATATCAAGTACAAATAACATATTTCCTCCAGATTGCACAAAATAAATTCATCTTTTGAAAAAATTATAACTTTTTTGAGAAAAATTTAAAAGAAAATTGAATAAAAAAAAGGCAATTGCAAAAGTTTTTTAAAAAAGTACCTCTCCAGCAAAAATTTCTTTTACATTGCCT
>CALINM010000113.1 GCA_938045315.1 uncultured bacterium | reverse complement strand
AACAAAAATCCCCTGTTGGTAAAGTTTATTAGTTATCTCCATAGTCTTTTGTGCATCACCAATTATTAAGGGCAAAATATGTGATGGAGTACTGGATGTATTAACTCCCAGTTCATTTAGTTTTTTCCAGAAATATTCAGAAAGCTCCTTTAATTTTTTTCTTCTCCACACTTCTTTTTTCACTATATTAATAGAGGTCACAAGGCCTGCCGGTATCAATGGTAAAACACCAGTACTATATATAAATCCTCTGCATTTATTTATTAAATAATCCCTAACTAAGTAATTACAACAAAGAAAAGCACCTGAAACCCCCAGAGCTTTACCACCAGTAGCTAAAACCATCACATCTTTACCCTTAATACCAAAATGTTCTAAACTACCAGAGCCATTTCTTCCTAAAATCCCCGTTGCATGGGCATCATCTATCAAAAGAGCACAATCATGATTTTCAGCAATTTTAATCAGTTCTTTTATATCAGCGATATCTCCATCCATACTAAAAACGCTATCTGTAACTATAAGTTTTTTTCCTCCCCTTACATTTTTTATCTTCTTCAGTAAATCATCAAAATCAAGATGTCTATATACATAAATTTTAGCTTTACTCAATCTACATCCATCAATAATGCTTGCATGGTTTAGTTCATCACTAAAGATAGTATCACCATCACCAACTAATGTGGATATTACTGAAACATTAGCTTGATATCCCGAAGGGAAAATTAAAGATGATTCTAATCCTTTAAACTGGGCTAATTTCTTTTCTGCCATTTCAAATAAATCCAGATTGCCTGCTATTAATCTCGATGCTGATGAAGATGTTCCCCATTTCAAAGTAGCTTTTTCCATAGATTTTCTTATTTCTGCATGTCCATTTAATCCCAAATAATTATTAGAACAAAAATTAACAAAAGTCTTTTTATCTATTTTAATCAGTCTATGGCAACCTGACTGAAGTATCGCCATATTTCTAAAAAGATTCTTATCTTTTAGTTCCTCTAACTCTTTTAACAAAAGTTCATTAAAACTTTTCAAGGCTTTTTAACTCCATCATGGCTTCTTTATAATCGGGATTTATAGAAAGGGCTTTTTTAAAACATAAAACTGCCTCCTGATTTTCACCCCTTAATTTATTGTGAATTCCAAGATAAAAGTAACCTTTGTCAAAGTAAGGGTTCATGTAAATTGCTTTCTCAAGCAATTGCCTTGATTCTACATCATACTCATCAAAGTTTTTATTCTTTTGATAAAGTAGTGAAATAGCAAGAGCCAATAAATATTCTGGTTCCTTACCATTTAATAATACCGCTTCTCTAAAATATCTTTCTGCCTCATTATACTTTCTACTTTTTAAAAGAATCTCTCCTTTCTTAAAGGCAATCTCTGCATTAACTATCGATTCTGTTTGATCAATCATTTCTTTTAAATCTGGCGCATCAAGTGCTTCATCATAACTTGCCCTCGCTTGTGGATCCGATAAAGTATCGTATGCTGTCTGTATCTTATTGAAGATTTGAGTTATTTTCTGTATCATATCCTTATCTAAGGGAAGATGAGCAAATTTATCAGGATGATAGCTCTTAACAAGTCTCAAATATGATTTCTTTATTTCTTCGGATGACGCATCTCTGCCCACTCCAAGAATTTCATAATAATTCTTATTTTCCATACTTGAATAATCTCTTAGTATAGCTTCCTTTAGCTGAATTATTTTTGGATTGGCAGATTCACTTAGATTTTTCGCAGTATCATAATCTAATACAAATTTAATCATCTCACAGAGGGCTAAAACTTCTAAGATTTTAAGGGCATCTAATATTGATAGCCTTGTTTTTTCAAGTATCTGAGTTAACTTCGGATGTTCATTTAGAAAACCAAGAAACTCCGTTTCTAGATTATCAAAGGGAAATTTTTCTTTATAAACGGCAAAATTTTCTGTCAATGCTATATACCTATCTTTTTCTTTTAAAAACTTTTCTTCAAGATACTTTACAGGAGCAAAATACTTAACCCCATCGTATATTAGAGAAAATATATCTATTTTTGGCACTATTGGATCAGGATCAACATTCTCTTTTATAATTTTATAACTTCCCTTATCTCGAGCAAAAAAGAATAGTAATTTTTCTCTTTTTTGAATATTGATATAATCCACCAATTCAGAAGGCTTAATCGCCCCTATTTCGAGTAAAGCTTCGCCATGCCTAATTTTTTTTTGTAGCATAAGTTCAAGGGACTTTAAATAAGTTTCTTCTGATATAATACCCTTTCGCAACAACATTCTACCTAATGTACACTGCAATCTATTAAACTTAATATCAATAGGCAAGCCATCATAAAAGTAAAAAATACCCTTATCAATTGAACTTTCCACTATAAGCTTTCCTGTATAATTCCCCCTGTACAGATAAAATAAGAGTTTTCCATATGGTTCCTTCTCGAGACTCCCATTTATTACATTATAGTTTTTTCTAAGATTATCTTTAAATTCTCTTTTGCAATTAAAACTAAAAATAATCTGATTTCTCAGATGCGTGGTATTGGTATTTTTATAAGAAAGTTCATCAGGATAATTTCTCACGGAAAACTTTCTTTTTATATCTTTTAACCTTTCTGGTGTTATGAGAAGAATAATGTATGGTTCGATATTATGAGTATAAGAATTTCTTATTGTTTCAATCATTGCAAGGGGATCTTTATAATCTCCATCAACAAGTATTATCTCAAAATTCCTTTGTGGCAACTCAAGGAAAGATATTGAATCATTAATAAAATGGCTGATTTGTATTAAATCTTTCAAATTATTTCTAATTAATTCAAAATGTTTATTATCATTCCCCACATAAAGAGTTTTTATTAATTGAAATATCATTATACCTCCTCATAAACTGCTTCCATCCCTAAATCTCTTATCATCTCGATATCCATTTGTGTATCTCTCCCAGCTGTAGTTAAATAATTTCCTGTCATTAAAGAATTACATCCCGCCACAATCCCTAGGGGTAGAAGCTGTCTTAAATTTTTTTCCTTTCCACCACATAGTTTAATATCTTTATCGGGTAAAAGAAATCTAAAAATAGAGATTGTGACTAAAATTTCCACAGGATGAAGAGGTATAGCATTTTCAAGGGGAGTACCTCTAATAGGATTCAAAATATTCACAGGTACAGAGTCTACATCTAACTCTCTTAATGTTAAAGCCATTTCAATTCTATGTTCTATTCTTTCCCCAAGACCGATTATGCCTCCACTACATGTGGAAAGCCCAGCCTTTTTCGCTGATAAAACAGTTTGTATATCTTCTTTATAACTGTGAGTACTACAAATATTATGGAAAAAACTTTCAGAAGTTTCTAAGTTATGATGATATCTGAAAAGTCCTCTTTTTTTCAATTCTAATGCCCTACTTTCATCTAATAACCCCAATGAAGCACATGCCTTGATACCAAGACTATTAATTCCTTCAATAGCTTTATAAATTTCTTCCCATTCGTTTTCAGATGAGATTTTTGTTCCACTTGTTACAATTCCAAACATATGTGCGCCAGCGGATTTTGCCTCTTTAGCTTTCTTAATAATTTCATCCGCACTACAGAGTGAATATACAGGCACTCCCGTATCATAATGTGCTGATTGCGCACAGAATTTACAGTCTTCTCCACATCTACCAGATTTAGCATTTATAATACCACACATATTTATCTTCTTGCCTTTATAGTATTCTCTGATTTCCGACGCCAGCCCGAACAACAAAAAAGGATGTTCTATACCAAAATTATAAAGAAACATGGCATCATCAAAACTTAAATTTTTATGTTGAATAGCTTTTTCTTTTAAAAGAATTGCTTTCTCCATAAAATCCCCCATTTTTTTAAATTAAAATACAAATTTCTTGATAAATTGTCAACCTTAATAAATTTGCTGGTTGACATTTCTATTAATTGATAATGGCATTAATTATCCAGCGTTCAAAAAATCTTTTTTTTCTCCAAAATAAATCTTTGTAATACTTATAATTTGAGAAAGAAATAAATCACTATCAACTTTTTTAAGTAATTCTTCTGATTTGTTTTTCATATATTGCACATAACCAGCGTCTCGTAACAAATCAAAAATTGAAAATTCTGGGAGTCCCGATTGTTTAGTTCCCAATAACTCCCCTGGACCTCTCATTTTCAAATCAAATTCTGCTAATTTAAAACCATCTAAATTATCCCTGAAAAAAATTAATCTCTCCCTTGCTTTATTACTTAGCTTTTTTGTATCCACAAGAACAATACAAATTGATGCTTCACTCCCTCTACCAATTCTACCTCGTAATTGATGTAATTGAGATAACCCAAATCTTTCTCCATGTTCAATTATCATTACAGTAGCATTTGGCACGTCTACACCCACCTCAACAACTGTTGTTGAAACAAGAATGGATATCTCATTTTTTTTAAATAAATCCATAATTTCTTCTTTTTCTTCTGCTTTTAATCTCCCATGGAGTAAACCTACTTTATATTCACTGAACTTTTCTTTTATTAGTTCGTACATCTTTGTGGCCGCCTTTAATTCTAAAGCATTATCTTCATCTATTACGGGATAAACTATGTATGCCTGTCTACCTTTTTTAAGTTCCTCACTTAGTATATTAAAAGCCCTATCTCTATGCCCCTCTGGTAATACCATCGTTTTTATCTCTTTGCGTCCCGGTGGCATTTCATCAATAATTGATAAATCTAAGTCACCATGTATAGTCATAGCAAGAGTTCTAGGGATTGGTGTTGCTGTCATAAACAATGCATGGGGTAAAATATCTCCTTTTTTAACAAGTGTGTTTCTTTGTTCAACACCAAAACGATGCTGCTCATCAATAATAATAAGGCCTAAATTTTTGAAATCCACATTCTCTTGAATTAAAGCGTGTGTCCCTACAATTATGTCGTATCTCCCATTCCTAATATCATCCAATATTGACTCTTTATCTTTTTTCTTCAATGATGACGTGAGCAAACAAATCCTTAAATTCCTATCTTTAATTAAATTTTTAAAATTAATAAAATGTTGTTCCGCTAAAATTTCAGTTGGTGCCATTATTGCCACTTGTTTACCCGCTTCTATGACAAATAGAGACGCTAAAAAAGCTACTATCGTTTTACCAGAGCCAACATCACCCTGCAACAATCTTTGCATAGGGTATGGTTTTTCAAGATCTTGTTTTATTTCTTTAAGTACCCTTTTTTGTGCATCAGTGAGTTTATATCCAAGATTTATTAAAACCCTTTTTGCCATCTCACCAGAAAACTTTAGGGGTGTTATATTTATCCTTTGAACATCTTGTTTTTTGACTGCAAATAAGGAAAATAAAAGAAAAAGCTCCTGATAAATCAGCGATAAATGATAGGGACTTCTGTAATTTTCAAACTTTTCATGATTAAAATCTTCCTTAGGGAAATGAATATGAAATAATGCATCACCCCATTCAACAAGATTTAAATCATATTTCAAAGGATAAGGTACTAATGTTTTTAGAATTTCTTTACCCTGAACTACTATATTAAAAACCATTTTTCTATATAACTTTTCACTTACACCTTCAGGCAGTCCAGAATATAGAGGATATATATTGTATCCCCCATCAATTTCTTTGTTCCTGTTAACATCATATTTTTCGATTTCTGGATGATGTATCTCCATTTGACCCCTAAAGACTTCCACATTACCAAATATAAGTAAATCTTGATCTTTTTTAAGAAGATTTCTTATAAATATTGGTGGTTTATGAAACCATTTCAGCACAATAACCCCAGTTCCATCTGATACCTCCACTAACAGTCCATTCCCTTTTAGATTTAGAAATCCTTTATTCCCCCAGTTTTCAACTTTCATTATACGTCCTCTAAAATATGCCTTCATACCAGGTTTCAATTCTGATATTTTTATCATAAATCTCTTATCCACATATTTGCTGGGCAGGAAAAATAGAACATCACGATAAGTTTTAAGCCCCCTTTCAATAAGTTTTTCTATGATCCCCTCTCCAAGCCACCTAAAATTATTTATTTCATTCTGTAAAAAC
>CALINM010000112.1 GCA_938045315.1 uncultured bacterium | reverse complement strand
CTAAAAAACCCTGATGTACAATAAAAACATAAACCCTTTCAAAAAAAAGAACCAGTAAATCAAAAATAATATTTTTTATGTCAGATATTTTTGTGCTTTTTATGATATTTTCTATGACTTCCATTAAGGCATATATTATCTCTTTCTTATTCTGGTATCTTTTGAGATAGTTTAAGATAGATTTATAGAATAAAATTGCACCCTCAATATCTTCATTTTTAGGAAATATGGCTAAAGCTTTTTCTTCAAGATACTTAAGAATATCATTTACTTCCCAATTTTTTTGAAAGTATATTATGTCAATATTTTCGAAATTTATGTTAATATCTGTTGAATTTTCTAAATCAATTAAAAGTATTGTTTTTAATCCCTTTTTTCTTGACTGGTTTATAATAATTTCAAGGGTTTCCTTGGCATCAGTTGAAAAAATAAAAATTCCCAGGCTCTTGCATATCAAGTTAAGTACATATGATAAAAACTCATCTTTGCCGTAATAAGTTATTGTATAATTAGAGTTTTTTTCAGGTTTTTGTGAGTCTAATTGAATAAAAAAATCCACAAGTTTATCTTCTATATTTCTTTCAAGGTCTGGGAAAAACTCTTTTATTTTCTTTCTAAAAACCTGAGTATGATCAATCTCCTTAATTCCTGTGAATACATCAGGTATTTTTCTCTCTAATTTATCAATTATATCCAGTCCCAGTATATCTTCAGTGATTATAACTTCTTCTTTTGATACATTTCCTGTTTCCTGTACCTTTGGAAAGATAACTTTTTCTAAAAGATTATCTCTTCTCAGTTCATCGTAAATCCTTAATGCCTCCATAAGAGTATTTTGAGTACTTATATAAAGCTCATCTCTTGTTATGTCTGAAAAAGATTTAAATTCCTCTGAAATCTCTATCTTATCGACTGATAAATGGAATGTTCCCCTTTCCCATGTAAGAATATTTACAATTGTTAATTCTACAAAGTTTGTTAAAATTTCTTTTAAGAATTTTGTGTCTAATTTTTGTTTTTCAAATAAGTATCCTGTTAGAGTTTTGTTATTGTTCCTGCATACTTCTATAATTTTTTGAGCACTTTCTTGATCTATTATGTTTTTAAAGCATAATAAATGGGCTAAAGATCTTAAGTCATCCTGGTGTTTTGTACTTAAAATAAGACCAGTTTTAAAGGCAAAACTATATAAGATGTCATCATTTTTTACATAAAGTGTCCCCGATTTTTTAGTTGTTTCTAAAAGTTGCATTACATCAACTATGGGAAGATGCTCTAAATTTCCAGAAAAAGACATATCTATACCTCTATATATCCATAAATTTTAACCTGTAATCATCGTATCCAAATCTTCTTATTACTTCTATGTTTCTTTTTTCTGGTTCATATAAGATTAGCGATGGGAGTTTGATACCATTGAAGGTAGTATTTTTTACAAAACTATACAGTGCCATGTCTAGAAAAACAAGCCTATCTCCACGTTTTAATGGTTTTTCAAAGGAATAATCACCTATAACATCGCCTGCTAAACATGATATGCCTCCAAGTCTGTATGTATAGGGTAATTCATAGGGTTTGCCAGCGCCTATAATATTAGGAGTATAAGGCATGGCAAGTACATCAGGCATGTGTGTTTCTGCAGATGTATCAAGAATTGCAATATCTATTTCATTGTTAATGATATCAAGTACTGTTGAGACTAAAACACCACTGTACAAAACTACAGCTTCCCCTGGTTCTAAGTACACTTGAATATTATTATACCTATTCCTGAAGTTATTGATTGTAGTGCATAGTAATTCAAGATCATAATCTTTTCTTGTTATGTGATGTCCTCCTCCAAAGTTAATCCATTTCATATGTGGAATAAACTTTCCAAAAAGTCTCTCGAAGGAATCTAAAACCCTTACGAAGACATCAGAATTTTGCTCACACAGGGCATGAAAATGAAGACCATCAATGCCTGATAAATCAATATTTTCTAAATCCTTTGCTCTTACACCGAATCTTGAACCAGGCGCACAGGGATTATATAATGGTACTTCAACTTCAGAGTATTCGGGGTTTACTCTAAGACCGATCTCTATTTTTTTGCCGCTATTTTTTATTGTATTTTCATATTTTTTCCACATGTAAAAGGAATTGAATATTATGTGATCAGAATATTTGATTACATCTTTTATATCTTCTTCAGAATATGCAGGGGCAAAAGTATGAACTTCTCTTCTAAAATATTCATATCCAAGCCTTGCTTCTAAGGGACCACTCGCACATACGCCATGTAAGTATTTACTGATTATTGGGAAAACTCTTGGTAAAGCAAATGCTTTTAAGGCTAAAAGAATTTTAGCTCCCGTTCTTTTTTGAACTTCGTTTAATATTATGCAGTTCCTTTCTATTAGTTGACTATTTATGAGATAACATGGAGTTTCTACCTGGTTTATAATATTTTCTGGAAAATCTCTCAGGAATTCTCTATGAAAATTATCTTCCATTTCATTTCTCCTTAATTTTATTTTTAATTTTAACTTTTATATAATTTTTTTTGCAAATGATTTATGTTTCGTTTAGCATTCTCTGTTATAATTTTACTATGAAGAGAATTCTTATATTTTTTATATTTCTCTTTATAACATCCTGCATTGGGAAAAACACCAAAATAAGGTATATTTCAGAAAATGATATCATACTTGCCTTTGGAGATAGTATAACACATGGCGTTGGAGCTAATGATACCGAAAGTTATCCATATGTGCTGGCAAATTTAACTAAAAGAAGAGTAATAGAATCTGGTGTTCCCGGTGAGACTACAGAAGAGGGGGTGATGAGATTAAAAGAGGTTCTTGAAAAATATAACCCCTCTCTTATTATTTTATGTGAAGGCGGTAATGATATGTTGAGACGAATAGATGATTATAAGATTAAAGAAAATTTGAGGAGTATGGTTAGAATGATAAAAGAGAAGGATATAGATGTAATTTTAATAGGCGTCCCAAAACCTGGATTTGTAATTTCTGTTCCTAATTTTTATAAAGAAGTGGCGAAAGAATTCAATATACCCTATGAAGGTAAAATACTTAAAGAAATTTTAACTAATAACAGTCTGAAAGCAGATCCCATACATCCCAATAATAAAGGTTATGAAAAACTTGCTAAAAGAATATATGAGCTAATAAGAGAAAATGGTGGATTATGAAAATTTAAGAATTCAAAATAAATATAATATGAAGAAATATCTTGTGGGAACATCTGGCTGGCATTATTGGCATTGGAAAAAAGTATTCTATCCTGAAAACCTGAATATTAAAGATTTTTTTAATTATTATGTTAAATATTTTGAGACTACAGAGATTAATGCTTCATTTTACAGAGATATACGTGAAACTACTTTCGTAAAATGGTATGAAAATGCACCCCGTGATTTTGTTTATTCAGTCAAATTAAACAGGGAAATAACACATTACAGGAGATTAAAAATAGAAAGGCAGACTTTGAATAAATATTTAAAAAAAATTTCTCTTCTTAAAGAAAAGCTAGGAGTGATACTGGTACAACTACCACCCAGTCTAAAGTTTGATGTTCCTCTTGTAGAAGATTTTATAGGTATTCTTGACAAAAGTTTTAGGTATACAATAGAAATCAGGAATCAGAGTTTTATGTGTGATAAATTTTTTGAGATTTTAACAAAAAATAACATTGCTTTTTGTATTGCCGATTCTGCTGGAAGATATCCATATTATGAAGTAATAACTGCAGATTTTGTCTATGTAAGACTTCATGGTCATGAAAGATTATACGCATCCAGTTATTCGGATAAAGAGCTTATGGATTATGCAAGGAAAATTAAAAACTGGGGCAAAAAAACCTTTATATATTTTGACAATGATTTTTCAGGTTTTGCTGTATTGAATGCACTGACTTTAAAAAAACTTCTCTCTTAATATTTTAACTTTAAAATTTTTGCTTTGAAAGTTATACTTTTTACATGAATAAAAGAGTTATTGCTCTTTATATCACAAAGAATGGCAAAAATATTGCATTAAAATTGAAAAAAAAATATGGTAATAGATTATCAATAAAAAAAATAGGCAACAAAGAACTTATAAGTGCATTTGAGGAAGCTTTTGAATATAAGAATATAATAGCTATTATGGCAACAGGAATTGTGGTTAGAGCTATATCTTCTTTAATAGAGGATAAAAAAAGTGACCCTGCAATAGTTGTGGTAGATGAGAGGGGCAAATATGTTATAAGTCTTCTTTCTGGACATTTAGGTGGTGCGAATGAACTTGCTAAAGAGGTGGCAAATATCCTGGGGGCAGAACCTGTAATAACTACTTCTTCGGATGTACAGGGTTACAAGGCCATTGATTTATATGCTAAGGAAAAGGGATTAATAATAAGTGATACTGGCCTTTATAGAAAAGCAGCCAGATTAATGACAGAAAGAGAGAAAATACCAGTTTTTATAGAAAACGGTGAAGAGAATGATTATTTCAATCAAGTCTTTTTCCAAATATATGAGGATTTAGATAGTTTTTTATCTATAAAAGGTCTCAAGTTAGCTGTTAGCTGGAGGGATTTTAAGAAAGAAGATGTTTTGTATTTAATACCGAGGAAATTAGTAGCAGGAATAGGATTTCATAGAGGAATGAGTAGCAATGAGTTATTTGATTATATAAAAAACATTTGTAGCTGCGAAAATATCCATATTGAAGCGATTAAGAAAATTGCAACAATTGATAAAAGGCGTGATGAACCGGGGTTGGTTGATTTAGCTAATAAATTGAATGTGGAACTGTCTTTTTTTACAGTTGCAGAGTTAGAAAA
This sequence comes from uncultured bacterium, assembly GCA_938045315.1. GTDB lineage: Bacteria > CALINM01 > CALINM01 > CALINM01 > CALINM01 > CALINM01. Next base: position 3,367 of record CALINM010000112.1, on the reverse strand, counting down.
AGTTTCTCATCTTTTGGATGTAAATAAAAAAGTTGAAAAGTATCATGGGATTGGTAACGTAAGTGAAGCCTGTGCTATTCTGGGCAGTAATTCTGGTAAAATAATTGTACCTAAAAAGAAGGGAGGAAATATAACTTTATGTTTAGCGCTGGAAGATTGTACGTAGTTGGATGTGGAGCCTTAACAGAGGAAACTTTAACTAAGGAAGCATATAATGTCCTTGAAAAAAGCGACATTATTGTAGGTTATAAAAAATATGTTGAAGAACTAAAAAAAATTTTCCCGAAGAAAAATTTTTATTCTTCCCATATGAGGCAGGAGAAAGAAAGGGTTTTAAAAGCTTTTAAATTTGCAAGGGATGGTAAGATTGTATCACTGGTTTCTTCCGGTGATTCAGGCATTTATGGTATGGCAGGTTTAAGTTATGAGCTTGCTAATAAAGAAAATATTGATATTGAAATTAAAGTTATTCCAGGATTGCCAGCTTTAAGTATATGCTCAGCTTCTCTGGGCGCACCGTTAATGAATGATTTTGCTGTAATAAGCTTTTCAAATCTTCTAACAGATGAAGAGATTATTTTTAAAAGATTAAATCTATTTCTTGAATCAGGGTCTGTAATTGTAATCTATAACCCGGTAAGTAAGGAGAGAAGAGAACTTTTTGAAAGATTATGGTCTAATATTTTAGAAAAAAGAAGAGGAATGTGGAGTGGCTATGTTAAACATGGGGGAAAATTGAAGGAGGAAAAGGGGGTTGGTAAGGTTGAGAATCTCCCAAAGGATAGATTTGATATGAACACATTGATAATTGTTGGTAATGAGGATACAATCATGATGGGTAATCATCTCGTTACGAAAAGAGGGTATAGTTTTAAAGAGAAAAAATTATGAGGGATACAAAGCTTATTTATACAGATGACCCTAAAAAAAATCAGAAATGCCCAAAGTGCAGGGAATATATATCAGAATGCGAATGTGCACCTCAATTAGAACTGTCAAAATGGGATAAGGTTGCAGTTCTCAGAGTAGAAAAGTCTGGTAGAGGTGGAAAAATAGTAACAGTTATTGACAGATTACCGAGTAATGAAGAATTTTTAAAAATTTTAGCAAAAGAGTTAAAAACAAAATTAGGCACGGGAGGGGCGTTCAGGTGCGAAGGAACTAATGGTATTATTGAAATACAAGGAGATAAGAGGGAAAAAATAAAAGAAATTCTCAGTAGAAGAAATATAACTTGTAAAGGGATCTAATAAAAGAAGGTCAGTAAATTTTTCAGTGGTGAGTGCCTTCCACCACTTCTACTTCCTGTGTTTCGATATCTTTTTTTATCAGTTCTTTGAATGGACATTTAGGATAATCTCCTTCAAAAAGCATGCAGGATGCAAGATGCACAATATGTAAATCGTAGTTTTTAAGAGTTTGTACGAGCCGATGAACTCTTCTTCCTGAACACCCACCACAAGTAAAAAAACCAATAAGTTCAACTTTTTTATCCCTATATTTTTCAAAATGAACTCTTCTATCATTAAAGGCTTTTAGACATCCCACTCCGGGACATGTTTCAGAAACGATATTGCATCTAACAATAGCAATATTGATAACATCTTCTTTTTTATTGATAATCCCTAAATATTTTTCCTTCGCTTTATTGAAAATATCAATATCTACTTCCTGTTTTCCTTCCTTTTTTGCCATCTCTTCAATAGCTTTTTTTGCCATTCTTCTTACGAAGAAAGGTACTTTTTCGAGGGCTTTTTGTGCTTCTTCGGACCATTTCATAAAAAACTCCCATAAAAACAGGGTAGAGTACTAAATTTTGTACACTACCCTGTTTGGTATTTATTTCTCTTCAAAAATGGCTTTTAAATCTTCTTCTGGTGTTGTAATTGGCTTTAAATCATATTTTTCTTGCAAAATTTTAAGAACATTAGGTGTTATGAAAGCAGGAAGTGTAGGTCCAATTCTCATACCCTTTATATCAAGGGCGAGTAAGCTTAAGAGAATTGCTACTGCTTTTTGTTCAAACCATGATAGTATAAGAGAGAGAGGCAAGTCGTTTACATCGCATTTAAAAGCCTTAGCAAGGGCAACTGCTACCTGAACAGCACTGTAAGCATTATTACACTGTCCTATATCTATAAGTCTTGGTATTCCTTCAATTGTTCCAAAGTCTTCTTTGTTAAATCTATATTTGCCACAAGCAAGCGTAAGAATTATTGAATCATTTGGAACTTTTTCAGCTAATTCAGTGTAATAATTCCTCCCCGGTCTAGCACCATCACAACCACCTATAAGGAAGAAGTGCTTAATTTTTCCAGTTTCAACAGCTTTTATAATCTTATCAGCAATACCCAATATTGCTGTGTGGTGGAAGCCGGTCATAATTTTTTTACCCGATTGGGCTTTAACAGGTTGAGTTTTTAATGTTTTTTCGATTAAAGGTGTAAAGTCTCTATCTTTTATATGTGTTGAGCCTGGTACACGTGCTATACCACATGTAAATAGCCTATCTTTATAACTTTCTTTTGGTATTAATACACAATTTGTAGTAACAAGTATAGTTCCGGGAAACTCGTCAAACTCACGTCTTTGCTCTTGCCATGCACCACCATAATTACCAACAAGATGTTTAAATTTTCTTAGTTCTGGATATGCATGGGCTGGAAGCATTTCGCCATGAGTATAAACATTAATATTTTTACCTTCTGTCTGCTTTAATAATTCGTATAAATCAAGTAAGTCGTGCCCTGTAACAACAATGCCATATCCATCTTTTAGTCCCGTATCAACTTCCACAGGTGTTGGTGTTCCAAATCTCTCACAATGAGCCTTATCAAGTAATTCCATAACTTTGAGGTTCATTCTGCCACATTTGAGTAGTTCTTCAATATGGTCGTTTGGATCAAAACTTACATTGGTAAGTGTTTTAAAAAGACCTTCTTTAAGAAAATCATCAACTTCCTGATCTCTGTAACCAAGTTCTGCAGCATGATAGGCATAGGCAGCAATTCCTTTCATACCAAAAATAAGGGTATCCTGCAGAGAGTTAATATCCTGATCTTTTCCGCAAACTCCAATTTGTGTGCAGCCTGTTCCATGGGCTGTCTGTTCGCATTGATAACAAAACATACTCATTTTAATCCTCCTTATTTTAATTTTACATATATATTACATTAAAAATAAACCATTTAAATTGATTAAAGTCAAAACATATAGAATTTAAAAACTTTTTAAAATTGTAGTAGTGAACAGAAGTTTGTTATTATAAATATAAAAAATGATCAGGTTTTTATTAAACATAAATCAAGGTCTTGTTGAATATTCACAGAAATCTTCTATTGAATTAAATAAATATTTTTATTCACTA
>CALINM010000111.1 GCA_938045315.1 uncultured bacterium | reverse complement strand
TCTGCCTCAAAGTTTTTTTCTACTGCGTCGTGCATAATACCTGCTATTTTTCGCATCAAAGGCCGCCTGTCTTTTAAGCAATTTGTCAGGTCTTTTATGAGCTTCTGGACTTCTCTGTCATCTATGGTGATCTTAATCATTCCTGTTTTACCTGCCTATCTTTAATTTGGGTTTTCCACATACCATAGCGTTTGCGTTTGTTTCTGCAACAGCTTTGAGCATTACAATGTGTGCTGCCTGTGTCTTTGAGAGCAGTTCAAAGGCTCTGTCAAAGTCAATATCCATGGCAACCATGCTTGTTGCTGAGACTCCGATAGCAAATTGAATGAGGTTTTTAAGTTCATAGAGCCTGCCGTTTCTCTGTTGGGATAGCTCAAGGGCTTTTTCTTTGCTGGCAATGTATCTGCCCAATGCATCTTAATTCATAAATGGACAGGTAAAAATTGCCTCCTTCAAGATAAGACTTAAATATATGGGCACTGCCCACAGAGAGAGGCTCAAAGACTTCATAAGGGGGGGTAGAAAAAGAGGATTAATGTAACCTAAAAAGGCTTCCATTCCCCTGTTTTTTAGGATAATTAAATATTTAAAAAATAATAAAATGGTTTAATATATTCACCTTTTCCCTATAAGTTAACCCTAAATTAAGATAGGAAGGATCAAAGTCTCTGGTGTAAAAAATTGCTTTTTTGAGCATTTTAATTGCCAAATCCATATGATTATATTCCATACAAAGTTTCTTGATGATTCGGCTATACTTAAGAAAGCTCTTCAGCATGCAGCGATATTACATGATATAGGAAAAATTGGTACAGATTTAAGTATTTTACACAAAAATGGTATGCTTACTAATGATGAATTTGAAGTCATCAAAGAACATCCTATTGTAGGTTCTCAAATTATAGAGCCTATAAGTTTTTTAAGTAATGTAAAAAGGATAGTTACTGAGCATCATGAAAGATATGATGGTAAAGGATACCCCCATGGTAAAAAAGGAGAAGAGTTATCATTAGAAGCAAGAATAATTGCGATAACAGATGCTTATGATGCTAAGACTTCCGACAGACCATATAGAAAGGCAATGAAAAGTGAAGATGCAATAGCAGAATTAAAAAGGTGCGCTGGGACACAATTTGATCCAAAACTTGTTGATATTTTTATAGATATATTGAAGGAAGATCCCTCATGTAAGTATATTTATTAAGTATTTTCAAATACTATTTTGTGGTTAATCAGGGAAATATATTTTATCTTAGCTTTGAGTTTCATTTGTTCGCCAAAGATGTTTTTTATAAACCATTCATTGTTTTCTAATGATTGTATAATATCAACACTTTCTAATAACATTTCTTCATTATCGTTTTTTAAGATATAAGCATTTGCTTCACACATTTAAATTCCCTCCAGATTTTTTATAACAGTTATTAAATCTTTTACATGATGAGGTAATGGTTCTCTTTTCTGACAAGTAATAGTGATATTTTCTTGGGTTATAGGAATAAGTATTTTTTTACCTTTTGCTGAACATATTGCAGATGCCATTTTTTCAGTAAGTTCTCCAAGCATTGAGTTAGCTATAATTATGCTTATTGAACCAATTATATAATCAGCATCTATAGTATTATAAATAATAGAATTTTCTCCCGTTGCTCCTTTATTTGCTCCTGCTTCAAGCATAGCTAAAGTAGCTATCGAATTTGTTCCAACACCGATTATTTCAAAATTTTCAGAAAATTCTTTTTTTAATTCTTTAATTATGGTTGACCCAAAACCTCCACCTTGACCGTCAACTACTAAAATCTTTTTCTTTTTCATAAATTTTCTCATACTGTTCTTGATCTTCTAGATATATTTCTTCTGGTGTTTCCTTTTCTAAAGCCTTTAATATATCATTGATTTCAATATTATTTATCTTAATCGCCAAACCACAATCGGAGCTTAACTTTCTAGGCACTGGTATTGTTTTACTATCTAAATTTGCATCTTTTAATAGTTTTTCTGCTTTCATTACACGATGTACTGAGTTAAAAATTAGTATATAAGTCATATCTTGGCATTTACTTTTTTTTCAAAACTATTATAATAAAATTGTGTATGAGTTAAAAGATATAATTTTAAAGTTTATTGAAAAGAATCCTGAAATTTCCAGGCAATATCAGTTAGATTTATGTAGTATATGGAGAGAAGTAGTAGGAGATGTTATTTCTAATATTAGCTATCCTGATTTGTTAAAAGATAATACCTTAGAGGTTCTTGTAAAAAATGCAACGTGGCTTAACCAGTTAAGAATAATGAAAAAAGATATTATCAATAAATTCAATCTTACCTTAGGAAGAAATTTTATTGAAGATATAGAGTTTAAATTAGATAGAAGAAAAAAAGTAGAAAATAAAAAACTTGAAGATAATATCTGGACAGAACGACCAATAAATTACAAAGTTGTTCAGGAGATAAATGATATACTGAAAAATATAAAGGATAAGGATATAAAGAAACTCTTAAAAAGTATTTTTATAAAATCTTACACTCATCAACAAACAGGGGTGAAAGAACTTTAACCCCCGGGTTTCCTTTTTTCATTCCTTCAATAAGTACTAATTTGCTT
>CALINM010000110.1 GCA_938045315.1 uncultured bacterium | reverse complement strand
ATTGTCTTATTCAAAAATGATTCAGATTGTAATTAGAAATCATTGGAGCGTCCCCGAAGATATTGCTTTAAAGTATGGAAACAATCCTGTAGAGGTAGAGATAGAAATTGATATGACTGGTAGTTTAAAGAGTTATAGGTTTAAAAATAGTTCTGGTAACAATATTTATGATGCTTCGATAAGGGAAGCAATAAAAAAGTCATTTCCCCTTATGCCACCACCTAAAAAGTTATTTCAAACATCCTTTGACAGTGCTAAAATTACTATAGTATTTAGATTATGAAAAAGTTTGAAATACTTCTTTTTTTGTGCCTGTTAGCAGTTAATTCTGCTGCATATTCTCTAACAATAGAGATATCTAATCCCAACTTAAGACCCTTTAAATTATATGTTGCAGATCAAAAAGCTAAAAATATAGAGTTAGCAAATCTTTTGATACACTATCTTCAACTTATGCCCAACATAGTTTTTGTAGATGACATTGATAATGCTGATCATGCCTTATCAATTGAAAAAAAAGGAGAAGCTTTAAACATTATTTTAACCTTTACAAAAACACAGGAAGTTATCAGTTTTGAAGTAAAGAAAAATGAAGACAATGTAGACACAGCAATAAAATTGGCAGATTTAATATTTGAGAAGATTACGCAAACAAAGGGGATCTTTTTAACAAACCTTGTATTCTCAATGAGCTGGCATGGTGTGAGACAGATTTTTTTGTCTGACATTTCTGGGAAGAAAATTAGAAAATTAACTGATAACCTGACAGATTCGGTGGCACCAAAAATTTCTCCCCAAAGGAATTTAGTTGTTTATACAAGATATTTTAAAACAGGCGGTACCTCTCTAAGACTTATTGATCTCAGAAATCTTGATGATATACCCATTTATTCATCAAAGGGCTTGAACGTTGCCGGAAGTTTCAGTGAAGATGGGACAAAGATTTATTTCACAAGTTATGATGGTAAAATTTCAAAGATTTTTATATATGATACTGATAAAAAAAATTTAGAACTTATATACTCAAGTAGAGCTCGTTTAGCAACACCTGTAAAAACAAATATTAATAATAACATTGCTTTTGTTTCCGATGAATATGGTAGTCCCCAGATCTTTTTATATAATTTAGAAAGTAAAAAGGCTAAAAGGTTAACTTATAAACATAACTATTCAACATCGCCTTCATTTGCTCTAACGGGTACTCATTTCGTTTATGTAGCCATGGTTTCGGGGATAAATAAAATCTATGCCTCTTCCGTTGATGGTATGGATTTTTCCTTGCTTACACCGATTGAAAAAAATTTTGAAGACCCCCACTGGTCTAGAAATGAAAGATTTATATTTGCCCTTTCTAAAGATCACAATAATTCCAGCGTATATTTGATAGATATCTCTACTTTAAGATATACAAAATTGTTTACTTTACCAGCCGTTATGAGTTATTTATATATTGAATAAAGGAGGGGGTATAAAATGAAAAAAAGTCTGTTATTGTTGTTTATTTTAATTTTATTATCAGCCTGTGCAAAGCAAAAAGTAGTATCCCAACCACTTCAGCCTGAAGTTAAACCAGTTCCTAAGGAAGAAGTAGTGCCAAAGGAGCAAGAAAAACCAGTTCAGAGTGTTCAAGAAACTCAGATTCAACAAAAGGAAGAAGCTAAAAAAGCAAGTGTGGAAGAAGTAACTCCTACTATGATAGCAAAAGCGCAAACGACGGTATCAGACAGTTCCTCCGAGGAAGTTAGTGTTCTTGCTAAGATGATTCATTTTGATTTTGATAAGTATGATATTAAAAAAGAGGCAGCAGAGATATTGAAAGAAATCGCAGATTATCTTAAAGCTAACCCAGATATTAGATTATTAATTGAAGGACACTGCGATGAGAGGGGTACAAGGGAATATAATCTCCAGTTGGGCATGAGAAGAGCTGAGTCTGCAAAAAAATATCTTATTGATTTGGGGATTGATGAAAAAAGATTAGAAACCATAAGTTATGGTAAAGATAAGCCATTAGTTGATGAACACAATGAAGAAGCATGGGCTAAAAATAGAAGATGCGAGTTTAAAAGAATAAAATGAAAAGATTGGTACCCCTAATTCTTTTTTTATTTTTAAGTGGCTGTGGCTATTTTGTAACAAAAGATGAGTTTGCTATTTTACAAAAGCATTCTTATCAGTTGGAAAGAGAACTTAAAGCTACAGCCACGTTTTTTAGCTCTGAAACAGGCGAATTAAAATCAACAGCAGCTAAGCTTGACGAACTTCATAATAATCTAAGAAAGAGTTTTGCTGATACAAATGTAAGAATTGATGAGTTAGATTTTGCTTTATCAAAGCTAAAGGGAGATTATGAGAATTTCAAGCTTGAAATGAAAGAGAGCTTTAAAAATATGGAAATGTTTTTTAAAATTCAAAATGAAAATATACAAAAAATGAATACCCAAATTTCAAGTATTACTAAAAATTTAGAAGAGTTGAGAAAACAATTAGCAACCTTTGGAAATTTTACCACAGATTTAGTAAACCTCAAAAGTAGGGTAGATGAAATTGAAAAAAGACAAAAAGATATAATTAAAATAGAGCCTCCTCAAAAAGTTGAAAAAACAAAACAACAATTATACGATGAATCTCTTGAACTATATAACAAAGGTAGTTTTGAAGAGGCCATAGCTGCCTTTGAACAATTTGTTATATTATACCCCCAGGATGCTCTAACTGATAATGCATTATATTGGATTGGTGAGTCTTATTATGCTCTTAAAAAGTTTAATGATGCCCTTGTTTATTTTCACAGGGTAGTTATTGATTTTCCACAGGCAGATAAAGTTCCATCAGCACTTTATAAAGAAGCACTTACCTTAAAAAATCTTGGTATGGAAAAAGAATCTGAAGGTGCATTTAGAGAGCTAATAGCTAGGTTCCCAAATACTAAAGAAGCTCAAGAAGCAAAAAAGAGAGTTAAAAAAAGGTGATAAAATGAAAAGATACCATCTTTTCATTTCAGGGAAAGTGCAGGGCGTCTGGTACAGACAATCAATGCTTCATGAAGCGATTAAGTTAGGCATAAAGGGCTGGGTTAAAAACCTTTCTGATGGGCGTGTTGAAGCTGTTATAGAAGGTGAAGAGGATGCATTAAAAAAGTTAATTAACTGGTGCCAAATTGGCCCACCTGAAGCTATTGTGAATAACGTGGAAATTATTGAAGAAGTAACTACATCAGAGTTTTCTTCCTTTAAAATTTTATATTAATTACCAGATTTGTTGACAATCGAAAAAAAGGGTATAAAATTCTCTAATGTGAAATGAAAAAATATTTATATATTTTGTTTTTCTTTTTTTTAATTAATAGAAATATTTATGCTCTTGAAAATATTAGAGTTGTAGCTTCCCTGTATGAACCTTTTGTGTATTATAAAGATGGTAAGTTAGTTGGCTTCGATATAGATCTTTTAAATAAAATTTGTGAAGAAAATAATTACAGGTATTCTATAGAAATAGTCCCCTTTTCTAAAGTTTTGGAGAAGGTTGGTACTGGTGAAGCCGATGTGGGTGTTGGAGCAATTTATGTAACAGAAGAGAGAAAACAAAAGGTAAGCTTTACGCATCCCTATTTAAGAACTGGTCTTGTGTTTGTGAGTACCCTTGATTTCAAAGGTGATATTGATGAATTATCAAATAGAAAAATCGGTGTAAAAAAGAATGCGACGGGAGAAAAAATTGCTTATAAACTATGTGAAAAGTTCCATAACTGTCAGGTAGTTAGTTTTAATACAACGGAAGCATCAATTGATGCTTTAGTAAATAAACAAGTTGATCTTGTTTTAAACGACTATATAAATACCCATTTTTTAATGATCAAAAGCTATAGAGGTAAGATATTTTTTGTAAAAGGTTTATTTGATTATCCAAAGTTAATCACAAAGGATAACATAGCATTCATTGTAAGTAAAAAAAGAGATGACATACTTTTTAAGTTCAATTATACCATGGACAAACTTAACAAAGAGAAGTATATAGAAAATTTATTAAAATTCTGGCCTGAAATACACACTTATCCAGATATGGAGCGAGTAATTTTAATATATGCTGCATTTTTGGGTTTAATTTTTATAATTATTTTTTTGGCATTAAAACATTACAAAGATAAAGAGATTTTAAAAATTGCATGTGAAAATGAACAATTCTTAAATTCGATCCTAAATAATTCACCAAATATAATTATTATTCATAAAGATAATGGCAATATCACCTTTGGGAACAAACAGTTTTTAAATGTTTATGGAGAGAAATTTGGAGGTGTTAATAATTTATTCGACCTATATGGTTTTTTAGGTTTTAACTTTGATGATTTAATAAAAGTTAAAAATTTTTATAATGAGCTTTTTAATGATAAAAAAAGTTTTGACATACCCAATATAAACGCCCTTTTAGAAAATGATAGAAAAGTTTACGATATACAGGGTGCCTATATTGGTAATTTTAAAAATCAGGAACTTTATTTAACAATCATAAAAGATAAAACTTATGTTAAAGAATTAGAAGAAAAATTTTGTCAATCACAAAAATTAGAGAGTATAGGCAGGCTTGCAGGTGGTGTGGCTCATGATTTTAATAATTTTCTGACTGCCATAAGTGGTTTTGCATATCTGTCGATAATAAACTTAGATGATAGGGAAGAAGTAAGAAAAAATTTAGAAAAAATTTTAAATTCCAGTGAAAAAGCTGCGAATGTTACAAAACAGCTCCTTGCTTTTAGCAGAAAGCAGATTGCCAAACCTGAGATTCATAATATAAATGATAATATAAAAGATCTGGAGAAGGTAATAAATAAAACTGTTGGTGAAGACATTGAAGTAATTATAGATCTTGAACAAAATCTTTGGAGTGTAAAAGTTGATCCGTCACAGATTGATCAAATATTAATGAACTTGATTGTAAATGCAAGAGATGCCATGCCGAAGGGCGGAAAATTAATAATACGAACAAGGAATAAAATACTCGATGAAATTTATGTAAAAGGACATCCCAATGTAGAAAAGGGTGAATATGTTATGATTGAAATTGGAGACACGGGAACTGGCATGACTGAAGAAGTAAAATCCCATCTGTTTGAACCTTTTTTTACAACAAAAGAAAAGGGGAAGGGAACTGGTCTTGGGCTTGCCACTGTTTACGGTATTGTGAAACAAAATAATGGCTATATTTGGGTATATAGTGAGTTAGGTGTTGGTACTACATTCAAGATATATTTTCCTAAGTGCTATGAAGTTGAGGAAAGGGTATACAAAGCTAAAACTGATCTTAGCAAAGAAGGAAGGGGCAAAATTTTATTAGCTGAAGATGATGATATGATAAGAGAATTTATTATTAATACCCTCAAACAAAATGGTTATGAAGTTATATCAGCAGAAGATGGATTGAAAGCATTAGAATTATTTAGTAAAAATGATGATATCACGCTGGTTCTGTCAGATTTAATAATGCCGAAAATGTCTGGTATGGAACTTATAAAAAAAGTTAAAATGATACGACCAGATGTTAAAATTTTAGCGATGACAGGGTATTCAGAAGAGGTTTTAGAAGATAAAATAGAATCTATTGAAGATTATCCTTTATTAGAAAAACCCTTCACAGCATTAAAGTTAATAGAGACAGTTAAAAAATTAATTTAAAACATTTTTTTATTTTTTGTAAAATATTATTATTATGAAAGGACTTTACGCTGTAGATATAGGTTCTGTTTATATAACAGTAGGTAAGTGGGAAAAAGGAAGCTTTGAAAAGGTTCTATACAAACCCCATAGGGGTGATTTTTTATCAATAATAAAAAGCCTTGATATTAAAATAGATGAGGTATATCTAACGGGTACAAATTCTTTAATGTACGGCGGTTTTCACCCCTTTTTTGTATTATCAAAATATGCGAAAAATTTTAAGGAGATAAGGCATGTAATATATGTTGGTGCAAGTTCTTATTTTATAATAAATCTTGACGAAAAAGGTAATTATTTAGGTCATGAAGCAAATTCTACATGTGCTTCAGGTACTGGTTCCTTCCTTGATTTACAAGCAAAAAGACTTGGCTATTCTATAGATGAGTTAGGTGAAAAAGCACTACATGCCAATGTAAAACCAGCTATTTCAACAAGATGTTCAGTTTTTGCAAAAACAGATTTAATACATTTACAGCAAGAGGGCTACACAAAAGAAGAAATTTCAGCAGGCCTTTGTTTTAGCATGGCGAATAACGTAATTCAATCACTATTCAAAGGAAAAAAACCGGAAGGAAATATTTTGCTAACCGGTGGGGTATTCAAAAATAAAATGTTTCTTAAGGCCTTTAAAGATACATTTTCTGATGTGGGTATAATATGTGATGATCCCGAATATTCTCTAGTTTTAGGAATTCTTCACTTAGCTAATAATGGAATAGCAAGAAAAAATTATAGGGATGGACAAAACCTGCTCTTTGAAAAAGATAAATTTAATATAAAAGAGCCACCCCTTAAGAAAAAAAATGAAAATTATCCTGATTTTAATCAGTATGAGTTACAGCGAGATAACAATGATAATGAGATAATTTATTACAGGAATTTGCCCTCTAATTGTGAGATCGAGATTTACATGGGCATTGATATAGGCTCAACGAGCACCAAAGCATGCTTAATTAATGATAAAGCAGAACCTATGTTAGCAATTTATAGAAAGACAGCTTCGGACCCGATAGGAGCTATTAAAAAAATTTTTAGTGCCCTACTGGAAATTGAGAAAAATAACAAAGTAAAATTTTTATTTAACGGGGTTGCCACTACAGGTTCTGGCAGGAATCTTATTGGTAAGATAATTTGTGCTGATTTAATTATAAATGAAATTTCTGCTCATGCGAAAGCTGCAACATTTATTGATCCAGAGGTTGATACAATATTCGAAATTGGTGGGCAAGATTCAAAGTTTACACAGTTAAAAAATGGTATTGTTTATCATGCAGTGATGAATTATGTATGCGCTGCAGGGACTGGTTCTTTCATTGAAGAACAGGCTGAAAAATTAGGTATTCCCATTGATGAATTTGCAGAGTTTGCAGAAGGAAGTAGTTCTCCCCCCATATCAGATAGGTGTACTGTTTTTATGGAAAAAGATATTGATTTACTAATTGCAAGAGGAATCCCTAAAAATGAGATAGCAGCAGCAGTTTTACATTCTGTAAGAGATAATTATTTAAATAAGGTCGTGGGTAATAGAACTATTGGAAACAAAATTTATTTTCAGGGTGCTACAGCAAGGAATCGAGCTCTGATTGCCTCTTTTGAACAAAGATTAAAGAAAAACATTATTGTATCTCCCTATTGTCATATAACTGGAGCTATGGGCTGTGCATTGTACCTATGGGAGAATAAAATAAAATCAAATAATTTTATTGGATTGGACTTTTGCAATAAGAATACTCATATTGAAAAAGAACTCTGTGAACTATGCAAAAACAATTGTTCCCTTTCGATAATAAAAACAGAAACAGATGTGGTAGCATGGGGTATGAAATGTGGTAGGGATTATGATGACAAAAAACCCAAAATAAAAAAAATCAATGTTTTTATAAAGGACAGAAATGAAAATTTTAAATTAGAAGATAAAGATTATAGAATGTCTGTATACGTTCCCGAAATTTTAGGAAATAGCGTAAAACATGATTTTATTAAAAATTTACTGGAAAATCTTAATATAAAACCAATATTTGTAAAACCAGATAAGGAATCATATATTAGGGGCAGGCAATTTGCTCATTACGAAATCTGTGCGCCCTGTATAATTGCTATGGGAGCAGTTTCTCTATTGAAAGATAAGCCCATATTTATGCCCCAGTTTTTAAGAAATGAAATTAATTGCAACGTATCCCAATGTCATTTATGTCCTTACGTGCAATCGTCACCTTCAGTAATGAAGACAATTTTTAAGGAAGCTTCTTTTATAAGTCCCAAGATTCTCGATAGCGAATCAATTCAAAATCAAGCTACCGAAATCAAAGGCAGTTTAAAGGAATTTATTAATTTGGATGAGGATGAAATAATTAAAGCATTAAAGGATACTAAGAAAAAAATACAAAATATAAGTAATTATAAGGCAAATCTGGGCAGCAAGTTTCTTGAAAATATTAGCAGTGATGGAATTTATGCTTTAGTCCTTGGGAGACCTTACGTCTTGTATAATGAACATTTGAACCACAATTTTATAAATGTCATAGAGTCTTATGGTATAAAAACAATTCCAGTCGATTATTTACCTGTTGATAAAGAGTTTATATCAAATAAATACCCACATATTTACTGGAATTACGGGCAAGTAATTCTATCTTCTTTAAAATATGTTGAAAAGTTTAAAAATCTTTTTCCCCTATATTTGAGCTGTTTTTCCTGTGGTCCCGACTCTTTCATCCTCAATTACTTCTACAGAGAGATGGAAAGTTTAAAGAAACCTTTCTTATCTTTACAGTTAGATGGCCACAGCGCAGCAACAGGGTATATTACAAGAATTGAAGCTGCTATTGAAAGTTTCAAGAATTTTTTGAAAACAGGGGACAATAATAAATTAAGTTCTATTGTATATAAAGAAAGTGAATCTGAAATCAGGGGAAACAAAATTTATATACCCCCAATGGACAAAATAGGTGCAGAGCTTTTTGCTTCTGCTTTTAAGAGATATGGAATTAATTCAGAGGTACTTCAGGAATCTCAGGAGAGTTTTAATGAGGGATTAAAATATTCGATTGGTCACGAATGTTCACCCTTCCATTCTACCCTTGGTGCAATTGTATACAGGTTAAAAAATAGTGAAGATTATCCCTCTGTTTCTTACTTTATGCCATCAGGAAGTGGTCCATGCAGATTTGGACAGTATGGATTGTTACAGAATATAGTTTTAAAAGAGTTAGGTTTTAATGTGAGCATTGTATCACCATCAGGGGAGAATGCCTATGGTGGACTTCCAATAAAATTTCAGAAAATACTCTTTGATGCTGTTTTGATGAATGACATTCTTAAAAAAATTATTTTAAAAATTAGGCCTTATGAAAGAGAGAAGGGTTCAGTAGATAACATTTACAAAACAACTGTAATGAGGATTAAGCAAGATATAGAAAATGGTGGAGATTACGAAAGAAGCTTTATAGAAGGGGTCAAAAGCTTTTCAGCAGTACAAACATTAAATTTGAAAAAACCAAGGATAGCTATTGTAGGAGAAATTTATGTGCGTAACAACGAATTCCTAAATGATAATTTGATAAGAACTATCGAGGCACTGGGTGGAGAAGCGGCGATATCCTCAGTACTTGAATGGTTTTTTTATACTCAACTCATAGAAAAACACGAGGTTAAGTATAAAAATGGTCTGGATAAGGCAAAAAGTATATTCAAGGTTTTAATAAAGAATAAGTATTATAAAGATAGAGAACATCACTTTTACTCATTGGCGAAAAAGTATTTCAAGGATATCTATGAGCCATCTATTGAGAAAGTTATAGAAAAGGGGTCAAGATATGTACCCTTTGAGTTTTATGGAGAAGCAATTTTGACAATTGGCAGGGCTATTTTATTTTTGGAAAATGAAAATGCTTCGGCTGTCGTTAATGCTTCGCCTACATTTTGTATGCCGGGCACAATAACAAGTTATATTTTTAAAGAAATAGCAAGAGTGTACAACAGGCCTGTAATTTCACTATTTTATGATAAAACTGGAAATCCAAATCTTGAACTAATACCCTATATGGAAATTTTGAAAGGATAACTCTTGAACCCATTAAATAATATTTATGTAATACTGCTTTATCCTAAAAGATCTGGTAATGTAGGTTCTATAGCGAGGGTAATGAAAAACTTTTCCTTCTCAAGCTTAAGGGTAGTTTCAAAACGAAGTATATTAAATACTTTCGAAACAAAAAAAATGTCTGTTCATGCATATGATATTATTAAAAAAGCTAAAAAATATGATTATCTTAGAGATGCGATAAGCGATCTATCTGTTGTTGTAGGTGCTACTGGTAAATTTCATAAAGATGCACCAACTTTAATAACCATTGATTATTTAGATAGACTCTTAACATTATCAAAAGAAAATAAAGTAGGTATTTTATTTGGACCTGAAGATAGAGGGCTTTCCAATGAAGAATTATCTATGTGTTCCTATACCCTTACCATTCCTGCTAATCCTGAATATTCATCTTTAAATCTGTCTCATGCGGTGGGGATAGTGCTATGGGAGATCTTTAAACGCCTAAACAATCAAAAACCAGGGAAAAGTAAAAAAATAGCTACAAAAGAAAATATGGAAAGGCTTTATAATATAATGGAAGATGTTTATACTGAAATAGGTTTTCTGGATAAGATTAATCCTGGAAGAATTATGAAGGCTCTCAGGTCTATTTATGACAGGTTTGAGTTAAGTGAAAGGGAGTTGAGAGTTCTCTTAGGAATATTGAAGCAGACTAAGTGGTATATAGAAAGATTGAAAGAGAGGGGGTAACCCCTCTCTTTTTTTAATGACTTGACATTCTTTCTCTTACTTTTGCGACTGTTTTTTCCTTCAGTTCCTCACCTGTTGCAAAAAGACAACATCTTTCTTGGGTAACTTCTTTGACAAAGTTTTCATCCTCTATGGTAGGAAGGTTAATATCAACAGAAAACATAGCGGCTCTTAATGCCCCTTCAGCTATGTAAGCAGCAACACCAACATCGCTTATGGCACCTTTATTGCCAAAATGAGATAACTTTTCAGCAAGTACTAAGATTGTATGGCATACTTTTGCTATTGAAAGGGGTATTATGGTTGCATTTTTTGCTTCTTTTTGTATTGCTTCTTTGCGAGCCTTTTTTTGCTCATCTGTTTCTTTAGGAAGTTTAAAGGCAGCCATGTAAGTTTCAAAAGCTTCCATGTCTTTTGCAGTTAGCTCCTTTAAGCTGTCTATACATTTTTTTGCATCCTCTAAAATATTTTTTGCTGCCTCCCAGCATTCTTCGTATCCCTTTTTTCCAATTGTCAAATTAGCCACCATGCAAACCATGGCTGCTGCAGATGTAGCAACAACTGCAGACACACTACCTCCCCCAGGAGTTGGTGAACTGGAAGAGGCAACTTCTAAATATTCATTTAAAGTTTTATCATATAAACTCATATTTTAAACCTCCTTTATTTATGATTTTTTTTGAAATTCAATAGCTGTAAGTACATTATTCATCATTAATGTTGTAGTCATAGAACCAACCCCTCCTGGAACAGGAGTTATGTAAGATGCAATCTCTTTGACTGCGTCAAAGTCTACATCGCCCACATATTTACCGGGTTCAATTTCATTTATACCCGCATCTATAACAACAGTACCAGGAGCAATCATATCAGCAGTTACCAATTTTGCTCTACCTGCTGCAGCAATAACGATCTCTGCTTGTTTTGAAATGGATGGCAAATCTTTTGTTTTTGTGTGACATACTGTTATAGTGGCATGTCTTTTGATTAACATAATAGCCAGTGGTTTTCCAACTGTTTCACCCCTACCAATAATACAGACCCTTTTGCCTACAATATCAATATTCATCCTTTTTAAAATTTCAATACATGAAAGAGGTGTTGCGGGTACTAATTTTTCTTCCCCACTCAGTAAATAGCCTCTATTCATGGGTGTAACTGCATCAACATCTTTTAAGTAATGAATATGGCTCATTACTCTATCTTTGTTTATGTGCTTGGGTAAAGGAAGTTCAACCATGATTCCATGAACATAGGGGTTGTTATTAAGCTCTTCAATAATTTTAAGTACCTCTCCTTCAGGTGTGTCAGCTGGTTTTTCAATCAGTTCCACATCAATTCCAATACTAGCTCCCATTTTAACCTTACTTCTCGCATAGAAAACTGATGCAGGATCGTCCCCCACAAGTAATACTGCTAATTTTGGGATAATGCCCTCTTTCCTAAAACTTTCAGCCTTGGCCTTAATTTCTTCTTTTATCTGTGCGGCCAGGGCTTTTCCATCAATAATAGTA
>CALINM010000109.1 GCA_938045315.1 uncultured bacterium | reverse complement strand
GGAATATTCATCTACTTTAGCATTGACTGGTTTTTTACTTGTAGCAGGTTTTATAAGAACCATGGCAATAAAATACTCACCAGAGTTTAATAGGGAGGTTAAAAAATGAGAAATGATTTTTTTGAGAAAATTGAAAATTTTATAATAACCATTTTGGTACTATGCGGTGTTTATGCAATTTTTTTACACTGGAAGTGATAATGTGATAATATATTATAGTGAAATTAAGAGAAGGGTTTACAACTGGTTCAGCTTCAACGGCTGCAATAGTTGCAGCTTTAAATGTCCTTTATAAGGGCCGTGTATATTCATTTGTATCAATAAAAATTCCTGTTGGCTTGCTTAAAATACAAGTTAATTCTTTATTTTATAGCAATAATTTTTGTATCTCTTCTGTTATAAAAGATGGTGGAGATGATCCCGATTGTACTCATGGTATAGAAATAATTGCAAAGGTTAGCAAGAATAAAAAAGAAGAATGGTTAAAAAATGCCCATGAGCTGAAGCTCTCGGATAAATTTTATTTTTTTTGCGGAAAAGGTATAGGATTAGTAACTAAAGATGGGCTAAGTGTAAAAGTAGGAGAGCCAGCTATCAATCCCATGCCAAGAAAAATGATTAAGGAAAATGTGGAGCTTTTCTTAGTAGAAAATAATGTTTTAGATAAGCCTTATATTATTTTAGAGGTGCCTAAAGGATATGAGGTGGCAAAGCATACTTTAAATGAAAGGCTTGGAATATCAGGAGGGATTTCAATTCTCGGCACAACAGGTATTGTAAAACCTATATCTATGGATGCTTATACAGCTACTATTGATTTATCACTGAATATTGCAAAAAAAAAGAAGTTTAAAGATATAGTTTTATCCTTTGGCAGACAAAGTGAGCTTGGAGCAAAAAAAATACTAAACTTTCATGAAGATGCATTTATAATAATTGGTGATTTTTTTAGATATGGTGTTGAAAAAGCAAAAGAAATGGGATTTAATGTTACCCTTGCAGGCCAACCCGGGAAAATACTAAAAGCATCTATGGATTATGATAATACAAATGTTAAGTTTGGAGAGTTTTCTATGGAGAAAACCTTGCAGTTTTTGTCACCATTTTGTAACAGCAAAGAATTAGAAAAGATATCCCATGCCAAAACAGCCAGACATCTTGCTGAAATTATTCAAAAAAACAATATAAAATTGTGGGATAAAATAGCTGAATATTTAGGAAAAAAAGAGAGGATCTCTGTGCTTATTTTTTCCTATGAGGGAGATTTGATTGGAAGATCTTAAAATATTTATTCTGGGATGCCCTTCTGAGGGTATCAAGGGATTGTCCAATGATGCAAAGGCTGTTCTTAAAGTCTGTGACACTGTTTTATTATCAAATAGATTTTATGAATCAATGCCAAAGAGTTACAGTAAAACGACAAGGTTTGTCAAATTCCCGGAAAAATTAGGTAAATTGCCCGATAAGATACAAGAGTATTATAAAAATGGATATAAAAAAATTGGTATAGTAGCTACGGGAGATCCTAATTTTTTTGGTATTACAAATTTCATAAAAAGATTTTTTCCTAATAATATTGAAAGGATAATACCCTCTATTTCAATAATGCAAGAGGTATTTGCCAGGCTTAAATTGAACTGGGAAGATGCGAGTTTTTTTAGTCTCCATGGGCGGGAAAAATCATCAATTATTGCCTTTCTTCTGAAGACAAATAAAGGGTTTTTATTTACTTCCCATGATACTGATGTGCTATTACTGTTAAACTTATTAAAGGAATACAGACTCACAGATTTTACAATACATATCCTGGAAAATTTGGGGATGAAAACTGAATCATACAAAATCTTACGGTATCCATATTCTGTAAAGGATAAGATCTCGGCTCTTAATGTGATTGTTTTTGAGAGAGAAGGAAAATTTGGTTCATATCCCGGTATAGGTATTGATGATGAAGCTTTTGATAAAAAGAAGGGAATGATTACAAAAAGAGAGGTAAGAGTTAATGTTTTATCACTACTTGAACTGAAAGAAGGAATTGTTCTATGGGATGTGGGTGCTGGTACTGGGTCTGTTTCTATTGAGGCTTCTTTTAACCCCCCTGGAGTTTTAGCTTATGCGATAGAAAAAGATGAAGAGGCATATCTAAATATTAAGAAAAATATAAATAAATTTGGTGCTATTAATGTTATTCCAGTTTTTTCTGATTTTCAGAGTGTCTATAAGGATTTACCTGCTCCCCATAGAATTTTTATAGGTGGTAGTGGAGGAACTTTGGTTAATATTTTAAATAAGGGCTATGAAAGATTAAAAAAAGATGGTTTAATAGTAATTTCCCTAATAACCGTCGACAGTTTAAATGATATTATTAATTTTTGTAAATATAAAAAAATTGATTTTGAACTTAATGGAATCTTACCAGTGGGTAGTAAAAAATTGAAAGAAAGTATAATTTTTAATACCCATAATCTTGTTTACTTAGTGAGGATAAGAAAATGAAAAAGGGGGCTTTTTTTGGTGTTTCTTTAGGTGTGGGACATATAATGAACATAACTGTTTTGGCTTTAAGGGTCTTAAATAGTGTGGGTTATATTGCCGTTCCCGTGTCATCTTTAAAAAAGGAGAGCGAGGCTTTACTGAGGATGAAAAAAATGCCTGTCCCTCTGGAGGATAAAAATATTATTAAAATTTACATGCCCATGAGAAAAGAGGATCTTGAAGAGTATTGGCACACAGGGGCAAATAAAATAATTGATATTTTATCTAAGGGAAATGATGTGGCTTTTACTGGGATTGGCGACCTACTTCATTATGGAACATTTTATTATCTTGAGAGGATTGTTAGAGAAGCAGGTTTTGATACGATCTATATTTCTGGTATTACTTCTTATCAGGCCCTTT
>CALINM010000108.1 GCA_938045315.1 uncultured bacterium | reverse complement strand
CAGATCCCAGTTATCATGGGCTAGTTTACTGGGATACTTTCAAAAATTTTGCTGATATGGGTAATGTGGCATTTGCTTTTAAGGTTAGGTTACAGCTTTTAAGGGACATAGGTGCATGTATGAGCCCATTTAATGCCTTTCTATTTTTGCAAGGTCTTGAAACCCTTCATTTAAGAATGGAAAGGCATTCAGAAAATGCTATGAAAGTAGCTGATTATTTAAGTAATCATGATAAAGTTAGCTGGGTTAACTATCCAGGACTGCCCAATCATAAGGACTATAACTTAGCTAAAAAATACTTTAAAAGAAACCTTTATGGTGCCCTTATTGGTTTTGGAGTGAAAGGTGGCTATGAAGCCGGAGTTAAGCTGATTAATAATTTGAAGCTTTTCTCCCATCTTGCAAATATAGGGGATGCTAAAAGTTTAGTGATACATCCAGCAAGCACAACTCACCAGCAGTTGAAACCAGAGGAAAGACTTTTGACAGGTGTTACTGATGATTTCGTTAGATTATCAGTTGGGCTTGAAAATATAGATGATATAATTGGAGATCTAAAGCAGGCTCTGGCAAAAATATAATAAAAAGATTGATGACTAGTTTTTATAGTGTATAATATACTTTTATGGTCATAGAATTGGTAAAAGAAGACGTTTTTGGAGAAAGTAGTCCGTTAGGTTTAAGGGAGACAAAATTTTTTACCTTTGATAGTTTACATCTTGAAAGTGGAGAAGTTTTATCGCCTGTTACGATTGCATATGAAACTTATGGGGAATTAAATAATCAAAAAGATAATGCCATTCTTATCTGTCATGCTCTAACAGGTGATGCCCATGCTGCAGGTATATCAAAAGAAACTGGCAAATTAGGCTGGTGGGAAATAATGATAGGACCGGGTAAACCTTTTGATACAAATAAATATTTTGTAATATGTTCAAATGTAATTGGTGGTTGTAAAGGATCTACAGGTCCGGGTTCTATCAATCCTAATACAGGTAAACACTATGGTATGAGCTTTCCAGTGGTTACAATTCGAGATATGGTTAATGCCCAGGCAAAGTTAATAGATCATCTTGGGATAGAAAGGCTTTTTTGTGTTGCTGGTGGTTCAATGGGTGGTATGCAGGTTCTTCAATGGGTTTACTCTTACCCTGAAAGGGTTAAAACTGCTATACCCATCGCTACAACCTTAAGACATACAGCTCAGCAGATAGCGTTTAATGAAGTAGGTAGAAGGGCAATAATGAATGATCCAGACTGGATGGGTGGAGATTATTATGGTATTACCTTTCCCGCCAATGGACTAGCTGTTGCAAGGATGATAGGACATATTACTTACATGAGCGATCTTTCAATGAAAGAGAAATTTGGAAGAAAATTAAGAAATAAAGAGAAGTTTGGTTATGATTTTGAGGCTGAGTTTGAAGTTGAACAGTATTTAAAATATAGGGGTGAAACTTTTGTCCACAGGTTTGATGCAAATTCTTATCTTTATATTACGAAGGCTATTGACTATTTTGATTTAGGCGATAATAAAGATTTAATAAAAAAGTTTTACAATTTAAAAACTAAATTTCTCGTAATATCCTATTCTCATGATTGGTTATACCCACCGTATCAATCAAGAGAAATAGTTAAAGTACTTAAATATGCTTGGGTTGACGTCACCTATTGCGAAATATCATCTACATATGGACACGATGCTTTTTTAATCAAGAATCAGGAACAGGAGCATCTGGTAACTCACTTTTTAAACAATGCTTATAGCAAAGGTGAATAATAGCGTGTATTTAGGCGAAAGATTCGATTTTCAAATAATTCTGAATATGATAAGAGAAAACTCAAAAGTTTTAGATTTAGGTTGTGGGGATGGAGAGCTTTTAAGAATCTTAAAAGAACATAAAAATGTAAGGGGTGTTGGTATAGAAAATGATGAGAGAATGATATATGCATGTGTATCAAAGGGAGTAACTGTAGAACATGCTGATATAGATGAAGGATTACCTGATTTTCCTGATAAATTTTTTGATTATTGTATTTTAAATTTTACATTACAGGAAACTAAAAAGCCAAAAAAGGTGATCCATGAAGCATTGAGAGTGGGTGATGAAGTTATTGTTTCCTTCCCCAATTTTGCGTATTATGTTGTTAGATTTAGCATTGGTATACTTGGCAAAACACCGAGAACTAAAGCTCTACCATACCACTGGGATGAAACACCTAATCTCCACTATTTTACCATAAAAGACTTTATTGAATTTTGTGATCGTGAAAACATATCTATAGTTGATTACAAAGGTTTTACGGACAGTAAAATAATTTTCTTTTATCCTAACTTTTTTGCTGAAAAAGCTGTTTTTTTACTCACCAAAAAATAATTCTACATAACATAGAAAAAATCTTGACTTATTCAATCAAAGGTAGATAATTTATATATGATCTTTCTAATCATTTTATTTTTTTTATCTTCTATAATTAACTTAGAAGCTTACAATTTAGAAGATTTATCAAAAATTCTACTTGCAGAAAATCCAAAAATTCAGTCAATGGAGAGGGAAGTTAAGATGAAGGAGCTGAAACTTGTTTACTCATCTTCGCTGGATGATCCAAAATTAAAAATTGGCATAAACAATATCCCGGTTAATTCATGGTCCTTTAAAGATGAAGATATGACCTCTAAAGAAATAGGTATTGCTCAGATGATACCTTTGGGAGGAAAACTTAAAATTAAAGAAAACATAGCTAACAAAGAACTGCTTATTGCAAAAGAAAATCTAAGGAAAGAAAAGATAAATATGTTATTTGAGCTTCAAAAGAATTACTTTGAGCTTGCTTATATTAGTAGCTCAATTAAAATCCTTGAAGATATGAAAGGATATTTAAAACTTCTTATAGATAGCGAGTCTGCGCGTATAAAAACAGGTGTGGGAAATGTGTCAAATGTAGTGAAAATCAGTGTGGAAGAGAAAATGATTGATGAAGAAATTATCAATTTAAAACAAAAAGAAAGAGAGTATTTAAAAAATATTGGTTACATGATTGGTAAGGAAAATTTTGATGTCCAGATAGACAAGTTAGTCTGGATGCCTTATGAACATAATATCCTAGAATTAAAAGAAAAAGCTTTTTCAAGTAATCCAGAAATTAAAATCATAATGTTAGAAAATGAGTTAAGCAATGAGGAGGTAAATTTAAAAAAGAAGGAGTATTATCCAGATTTAGAATTAAGCATTTCTTACATGCAAAGGGATGATCCTAAAGAAGGTATGAAAAGGCCGGATATGGTTTCTGCTATGGCAGTTTTTAATATACCTTTGTGGTTTAAAAAGAAAAATATTCCTATGCTCGAAGAAATGATAAAAAAGAAAGAAATGGTAAATAGAAGATTGGAAGACAAAAAAAATGAAATAATATCAAAAATTGAGACAATGATTGGTGAGATTGAAAGGATTAGGTCTTTAAAGTTGCTTTATGAGGATGCCTTGATCCCCCAAAATGAACTTATTTTAGAGACATATTTTGCAAAATATAAAACCTCTAATCTGGAACTTATGCAAGTCATAGATTCAATCAGAACACTTCTAAGATATAAAAGAGAACTTGAGGCTTTAAAAAAAGAGTTAATTATAACAAATTTATTTATTGACACTCTAACGGGTAATTATGATCTGGTTGAGAAATAGTCCTTCTTGTCTTTTTGGAGGTTTAAATGAAAAAAATTTATATAATAATTGCCATAATTATTATCTCTAGTTTTGGTATTTATTCATACAGGGATTTTTTAGTAAAACCTGTGGATGTAGCAAAAAAGGAAGAAAAAAAGCAGATTTATACCTGTCCCATGCATCCACAAATTATATCTGACAAGCCAGGCAGTTGCCCCATATGTGGTATGGATCTTGTGCCTATAGAATCCGTGGGTATGGGCGATAAGAAAGAGGAAGTGGAAGGGCTTTCTAAAGTATTTATTTCTGATAAGCAGGCTAAAATGTTAGGCCTCACCTATGAAAAAGCTGAGAAGAGAGAGATAAAAAGAGAAATAGTTACATCTGCAACAATTGTTCAGGATGAAACAAGGCTTTATAAAATAAACACAAAAATTTCAGGATGGGTGGAAAAACTATATGTTAATCAAACAGGACAGTACGTAAAAAAGGGCCAGGCTTTGATGGATGTATACAGTCCTGAGATATTGTCTGCCAAAGAAGAATATATATCAATTTTAAAATCCATTGAAAAACTAAAAAATAACGATAGCCTTAAGAATACTCTTATCTCTCTAAAAGACTCGGCAAAAGAAAGATTAAGATTGCTTGATGTGTCAGAAGATGAATTAGAGAAATTGGAGAAAGAAAAAAAAGCGGAAAAAATAGTTACAATATATAGCCCCTTTTCAGGGTTTGTATTAGAAAAGATGATTGTGGAGGGGCAGAAATTAATGATGAACGAAACTGTTTTTACTATATCTGATTTAAGTAGAGTTTGGGCGGATATAGATATTTACCAACCCGATATGCCCTTTGTTAAAATTGGTATGCCTGTATCAATTAGTCTACCTTATATGAAAAATAGGATTTTTCAAGGTAAGGTTAGTTTTATATATCCCCAATTAAATTTGGAAACAAGGACTTTAAGGGTAAGGCTTGAAGTGGAAAATCAAGGTTATATTTTAAAACCCCAGATGTATGCAGAAGCAAGGCTTAAATATTCGGTGGGTAAAAGGGTATCTGTTTCAGAAACTGCAGTTTATAGGTCCGGTGAAAGAGAGTATGTTTTTATAAAGGATTTAGATAATC
This sequence comes from uncultured bacterium, assembly GCA_938045315.1. Lineage (GTDB taxonomy): Bacteria > CALINM01 > CALINM01 > CALINM01 > CALINM01 > CALINM01. The sequence goes on along the minus strand of CALINM010000108.1, from coordinate 3,411 downwards.
ATTTAAAACCTGTTATTGTTAAAACTGGTATTCTAAGTAGTGATGGGTATTATGAGATTCTATCAGGTCTTTCAGGGGGAGAAGAAGTTTTATCATCTGCAAGTTTTCTAATAGATTCAGAGTCAAATTTAAAAGCGGTTTTCAAAAAAGCTCATGAACATTAATATGGGAAAATGAAAGAATGATCAAAAAAATAATCAGTTTTTCCGCTCATAATAAGTTCTTTGTAATGCTTATTATTTTTGGCTTTGTTCTTATCAGCGTTTACACGATAAGACAAATTCCTTTAGATGCGATACCTGATCTTAGTGATACTCAGGTTATAATTTATTCTAAGTGGGATAGAAGCCCGGATATAATAGAACAACAGGTAACATATCCAATTGTAGCATCCCTTCTCGGCACACCAAAAGTAAAAGCAATAAGGGGCTTCAGTGACTATGGTTTTTCTTATATATATGTAATTTTCGAAGATGGGACGGATATTTACTGGGCAAGAAGCAGGGTTATTGAGTACTTATCTAAAATTCAAGGTAGACTACCCCAGGGGGTAAAAACTGAAATTGGGCCAGATGCTACCGGGGTTGGATGGGTTTTTCAATATGCCCTGGTTGATAAGTCTGGTAAATATGATCTATCAAAGCTAAGGACACTTCAGGACTGGTATATCAAATATGCATTACAGAGTGTTTCAGGTGTTGCAGAAGTTGTAACAGTAGGGGGATTTGAAAAACAATACCAGATAACTGTTAACCCATCAAAACTTCTTTCATACAATCTGTCAATTACTGAGATAGTAGATAAAGTTAGAAAAAGCAGCAATGAAGTGGGGGGTAGACTTATTGAATGGACTGGTAAAGAATTCATGGTTAGAGCTGAAGGTTACATTCAGAATGTGGATGCAATAAAAAAAATTGTGATAAAAACAGTAAACGGGACACCTTTATTTTTAAGAGATGTGGCAAATGTATCTATGGGACCACAAATAAGAAGGGGAATAGCAGAATTGAATGGTGAAGGTGAAGTAGTGGGTGGAATTGTGGTTATGAGACATAAAGAAAATGCATTGAATGTTATTGAAAGGGTAAAAGAGAAGCTTAAAGAAGTTAAACATGGTCTTCCAGAGGGGATAGAAATTGTAACAACTTATGATAGGTCTGATTTGATAAAGAAATCAATGGATACATTGAAAACTAGTCTTATTGAAGAAATGATAGTGGTAAGTCTTGTAATTCTAATTTTTTTATGGCACATACCTTCAGCTCTTGTTCCTATTATAACTATACCTATATCAGTTTTGCTTGCCTTTATACCCATGTATGGGATGAGAATTACGTCAAATATTATGAGTCTTGCTGGGATTGCTATTTCCATTGGAGTTCTTGTTGACGGTGCCATCGTAGAAGTTGAAAATGCCTACAAAAGGATAGAACACTGGATAAAAGAAGGCAGAAAAGTTGATTATCACAAAGTCAGGCTGGAAGCCTTAATGGAAGTAGGGCCTTCCGTTTTTTTCTCTCTACTTGTTATAACGGTATCTTTCTTACCTGTTTTTACACTTGTTGATCAGGAAGGAAGACTTTTTAAACCTTTAGCATGGACAAAAACTCTAACAATGGCTTTGGCATCCATACTTGCGATAACACTTGATCCTGCAGTTCGCATGTTTTTTACAAGGTTAGATCCCTTCAATTTTAAGCCAAAGTTTCTTGCAAATTTAGCAACTTCAATTTTTGTTGGCAAATATTATCCGGAAGAAAAACATCCTATAAGTAAAGTTCTTTTTAAAATTTATGAGCCAGTCTGTCAATTTATTTTAAAACATCCAAAGAAAATTGTTGGTTTAGCCTTTGCTGTTGTTATTTCCGTTATACCCATTTATTTTAAATTAGGATCTGAATTTATGCCCCCCCTTAATGAGGGAACAATTCTATACATGCCCACAACGCTACCAGGTATTTCAGTTACAGAGGCGAAGAATTTGTTGATTTTACAGGATAGAATTTTAAAGTCCTTTCCTGAGGTGGAGTCTGTTTTTGGAAAAGCTGGTAGAGCTGATACCTCCACTGACCCAGCACCTTTTTCTATGATGGAGACAACGGTGGTATTAAAACCTAAGTCTGAGTGGAGGGAAAAGAAAAGGTGGTACTCTGATTGGGCACCAGAGTTTCTTAAAAAAATATTCAGGACCATATGGGATGATAGGATTTCATATGAAGAGTTAATAAAAGAGATGAATGATGCTTTACAGATACCAGGAAATACCAATGCTTGGACAATGCCCATCAAGGGTAGGATTGATATGTTGACTACTGGTGTTAGAACACCCATGGGTATAAAAATTCTTGGAAATGATATAAAGCATATTGAGAAGATAGGACTAGAAATTGAAGATCTGCTTAGAAGTTTAAAAGGCACAAGAAGTGTTTTTGCAGAAAGGGTGGGTGGTGGCTATTTTGTGAATATAATTCCAAAAAGGGATGTCCTCGCAAGATATGGACTTACTATCGAGGACTTACAAATGGTAGTCTCAACAGCAATCGGTGGTGAGGAGATAATCTCAACAATTGAAGGTAGGGAGAGATATACAATTAATGTGAGATTAGAAAAAGATTATCGAGACTCTGTTGATGATTTAAAAAGAATACCTGTTAAAACAGTGATGGGATTTTTTGTTCCCTTACAAGAGCTTGCCGATATAACCCTTAGTTATGGCCCTTCTATGATTAGAAATGAAAATGGGATGATAGCAGGTTATGTATATGTGGATATTGAAAATATAGATATTGGTACATATGTAACTGAAGCGAAGAAAATAGTTTCTGAAAAAATAAAAGTTCCAGCAGGGTATACAATAACATTTAGTGGACAATATGAAAACATGTTAAGGGTTAAGGAAAGGCTTAAAATAATACTCCCCATAACATTTATTTTGATTATCTTTATTCTCTATTTAAATACCCGTTCTATTGTAAAAACATTTATTATTCTTCTTGCTGTGCCCTTTTCTCTCGTTGGGTCATTACTGCTTCTTTATTTTCTTGGATACCATATCTCAATTGCCGTGTGGGTTGGAATGATTGCTTTAATGGGACTTGATGCTGAAACTGGTGTATTTATGCTTGTTTTTTTAGATTTGGCATATGAGGATGCTAAGAAAAAAGGAGAATTAAAAACCGAAGATGATTTAAAATCTGCTATTATTCATGGTGCAGTAAAGAGAGTAAGGCCAAAAATGATGACTGTATTGACTTCTATGATTGGTCTAATGCCTATTATGTGGTCAACGGGTACTGGTGCTGATATGATGAAAAGGATTGCAGCACCCATGGTTGGTGGACTTACAACCTCTTTTTTAATGGAGCTCATGGTTTATCCAGCCATTTACTTTTTGTGGAAAAAAAGAGAATT
>CALINM010000107.1 GCA_938045315.1 uncultured bacterium | reverse complement strand
TTTTTTAAAAAGAAATTTATATTGACTTAATTTAGACAATTTAATATATTTTAATTACCACGAAGGCAAACCAGGCGAAAAGAATTTCGCATCTTAAAGGGTAGAGAAAAAATCCCCACAACTTATTATTTTTAGGAGGTTTTATGAGAGTTTTTTTATGCTCCCTTTATATGCTAGTTTTTTTAGTTTCTTCATTTAACAAAGCTTTTTCAGCTCATCCTCTTATAACAGATGATACTGGAACTCAGGGAAGTGGTAAGATCCAGATAGAATTAAATACCGAATACAGGTGGGATAAAGAATATGGGATGAAAGAAAGATCATTTGAATTAGCTACTATTATTTCGTATGGTTTATTAGATAATCTGGATGTTATTTTTGGTGTGCCCTATGAATTTGTTAATATTAGAGAGTTGGGCACGAAAAATTTGGAAAAGGTGAGAGGCATTGGTGATAGTTCATTAGAGTTAAAGTGGAGATTTTATGAAAGAGAAGGATTTAGTATGGCAATCAAGCCAGGAATAAGTTTACCAACAGGTGATCATGATAAGAGTTTGAGCAGTGGTAGAATAGGGTATAGTGGATTTATTATATTTACTCAGGAAAAAAAACCAATAACATTACATTTAAATCTGGGGTATTCTCGTAATGAGAGCAAAGATGAACAAAGAAGAGATATATGGCATGCATCAATGGCAGGAGAATATGAAATATTTGAACAAATGAAACTAGTGGCTAATTTAGGTATTGAAACAAATCCTGATTTAGCTTCCCGAACTGATCCTGCTTTCTGTTTGGTAGGATTAATTTATTCAGTTTCTGATAATTTTAGTTTTGATTTAGGATATAAGTATGGAATAAATAAACCTGAAATTGATCACACTGCTCTTTTTGGTTTTACATTCAAATTTTAAGGAGATAGTTTATGCATATGGCAGATGCTCTAATAAGTCCTGCAGTCGGTGTTGGTTTTTGGGCACTCTCTTTAGGTGGTATTGCATATAGTGCAAAAAAATTAAAAGACAATATTGAAGAGAAAATGATACCTATAATGGGAATACTTGGTGCTTTCGTTTTTGCAGCTCAGATGATAAATTTTACAATTCCTGCAACGGGATCAAGTGGTCATTTAGGTGGAGGAATGCTTTTATCAATTATTTTAGGGCCCTATGCAGGTTTCGTGGTTATGGCTTCAATATTAACTGTACAGGCACTTTTTTTTGCAGATGGAGGACTACTTGCTTTAGGATGTAATATCTGGAATTTAGGATTTTACACTTCCTTCATAGCCTATCCATTAATATACAAACCCTTAATAAAACACAATAAATTTGTTTTTTTGGCAACCCTTATTTCGGCTGTTATAGGATTACAATTAGGAGCATTTAGTGTTGTGTTACAGACGTATTTTTCGGGAATAAGTGAACTACCCTTTAAAACATTCCTATTGCTTATGCAGCCAATTCATTTATTAATCGGTATCGTTGAGGGAGTGGTGACTTATGGGATTGTAAAGTATGTTACAATGTCAAAGCCAGAAATATTAGAACATTCCTTGGGAAATTATTCAGGAAAAGTAGATGGTACTTTTATAAAAAAAATTGTCATCGGATTTTTAATATTAACCATAATTACTGGTGGGATTTTAAGCTGGTTTGCTTCAAGTAATCCCGATGGTTTAGAGTGGTCTATAGAAAAAGTATATGGGAAGCCAGAGCTACCAGAAAAAGAACATACCCTAACAAATATTTTAAAAAGCGTTCAAGAGAAAATTTCTATATTTCCTGATTATACTTTTAAAAAGGATGAGAGTAAAGATGCCGAAGCCGGAGAAGAAAAGTATCCAAACATAGATTTGGGCACAACATTATCTGGCGTTTTTGGTGCTTTTATTGTGTTGTCTCTAACATTTTTAACTGGTTTTATTTTAAAAACTATCAAAAAGAAGCGCCCTTCATGAAAAAGAGTAGGGTTAAAAAAGCCCTACTTTTTATTTTGAAAATATATCCCTCTTTGGTAATATAGTTTTTGATGAATTTTGATAGAGAGTTTTTTAATTTAGGATACTTAGATAGGCTATCTTATAAAGATACAATTATTCACAATATTGATGCACGAGTAAAAGTAATAGGGGCTATTGCTTATATAATTGCTGTTCTATCTTTTCCAAAATATGCAGTTATACCTTTAATTCCTTTTTTTTCATTTCAAATATTTTCTATAATTATAGGTGAAATTCCTATTAGTTTTATAATCAAGAGAATTTTTGTTGTTTCTCCCTTCATACTTTTTATTGCAATATTTAATCCTTTTTTCGACAGAAACACAGCATTTTATTTATTTAATATACCAATAAGTTATGGTATTTTATCTTTTTTTTCTATTTTAATTAAATTTGTTCTTACTGTCAGCATCATAATCATTCTTATATCTACTACTTCTTTCTCTGGTTTATGCTACGCAATGAGATGTTTTAAGGTACCAGAGATTTTTGTTAATCAGCTTCTTTTCATGTACAGGTATATTTTTGTATTAGCAGAGGAAGCAATGAGAATGGTAAGAGCTAAGGAATTAAGAAGTTTTAACAAAAAAGGATTGGAATTAAAGTTTTATGTTAAGTTAGCTGGTAATCTATTGATTAGAAGTTTAAATAGGGCTGAAAGAATTTATTATGCCATGTTGTCAAGAGGATATAATGGTAATATGCCATATAACAAAAGGAAAAAATTAGGTTTTCCGGACCTTTTATTTATTTTAATTATTCTTATCATGATTTACTTTTTTAGGTTCTTAGAACCTGTAAATAGTATGGGAAGATTTATATTAAGGTTAATTAGATGAGTCATCATATTGTCAAATTTGAAAATGTAACATTTATTTATCCCGATGGTACTTCTGCTCTTAAAGGAATAAGTTTTACTATAAATCATGGAGAATCAGTAGGTGTTGTTGGTGCAAATGGCTCTGGAAAAACTACTTTATTAATGCATCTAAATGGTTATTTACTACCCACCAGTGGAACTATAAAAATTGGTGATTTAATTTTAAATAAAAAAACAAGAATAGAGATTAGAAAAAAAGTTGGTGTAGTTTTTCAGAATCCAGATGATCAGTTATTTATGCCAACTGTTTACGAAGATGTTGCTTTTGGACCAATTAATATGGGGCTTGATGAGCATAGTGTAGATTTCAAAGTGAGAAATGCCCTTGAGATTGTTGGTTGTTATGATTTAAAGAATAAACCACCTCACCATTTATCAGGTGGTCAGAAAAGAGCAGTTGCCATTGCTTCTGTTATTTCTATGGATCCAGATATTCTTGCTATGGATGAACCATCATCAAATTTAGACCCCAAATCAAGGAGAGCTTTGATTAACTTATTAAAGAGTTTTAAACATACAAAGATTATAGCTTCCCATGATCTCGATATGATATTAGATGTTTGCGAGAGGTGCATTGTTATTAAAGATGGAGTTGTCGTAGCTGACGGCCCTTCCAATATTATTTTAAGCGATCAAAAGCTTTTAGAAGAAAACAATTTAGAACTACCTCTAATTCTTCAAAGAAGATGACATTTGATTTTTTAAATAAATATTGTAAAATTAAAACATGAGAAAATTCATTATATATATTGTATTATTTGCCTTTATTTTAAGTTGTACTGGAGCCACAAAGTTGACCTATCAGGAAATGCCCAAAGATAAGCCTTTAGCTGTTAAGATTGAAGGTATTACACTTAGAGTTGTCTCCTTCGGTAAAACTGATGATTGGTCAGAATTGGAAATTGCTGTTGCAAACGAAACTGATAGAGAAATT
>CALINM010000106.1 GCA_938045315.1 uncultured bacterium | reverse complement strand
ATACTTTTTACTTGAAGTTTGTAGTTGAGTTAAAACAAAGAAATTTATAGGGTTATCCAAAGAAGAGCATCTTGGACTTTGTAACTTGCTTGTAAAAAGAAAAGGTAAATCTGTACTGTAATCCCATTCTTGTGTTGGTTCTATTCCAATCTTTTTATTATCATTAGTCTTGTAAAGACTACATATACTACATAAATTTTTAACTAATTCAGAAAAATTTTCTACAATTTCATCAATTTCCAACTTAGCTTTTTTAATATCTTCTTTAGTACTTGGTTTATTTTGCAAAAACAACCATTTCTCAATTAAATCCATAATATATTCTTTTCTGTCTGAGGAAATTTCCATCCATTGCTGTTTCTTGAGCCCTAAAGATAAATAATCATCTGCCTGCATATATTTAATGATGTCAATTAAAGGCATCTTTATATATATTGAATCTTTGAATAATATTCCTGCTTCATTTTCTGAATATTGTTTTAATAACCTATTAAGTTGATCTAAAGATTCATTATTAAACTGGCGTAAGTGTTCAATCTCTTTAAGCAAAGAATTGGCTAAAGAAATTTTATTTTCCTTTTTTAGATGTGAAATTTCATCAATGACCTTTAAAGCTTCAAGAATTTTACCATAATTTTGTTCGGAAAATCCGTCTTTTTCATCAATAAGTTCTAATCTGGTCTTTGCTGATATTTTTTGTAAATCATCAAACTGACGGACTAACATCTCTGAGGATCTTTTCTTCTCATCCAAAACTAAATGTCTTATTTGCATCAAGATATCTTTACAATATTTTAACCTTCCTTGTTCTTTGAAGTAAAAGTATTCTTCAGGTAAAATTTTATTATTATCTGTTAGGAATTTTTCAAGTTCTTTCATTTCCTGCATATCAATTTTATTCCATTCCTCAATTAACTTTAAGTCTTCGTCATCAATGAAATCTTTAAGAAGCTGTAAACTCCTAAAACAATGAGCTGACTTTAATTTTTCTAATGTACTTTTTATATCAGTTTGAGACTCAAAATTACTTTTAATAATTTGATATATTTCATGTATTGATAATTTTTTCTCATTTAAGTTTTTAATAATATCAGTGCAATGTTTTGTATAAAATTGTGAATCTAATATTAGTGATGCAACATAATCTTTAAATTCTAATGAATAATTTACTTTAGGTTTTTCTTGATTATCTTTAAAGTTAGATAGGATATTGAAGACAGTTTTTTTCATTGGGCTTAGGGTTGGATTATTTTCGAAGAAGTTTTGTAATTCTGAATCTAATTTGTTTGAGGGGATATATTCTTTTTCGGAAAACTCTTTTTCATATTTTTTGTATTCATAGTAAGTTTTTATTTCTTTAACTATGTTTTCTATAATACGCTCAATCTTTTTTTCGAGAGAGTAATTTTTAGGTAAATCTCCTTTGCTTCTATGGTACAGATCTGAAGAATATTCTGGACTAGAAATCTTATGTATTAAACTTTGCTCATCAGAAAGATTTTTGGAAGCCACTATTCTTGAATAAATATTTGTTAGCTCTGGTAAGATTTTATTATCAAAAACTGCTTTATATTTTTTTTCTATACCAGAGGTAATTTTTTCATATTCGCTATTTCTTGAAAAGTAACTATTTAGTAATTCCTCATATTTATTCAACTCATCAATTTTTGAAACATAAAATTTTAAGTCTTGCCCTTTTGCTATTACATCAACAATCTTCTTAAAAATGTCATAGTCTGACACTGATTCATATACACCCTCCTTATAAATAATTGATGTAGCTAAATCAATTTTATTAAAGGTATAAAGTAGTATTGCAAAAATTGACAGTAGCTTTTTACCATCGTCTAAATCCGAGATTAATTTATGTATAGCATCTTCTGAAATGTATGCTACTAATTGATCTCTATTTAATTCACTGAGAAATTTTACAAAAAGTTGCAAAAGATAATTTTTTAGCTCTATGGAGAGAGAAATTTCTTCGGGTAATAAAAACAGAAAAAAAATCAGCATATCAAGATCTGTAGCTCCATTTGTTTTGAAAAAATCCAGAATGAATTTTTCTGCTCTTTTTGAACTCTTGATTTCCAAATCAATAAATGCAATTTCTATGGTATAGGAGTCAATATCTATTTTTATATTTTTTTCAATTTCTACAAGATTATTTATGATTTCTTGAGCTACATCAAAAGATTTATTAGATAAATATTTTTTCTCAATATCTTTCAAAGAGTTTTCAAGTTTCGACCTAACTTCCTCATCAATACTCACTAACAAATTGTTATTTGCAGATAGCTTCTCTTGAATAAAATTATCAATAATTTTAAGATATTCTTCAAAGTGATTAAATAATTTTTGTTTAATCGTACTTAAAGTTTCCTTATTAAAATCAATCTTGAGAGGTATTGGTACTTCTTCAGATTTTACTATTTGTAAACTATCCATTGCTTTTGATAACTTCTCAGCGATTTTAATAACATTTGAATATGCATCATTATAACTATTGATAATCGATAAATTATTTTCTTTTAATGATATTTGTTTTTCATCTTTTAATGCTAAAGAAATGCTATCTAGTAATTCATTTAGTTGAGTTTTATATCTTTCAAACGAATTATAATGTTGATTTAATTGTTTAATCAGTTCATCTGGGGAATTGACAGCATCTTCAAATTCCTTTATATGAGGCCTGGGGGTTTGCTCTATTGAACTCATTATGTTCTCCTTTAATGAGGGAAACCATCCTAAAAAAATTGTAATTAAAGTTATTTCAAAAAGTTTATCTTCATCTACTTCCTGATTAAATAAATTAGCATAACAAAGATCATCCTTATTTATCGAATGTTCCTCTTTAAGATATTCAAAAGAAATTTTTAACGATTCAAAATCTGGTTCCTTACACTTATAAGATAATTTTTCAAGTATTTCCTTAATCTCAATAACGAAAGTCTTTTTTAGTTTGTACCATTCTTCCAATAGAGCTTGAGCAATTAGTGGATTTTCTTTACACTTTTTGACAATTTTATTACCCAAAAGTCTTAAAGGAATATTTTGAGTGCTTCGGAAACCAGGAAATGCTTTTTGCACATTATACTTAAAGAAATCACAAAACCGTTCCTTATTATTTTTTACTGTTTCAGTTACTACTTTATAAAGCATTTGCTCAGGCATCCGAGAGCAAAGTTCAGTAAAAAAAATTTCTTCCATTTTTACCCCTAAAACAAAACGATTTAATTTACGAGTGATTGATTAAATTTAATTAAAAATAAAATTCTTAAATTTCATCTTTCCCTAATAGGTAAAGCCCAGAATTGACATGGATAGCTCTTGTATCATAATCTTCTGCAATTTTTCTACTGATATTATGCACAATCTCTACTACAGTTTTATCTTCAAGAAAATTTTTTTCCTGCTCATAAAACATATAGCCAGCAAATCCATCTAAATACTTTGATTTCTTTCTCATTAATTTATGAATACCCCTTATTACCTCAAGCCCAAGTGGCATTCTTAATTGATCGATATTTTTATTTTCCCAAAGTGTTCTACGATATGCAACTATTATTTTAAATGGAGCTAACAATAACCAGTTACCAATACCTCTAATCATATTTTCATTCAGAAGATTATATGTTAATTTCCAAATAATTTCCTGAAGTTGGACTATTCTATCTGCTTTAATTCTTGCGAAGTCATAATCTCCAAAGTTTTCAAGTATAACAAACCAACCTTTAAGAACATGTTTAAGACTTTCTTCACCAAACCTTCCACTTTTAGCAATAGCTTTTTCAAGATAGGACTCTTTGCCACGTTTCAAATATTCAAGACTATTTAAATAAAATTGAGGTGCATCAATTGCGTGACCTGACCAGATTAGTGAATGTATTATAGAGATATTTAAAAGCGAATGACTTGGGTATTTCCTTTTTAATAATTTTATTCCATCAGAAATATCCTCGTCCATCATTTTACCAAGGTCAATCATAGATTTGATCAGACTATCATCTGATTTAGTTGAGGGTGAATTGTTAAAATAATTCTTTAAATCAATGAAGTTGTCAAATGTTTGCTGCGGCATTAAATACCTCTATGATTTTTTTAGTTACGAAAATTAAAGATTTATTTGTTCTTCGATTCTCTTT
>CALINM010000105.1 GCA_938045315.1 uncultured bacterium | reverse complement strand
GAACACCCACTAACAATGCTTCTCTATTATAAAAAGTTATTGCCTTTTTTATTATGTATGAGATATTCCACTCCTTAGCCCCCACATCATTTTTACCATGTTGCCTGTATAAAACTAATTTATCGGGAATCCAGAAAATTTTCCCAAATGTAGAAGCCACAAGAGCAATCCACCAATCATGCATTATAATACCATCAGGAGCTGGTAAAATTATATCTTTTAATTTTTTATTTATCAGTGTAGCACATCCTGTAACAGAATTTGTAACAAGTAAACGAGGCAAAGTTTTACAAAATTCAGGTTTTATAAACTGATATTTCCAGAAGGATTGGGAAATGATATTCAAATTCTCATCAGTAACTATTAAATCATGGTGTATGAGAAAGGGAATTTCTGAAAAATTATTTTCTATCTCTTCTACCTTTTTAAGCATTTTTCTAATTTTATCTGAAAGCCAGACATCATCTTGATCACAGAAAAGAATATAATCATTTCTTGAAAACTCAAGGAGCCTTAAAAAATTTTTACAGGCACCTAAATTCTTCCCTTCATCATCAATAATCATTACTTTCTCTGGATATTTTTGTTTAAAATGAAATATAATTTTTTTTGTATTGTCTCTTGAACAATCATCTCTAACTATCAGCCTCCAATTAACATAATCTTGCTTTTCAATTGATTCTAAAAGTGGTAAAAGATACCTTTCACCGTTGTAAGTGCCCAAAAGAATATCAATTTCTTTGCTTTTTTTCATACTTCTCTATAAAACGACAGGATTTAGCAATAAATGGTGGGTTTTCAAGCGATTGTTTATTATACTTTATTTTCTCCAAGTTTAAAGCATTTAAAATCTCTCCCCCAGACTCTTCTAATATTACATGTCCTGCCGCTATATCCCACTCCATTGTCCTGCCAAAACGGGGATATATATCTGCCCCACCTTCTGCTACATAGCATATTTTATAGGAACTTCCCACATGTAAAACATTTACATCTCCAAGGTTCTTTAGCCCCTCGATGAATTGTTCCGTCTTCTCATCTCTATGTGAACGACTGCCAACAACAGCTATAAAATCTCTTAAATATTCTAATGGTAATCTTTTAGCAAATTTAAATATCTCATCATTATCATTAAACAGCCTTCCCTCATTATAAATTTTATAAGCCCCCCTACCCTTAAAAGCAAAAAACACCTCCTTTTTAACGGGCACTGAAACAACTCCTATTACAGGAACATCACACTCAACGAGGGCTATATTAATAGTAAATTCGCCATTTTTATTGATGAACTCCTTTGTACCATCTAATGGATCAATTAACCAAAAGTATGACCAATTTTTTCTTTCTTGATAGGGTATTGTCTTACCTTCTTCACTGAGAACTGGAAATTCATATCCCAATTGCTTTAACCCCTCAGTTATGCATTCATGTGACATCCTATCAGCTAATGTAAGGGGAGTTTTATCATCTTTTTCAAGCACTTCAAAATCATGAGATTTATATATTGAGAGAACTTCATTTGTGGCTATAATTACAATGTTTATAAGCTTAAAAATATCTTTTTCAGTCCACATAAAAATATCCTTTGTTTTCCAAATACTTAACAACCATGTTCGAGCATTCTTCTAAGGAATTTTTATTCGTTTCTATAATAATTTCTGGATTTTCTGGTTCTTCATAGGGATCATCTATTCCTGTAAATTGTTTAATAATCCCCATTCTTGCCTTCTCGTACAACCCCTTTACATCCCTTTTTTCACAGACCTCAAGGGGGCATTTAACGTATATTTCAATAAACTCTCCATCTTCAACAAGGCTTCTTGCTAAGTTTCTGTCTTTTCTATAAGGAGATATAAAAGCAGTTAGAACAATTAAACCAGCATCAACAAAAAGTTTCGCTACTTCACTTATTCTTCTAATATTTTCTTCCCTATCCTCTTTTGAAAAACCAAGATTTTTATTTAATCCCAACCTAATATTATCACCATCTAAAACATATGTCCTTATACCCCTTTCGTACAGTATCTCCTCTACTCTATGTGCGATGGTCGATTTTCCCGATCCTGAAAGTCCAGTAAACCAGAGAATGCAAGATTTGTGACCATTTAATCTTTGCCTATCTTTTTTTGTTATAATTGGGCTGTGGGGTACAATAAATTTTGTCATCCCTGGACCTCTTGAATGATTTTAAATTAATTACTTAGAAACTGCAAATCTATTTTAATGCTTTATTTATTGCCCCTTCTAAATCTTCTTTTAAATCTTCTATGTCTTCAAGCCCTACAGATAATCTAACTAAAGTATCAGTGATCCCTAAGCTAATTCTTACATCTTGAGGAATTGCTGCATGGGACATTGAAGATGGATAAGACAAAATGCTTTCTACACCACCTAAACTCACACCTAAAAGAGGTAACTTAACATTTTTCATAAATTTGTATGCTAAATCAAAGCTTTCAAATTCAAAACTTAAAACCGCTCCACCACCATCTGATTGTTCTAAATGTATTTCTTTTCCTGGATGTTCATCGAGGAGGGGATAGTATACTTTTTTTACACCAGATTTATTTTTTAACCATTTTGCTAATTCAAAAGCCGTTTTTTGCTGAGCTTCCATTCTTATAGCTAATGTTTTTATACCCCTATGAAGTAGGAAGGAATCCATGGGCCCTAGTATTGCGCCAAAAGAATTCTGAATTCTTTTCATCTTAATTGATAAATTTTCATCTTTTACAACCACAACCCCCGCTATTAGATCACTATGCCCACCCATAAATTTTGTGGCACTATGAATTACAATATCAAAACCAAACTCGATCGGTCGTTGAAGATAGGGAGTCATAAAAGTATTATCTATGATTGTGAGTAAACCATATTTTTTAGCAATTTCGTTCACACCTTTCAAATCTATAATTTTAAGTAGTGGATTTGTTGGGGTTTCAACAAATATCGATCTCGTCTTATCAGTTATATGTTTTTCAATATTTGAAACATCGGTCATATCAATATATTTAGCTTTTAATCCCCAATTTTTAAATATTGTATTAAGAACTCTATACGTTCCTCCATAGACATCTTGCGTAACAATAATTTCATCATCTGGTTTAAATATCAAGAAAACAGATGATATTGCAGCCATACCAGATGAAAAAGCAAAACCAGCTTTTCCACCTTCAAGATTTGCAACAATATGTTCAACTGCATGTCTTGTTAAATTGTCACTCCTTCCATAATCATATTTCCCCAAATTAATAGGGTCTTTTTGAGCATATGTAGAAACTTGATAAATTGGAATGCTTGAAGCACCTGTAAACTCATCAATGTCTTTACCACTATGAATTATCCTCGTTTTAATTTTCATATAAACTCCTAACTTAGAACTTCTTCAAGATCTTTTATAAGATCCTCACAATTCTCGATACCTATTGAAAGCCTTAACAACTTATCATTTATCCCAAGTTTTTTTCTTAACTCTTCTGGCATTGCAGAATGTGTCTGGATGGAAGGAAAGGTAATTAGTGACTCCACACCACCTAAACTTTCTGCAAAAATGAATACTTTTACATTAGAGAGAATATCCGGGATTTTTTTAGAATCCTTTACTTCAAAGGATATCATAGCACCAGCACCTTTTGACTGTTTTTTTATAACATTATACCATTGCGAATCTTTTAATCCAGGATAATATACTTTAAGAACATTCTTGTGTGTTTCTAAAAATTTAGCAATTTTTTCAGCATTATTAATTTGTCTCTCCATTCTTATATGGAGAGTTTTTAATCCCCTTAATACAAGCCAACTATCAAAGGGGCTCATAATACTACCTATTGAATTTTGAAAAAAATAAAGTTTTTCACCAAGCTCAAAATCCTTCGTAACAATTATCCCTCCAATTACATCATTATGCCCGGCAAGGTACTTACTCGCACTATAAACAACTATGTCTGCACCAATT